>NZ_AP027728.1:2847582-3163981 GCF_030296555.1 Microbacterium suwonense
TGTACAACGAGCAGGAGACCGCCTTCGGCGGGGAGTGCACGCCGATCAGCGACGGAAGCTTCTTCTACTCGGCGGAGGAGCTGTCCAGCTGCCTGGCCGATAAGCGGTAGCGGGCGGTCACAGCTGTGCGATGTGGCGGGGTGGATCTCCACCCCGCCACATCGCTGCGTACGCTACTTGGCCACGAGCGTCGTCTCGAAGCTGTACATGTCGGGGCGGTAGCAGTGCGTGCCGAACTCGACCGCACTCCCTGCCGCGTCGTACGCCGTCCGCTGCATGGTCAGCAGTGGGCTTCCACGGTCGACATCCAGCAGCTCCGCCTCGTCACCGTGCTCGCTGCGCGCCCCGATCCGCTGCTTGGCGACGCGGATGGTGACTCCGCGGCTGCGCAGGATCTGATAGAGGCCCTGCTCCTCCAGCTGCGCACGGGAGATGTCGGTGAGACCCTCGGGCAGATAGTTCTCCATCACTGCCACCGGGATGCCGTCGGTGCTCCGCAGGCGCCTCATGTAGAGCACGGGAGAGCCGACGGGAATGCCCAGATGCTCGGCGACGTCGTCGGTGGCGGGGCGCACATCGTGGGTCAGCACCTGCGTGGCAGGATCGTGCTGTGTGCTTCTGAGGTCTTCGTACAGGCTGGTGAGCTCCACCTGGCGGGTGACCTGTCCCTGCACGACCTGGGTTCCGATCCCGCGGCGGCGTACGAGCAGGCCCTTGTCGACGACCTCCTGGATGGCGCGGCGGATGGTCGGGCGCGACAGTCCGAGGCGCCGGCCGATCTCGATCTCGTTCTCGAGTCTGGCGCCCGAGGGGATCTGCCCGGATTGAATGGCCGCTTCGAGACGGCGGGACACCTGGAAGTACAGCGGCACGGGGCCGGCGCGATCCAGATCGTGGAACAGCTCGTCGGGCCAGACCGGCTCATCATTCGCCATGCGGCTTCCCTCCGTTGGCGGACGACTTCGCGATCCACCACATTGTCATGACAACGTTACTACCGTGACGACGAGAACCGGCCATCCGCTGACGAATTCCCCGATCGGCACTTGCCGAGGAGATGACCGTATGTGATATTGTTAGGACAAAGACAGGCAGAGCAACGGAGCGTGATGATGGGTGGCAGTCCTGAGGTCCTCGTGATGGGACGGCTCGGCGTGGATCTGTATCCGCTCCAGAGCGGTGTCGGCCTCGAGCAGGTGGACACCTTCGGCAAGTACCTCGGCGGAACTGCGGGCAACGTCGCCGTCGCGACCGCCCGCTATGGGCATGACGTCGAGCTCGTGTCGAGGGTCGGCGACGATCCCTTCGGCCGGTACCTGCGCGCCGAGCTGCGGCGCCTCGGGGTGGGCGATCGGCTGGTGGCGACCGATCCGCGACTGAAGACGCCGATCACCTTCTGCGAGATCTATCCGCCCGACGATTTCCCGCTGTACTTCTACCGCGAGCCGAAGGCGCCGGACATGAACGTCGACAGCGCGCAGATCGACCTCGCGGCCGTGCGCGACGCGCAGATCCTCTGGGTCACCACGACCGGCCTCAGCGAGGAGCCCAGCCGCTCGGCTCATCATCGAGCGATCGATGCCCGCGATCGCACCAGGCACACCATCCTCGACCTGGACTACCGGCCGATGTTCTGGGAGCGCCCCGCTGACGCCACCGCGCAGATCGACCGCGTGCTGGGGCAGGTCACCGTCGCGGTGGGCAACCAGGAGGAATGTCGTGTCGCGGTCGGCGAACACGAACCGGTGCGTGCCGCCGACGCTCTGCTGGAGCGCGGCGTCGAACTGGCGATCGTCAAGCAGGGTCCGAAGGGCGTGCTCGCCAGGACGCGGGAGGAGACCGTGGAAGTGCCGGTCTGCCGTGTCGACGTCGTCAACGGGCTCGGCGCCGGTGACGCCTTCGGAGGAGCCCTCTGCCACGGTCTCCTCGAGGGCTGGAGCCTGGAGCGCACGGTGGCCTTCGCCAACGCCGCTGGAGCGCTCGTCGCCTCGCGTCGAGAGTGCTCGACGGCGATGCCCGACGCCGTGGAAGTCAACGCATTGCTGCAGGGAGTATGAGATGTCAGTGATCGCCCCCGGGAATTCGCACGGCTGCGCGAGGTCAGAGCCGCGCAGCCGGAGCTCGTCTCCGCTGCGCTGGAGTCGCGCCGGCGCCGGCCGGTGCTGCGCGGCGACCGGCGGCTGTTCTTCGTCGCGGCCGACCACCCCGCCCGCGGATCGCTGTCTGTGGGGCAGGACAAGACCGCGATGGCCGACCGCTACGGGCTGCTGGAGCGACTGGCCGTGGCGCTGAGCCACCCCGGCGTCGACGGCGTGCTCGGCACACCGGACATCATCGACGACCTCGCGGTGCTCGGCCTGCTGAACGACAAGATCGTCGTCGGCTCGATGAACAGGGGCGGGCTGCAGGGCTCCTGTTTCGAGATGGACGATCGCGGAACTGCCTACGAGGTTCCGACGATGGTCGAACGCGGCATCGACTTCGCCAAGGCGCTGGTGCGCATCGATCTCGACGACCCGGCCACCGTCCGCACCCTGGCCGCGATCGCAGGCGCCGTCACCGCCGCAGCCGCCGCCCGGATGCCGATCATGCTCGAGCCGTTCATCAGTCGGCGGCAGCGGGGACGCGTCGTCAACGACCTGACCCCGGATGCGGTGATCCGCTCCATCTCGATCGCCTCGGCGCTGGGATCCGACAGCGCCTTCACCTGGCTGAAGATCCCCGTCGTCAAGGAGATGGACCGGGTGATGGCCTCGACCACTCTTCCCGCGCTCCTTCTGGGCGGCGACTCCGATGGCGACCCCGACGAGCGGTTCGCCGCATGGGAGGCCGCTCTCGCCCTGCCCGGCGTCCGCGGACTCACCGTGGGCCGGACCCTGCTGTTCCCACCGGACGGCGATGTCTGGGGAGCCGTCGACGTGGCGGCGCGCATGGTCCATCCGGCATCCGCTGCCGGATCCGGCGCCGCATCCGCAGCTGACTCACCCGCCGCCGACACCCCCGCCGAGCACGTCGGCGAGCACACACTGAAGGAGAGAGCATGACGATCACAGACACCGCGATCCGCACGACCGGACACTGGATCGAGGGGGCGGAGCAGGTGCCGGAGGGCGCCAGGACGGCCCCCGTCTTCAACCCGGCGACCGGCGAGGTCACCAGCCACCTCGCGCTCGCCGACGAGTCGGTCATCGACCTGGCCATCCGCACCGCGCAGCGCGGATTCGAGGAGTGGTCGGGCTATTCGATCGCGAAGCGGCAGACCGTGCTGTTCGCCTTCCGCGAGCTGCTGAACGCACGCCGCGACGAACTCGCCGCCATCATCACCGCCGAGCACGGCAAGGTGCTCTCCGATGCGATGGGTGAGATCCTGCGCGGCCAGGAGGTCGTCGAACTCGCCTGCGGATTCCCTCATCTGACGAAGGGGAGTTCAGCGAGAACGCCTCGACGGGTATCGATGTGTACTCGATCAAGCAGGCGCTGGGTGTGGTGGGCATCATCAGCCCGTTCAACTTCCCGGCGATGGTGCCGATGTGGTTCTTCCCCGTGGCGATCGCCGCCGGCAACGCGGTGATCCTCAAGCCGAGCGAGAAGGACCCTTCCGCAGCGCTGTGGATGGCGCGGCTGTGGGCCGAGGCCGGACTCCCGGCCGGTGTGTTCACCGTGCTGCAGGGCGACAAGCTCGCCGTCGACGGGCTGCTGACCGACCCGCGGGTGCAGGCGATCTCGTTCGTCGGATCCACGCCGATCGCCCAATACATCTACGAGGAGGCCTCGCGCAACGGCAAGCGGGTTCAGGCGCTCGGCGGCGCGAAGAACCACATGCTCGTGCTCCCGGATGCCGATCTCGACCTCGTCGCGGATCAGGCCGTCAATGCCGGATACGGCGCGGCCGGTGAGCGCTGCATGGCGATCTCCGTGGTGCTGGCCGTGGAACCGGTGGCCGACGAGCTGATCGAGAAGATCTCCGAGCGGATCGGACGGCTGAAGGTCGGCGCCGGTGCGGGGGCCGATGGTGTCGAACCCGACATGGGCCCGCTGATCACCCGGGAGCACCGTGACAAGGTCGCCTCGTACATCGACGTCGCGGAGGCCGATGGCGCGCGCATCGTGGTCGACGGCCGCGGATACCAGGTCGAGGGCTGCGAGAGCGGCTTCTTCTTCGGCCCCACGCTGATCGACGAGCTGCCGCTGCATTCGCAGGCGTACACCGAGGAGATCTTCGGGCCGGTGCTGCAGGTGATCCGCATCGGCAGCTTCCAGGAGGGCGTCGAGCTGATCAACTCGGGCCGGTTCGGCAACGGCACCTCGATCTTCACGAACGACGGCGGTGCGGCGCGCCGCTTCCAGCACGAGGTTCAGGTCGGCATGATCGGCATCAATGTGCCGATCCCCGTTCCCGTCGCCTACCACTCCTTCGGAGGGTGGAAGCAGTCGCTGTTCGGCGATGCGAAGGCCTACGGCCCGCACGGCTTCGAGTTCTTCACCCGGGAGAAGGCGGTGACCTCGCGCTGGACCGATCCGGCGCGTCGCGGCGGCGCCGAGCACGGTGGCCTCGACCTCGGATTCCCGCAGAACCAGTGAACGCACGAGCATGAGTGACCAGCGCTGGTTCCACCGCAGAGGCGACCTCTCCCGCGACGGCTGGGAGAGCGTCGTCGACGGCGCGCAGCCCGGGTGGCGGCACACCGGCATCCGCATCGCCGAGATCGGCGACCACGACGTGCTCGAGCTCAGCGAGCCCGGCGTGGAGCGGATCGTGGTGCCGCTGAGCGGGTCGTTCACCGTCGCGCACCGCAACCATCCAGGTGCGGGCACCACGACGCTGCGCGGTCGCCGCTCGGTGTTCCACGGCCCGACCGATGTGCTGTATCTGCCCAGCGGAGCGGCGGCGCAGCTGAGCGGAGCCGGACGCGTCGCGGTGGCGGAGGCGCCCACAGAGCAGGTGCGCCCGTGGCGGCACGTGCAGCCGACCGAGACCCCGGTCGAGCTGCGCGGAGCCGGCACCTCCAGTCGCCAGGTGCACAACTTCGGCACGCCCGAGGCGCTGGACGCCGCCGAGCTCATCGTCTGCGAGGTCATCACCCCGGCGGGGAACTGGTCCTCCTACCCGCCGCACAAGCATGACCAGAGCGTTCCGGGGCACGAGTCGCGGCTCGAGGAGATCTACTACTTCGAGGCCGCGCGCACCCGCGGAGCAGATGCTGCCGGATCCGGCGGGACGGATGCCGCGGATGCCGCGTTCGGCATGTTCTCGACGTACTCGTCGCCGGCGGGCGAGATCGATATCAATGCGATGGTGCGCACCGGCGACATCGCGCTCGTGCCGTTCGGCTATCACGGCCCTGCCGTCGCCGCCCCTGGATACGACCTCTACTACCTCAACGTGATGGCCGGCCCCGATCCGGAGCGCCTCTGGCGCATCAGCGATGATCCCGCGCACGCGTGGGTGCGCGAGGCCTGGAAGGATCAGGATGTGGACCGCAGGCTCCCCTACGAGGACGAAGGAGAACGACAGCGATGACCGCGACGAGACGGATGACGGTGGGGCAGGCCCTCATCGAGTTCCTGGCGCATCAGTGGACCGTCGACGGGGAGCATCGCGAGCGCACGATCGCCGGCGCCCTCGGCATCTTCGGTCACGGCAACGTGGCCGGGGTGGGGCAGGCGCTGGCACAGCTGCACGCTGAAGATCCCGTGCTGATGCCGTACCGTCAGGCGCGCAACGAGCAGGCCATGGTGCACCAGGCGGTGGGCTACTCGCGCATGCACCGCCGCCGCGGCACGTTCGCCTGCGTCGCCTCGGTCGGCCCCGGCGCCGCCAACATGATCACCGGTGCCGCGCTCGCCACCTCCAACCGGCTTCCCGCACTGCTGCTGCCCAGCGACACCTTTGCGACGCGGACCTCCGATCCTGTGCTGCAGCAGCTGGAGCACCCGCACGATCCGGGTCTGCAGGTCACCGATGCCTTCCGGCCGGTGTCGCGGTTCTTCGACCGCGTGCAGCGCCCTGAGCAGCTGTACTCCATCGCGCTGGGCGCGATGCGCGTGCTGACCGACCCCGCCGAGACGGGCGCGGTCACGATCGCGCTGCCCGAGGACGTGCAGGCCGAGGCGCTGGACGTCCCCCTCGAGTTCCTGCAGGACCGCGAGTGGCATCTGCGCCGTCCGCAGCCCGAGTCCGGCCCGCTGTCGCGCGCCGTCGAGGCCGTCCGAGCCGCCCGACGCCCGCTCATCGTGGCCGGCGGCGGCGTGCTGTACTCCGGCGCTGAAGACAGGCTGCGCGAGCTCGCCGAGGCCACCGGCATCCCCGTCGCCACCTCCCAGGCCGGCGGAGGCGCCCTGAACTGGGATCACCCGCAGTACGTGGGCGGCATCGGCGCCACCGGAAGCACGGCGGCGAACCGGCTGGCGGCGGAGGCCGACGTGATCATCGGCGTGGGAACCAGGTACAGCGATTTCACGACCGGATCACGCACCGCTTTCCAGCATCCGGATGCCGTGTTCGTCAACGTCAACATCGCCTCGTTCGACGCGTACAAGCACGGCACGCAGCTGCCGGTGATCGCCGATGCCCGCGAGACCCTCATCGCGCTGCGCGCGGCGCTCGCCGACTGGCAGGTGGATGCCGAGCACTCCCAGGCGATCGCCCGGGAGAAGGCTGGCTGGGATGCCGTCGTCGACGAGGCGTTCGCGCCCTCCGGGCTCGCCCTGCCCGGGCAGGCCGAGATCATCGGCGCCGTGCAGGCAGCCTCTGCACCCGAGGACGTCATCGTGCAGGCGGCGGGATCCCTGCCGGGCGATCTGCACAAGCTCTGGCGGGTGCGCGATCCGCTCGGCTACCACGTCGAGTACGCGTTCTCGTGCATGGGGTACGAGATCGCGGGCGGGCTCGGTGCCAAGCGCGGCCTGCTGGCCGACGGCGACGACCGCGACGTGATCGTGATGGTCGGCGACGGGTCGTACCTCATGCTCAGCACCGAGCTGGTCACCGCCGTCGCCGAGGGGATCAAGATCATCGTCATCCTCGTGCAGAACCACGGCTTCGCCTCGATCGGGCATCTCTCCGAGACGGTCGGATCCGGTCGCTTCGGAACGAAGTACCGCATGTACGACGACCGGACCGCCGACTTCCAGGGCGACCAGGTGCTCCCCGTCGACCTCGCGATGAACGCCCGCAGCTACGGTCTCGACGTCATCGAGATCGCACCGACCCCGAGTGCCATCGCCGACCTGGGCGAGGCGATCGCACGGGCCAAGGCCTCGGAGCGGTCGACCTTCATCCACATCAACAGCGATCCGCTGCGCTACGCCCCCGATGGCGAGGGATGGTGGGACGTCCCTGTGGCAGAGGTCTCGCAGCTGGAGTCGACGCAGCAGTCGCGAGCCGAGTACGAGAACCAGGTCGCCGCCCAGCGACCGCTGCTCGGAACGACCGGCGCCACGACGTCGGGCACGAGCGAAGGCGCCCGTCCGTGAACGGCACGGTCGCCGGTGCGCCGGTGAGCTTCGGTGTCTTCGAACTGACGCCCGAGGGCGCCGAGACGGTGTCGCCGGACGCCATGTGCGAAGCGCTCCAGACGACGGGCTACCGGGGCATCGACCTCGGTCCGATCGGATTCCTGGGACGGGGGCCCGAGCTGCGGGCGCGGCTGGCGCGGTTCGAGCTCGAGCTCGCCGGCGGCTGGGTGCAGCTGCCGTTCAGCGACGACGACGCCTTCACGGCATCCCTCCCCGAACTGCACGACGCCCTGCGGGTCTTCGCCGATGCCGCCGAGGCGGGTCCTGCGAGACTGCCGCTGCCCACGCTGGCCGACAGCGGCTCCGCGGCACGCGCGGCGGCACCGGGCCGCGGCGCAGCCGCCGATCCACTCACCGGAGCTGTAGCGGATCGCCTGCACCGCAACGTCGAGCGCGCTGCCGCCATCGTGCGCGCTGCCGGATTCGAGCCCACCTTCCACCATCACGCCGGAACGTTCGTGGAGTCCCCCGACGAGATCGACGCCTTCCTGGCCCACAGCGATGTCGGGCTGACCTTCGATGTCGGCCATCTGGTGCTCGCCGATGGCGACCCCGTCGAGGCGGTCCGCCGCTGGGGCACGCGCATCAATCATCTGCATCTGAAGGACGTCGACCGTACTCGCGTCACCGAGATCCTCGCCGCCGGCGGCGGCATGGCCGAGGTGTGGTCGGGCGGCGCGTTCGTGGCCTTCGGCCGTGGGGACGTCGACATCGACGCTGTCATGGCGCCGTTCGCAGCCGCCGGCTTCGAGGGCTGGGTGGTCGTGGAGCAGGATGTGCTCAACGGTCCGGATGTGGCGATCGATGCCTTCCTGCGCGAGCGCACTGCCGATCAGCGCGTCAATCGCGATGCGCTGCGGCGCTGGCTATGAGAATCTGACGAGAAAGCTGGAACCCGCATGACCCTTCGCTTCGGACTCATCGGAACGGGACGCATCGGCCAGGTGCACGCCGCAAATATCGCGCGCAGCGACGAGGCGACCCTGGCGTGGGTCGCCGACCCCTTCGTCGACGGTGCCAGGCAGGTCGCCGACCGATTCGGAGGCACCGTCACGGCCGATCCGGAAGAGCTGCTCGGCTCGGGCGGGATCGACGCCGTACTGGTGGCCTCCCCCACCCCGACGCACGTGGATCTGATCTCCCGGTCGATCGAGCTCGGGCTCCCCGTGCTCTGCGAGAAGCCGATCGACCTCGACATTGCACGAGTGGATGCCCTGCGCGACGCCGTCCGCTCCTCGGGTGTGCCGGTGGCGCTCGGGTTCAATCGCCGGTTCGACCCCGGGTTCGCCGGCGTGCGCGCGCGGGTGGCTGCCGGACAGATCGGCCCTCTGGAGCAGCTGACGATCATCAGCCGCGACCCGGCCGCACCGCCGGCGGCGTACATCGCCGTCTCGGGCGGGATCTTCCGCGATATGACCATCCATGATTTCGACATGGCGCGCTTCTTTCTGCCCGACATCGTCGAGGTGTCGGCCACCGGCACCGCGGTGTTCGACGACGGAGCTCGTGAGCACGGAGATTTCGACTCTGCGGTGGTCACGCTGCGTGCGGAGTCCGGGGCGATCGCGACGATCATCAACTCCCGGCACAGTGCCGTCGGTTACGATCAGCGTCTCGAGGCGTTCGGTTCGGCCGGGATGCTGTCGGTGGCGAACGCGCCCACGAGCCTGGTCAGCCTCTCGACCGCCGAGGCCGTCGAGGCGAAGCCGCCATATCAGGACTTCTTCCTGGAGCGCTACGCCCAGGCGTACGTCGATGAGCTGCACGAGTTCGTCAAGCTCGTGCGGGGCGAGCCGTCCCGCTCGCCCAGCTTCGAGGACGGCCGGGCGGCGCTGGTGCTCGCCGATGCCGCGCAGCGCTCGGCGAGTGAGCGTCGCACCGTGCGCGTCAGCCCCGCCGACTGAGGCGTTGATCCGTCGGCGACGTATGGAGCCGGACGGATGCGAAGAGCGGCGGCGTCCATCTCGGATGCCGCCGCTCTCGTCTGCGGCTTGTCGTTTCTCAGTGGCTGCCGAGCGTCCACAGATCCTGCCACTCGGCGAGCTGGGGGCGATGCCCTCTTCGGTCAGAACTCGTCTTCGTCGTCCTGCTCATCGCTGTCGTCGGGCCACCAGCGTGCCGAGGTCACCTTCGGATCGAGCGTGAGCCTGCTGACGGCCCGTTCCAGCGGCTCGGGATCCAGCTTGGTCGACTTCAGCTCCGCGAGCAGGGCGACATGGCCCTGCTTGGTGTGCGAGGTGGTCACGGACGTGAGGTGGTACTCGGGGCGGCTCAGCGTCTGCAGCAGCAGCGCACGCACGCGCGGCTCGGCCTTGTCGTTGGTCATCACCTCGAACGCGAACTTCGACGGATCGAGCTCCGGCTTCGTCGCCGAGGGGATCGATCGTCCGCTGCGGCGGTTCACCACCCGTCCGAGCGGCCGGAGGAAGATGTTGGCGACCACGATCAGAGCCGTGCCGAGGGTCGCGATGAGGTACATGCCGTTGCCTGCCAGGCATCCGATCGCTGCGGAGCACCACAGCGTCGCCGCGGTGTTGAGGCCGCGGATGTTCAGTCCTTCGCGGATCATCACGCCCGCACCGAGAAAGCCGATGCCGGAGACGACCTGTGCGGCCACGCGGGTGGGGTCGGCGCTGCCGTCGGGGGTGAAGCCGTAAGCGCCCATCACGACGAACAGTGCGGCGCCGATGGAGACCAGGGCATTGGTGCGCAGACCCGCGAGGCCGGCCCTCCACTGACGTTCCAGGCCGACGCAGGCTCCCAGCACCAGGCTGAACAGGACGCGGAAGGCGACCTCGAGCTCACCCGGAGCACTCAGGGGCAGGATCTCACCCAAGATCGAATGTAAAGACATTTACACATACTATCTCGATCTCCCCGGAAAACTCAAGGGAGAGCGGGTCTGCGGCAGTGGTTCGGAGGGGCGAATTCCGATCTTGCTGGACACATCCGGCGATGGTTGTGTTATTGTCAGGACATAACGGAGAACCGGTCAGGAATACGTCGGCGGGATACCCCGCTTCCCGAGCATAAGGATGTGCGATGGAACCCACTCACACGCGAAGGCGAGTCGTGAAGCGATGAGCAAGACACTTCTCGATGCGCCGCGTACGGGGGCGAGTCCCGGGCTCACCACGCCCGAGCTCCAGCCCTCGCCCTCGAAGACCAGGTTGCGCGGAGGAGCGATGTACCGCCTGAAGGTCGCACTGCGCGAGCCCACCACGATCGTCGGCATCCTCGCGCTCGCGCTGTTCGCCTACCTCATCCTCGTTCCGATCGTCAGCATGCTCGGCGATGCGGTGATGGTGCAGTACGGCGACGAAGCACGAGCCGGACAGAACTTCGGCGAACTCACCTCCTACTACTTCCAGCGCGTCTTCGCCTCGCCGCTGTCGGCCACCATCTTCTGGCGCCCGCTGGCGAACACGCTGACCATCGCGCTGGGGGCCATCGTGGTCGCCGTGCTCGTCGGCGGCTCGATGGCCTGGCTGCTCAGCCGCACGAACATGTGGGGTCGCAAGTGGTTCGCCACCGCGCTGATCGTCCCCTACATGCTCCCCGCCTGGACCTTCGCCCTGGCCTGGACGAGCCTGTTCAAGAACCGCAAGATCGGTGGACAGGCGGGATGGCTGGAGACGATCGGGTTCGAGCCCCCGACTGGCTGTCGTACGGCCGGATGCCGATCATGATCGTGCTGGCGCTGCACTACACGCCGTTCGTCATCCTGCTGTTCGGCAACGCGCTGCGTCGCTTCGACTCGCAGCTCGAGGACTCCGCGCGCATTCTCGGCGCCAGGCGCTTCACGGTCACCATGCGCGTGATCCTGCCGCTGATGCGCCCCTCGCTGGTCTCGGCCATCATCCTGATCTTCGCCAAGTGCCTCGGCGAGTTCGGTGTCCCCTACGTGCTGGGCATGCCGGTGCAGTTCGAGCTGCTCTCCACCTCGCTGTACCGCAACATCTCGTCGCGGCAGACGGGAGTCGCAGCCGTGCTCGCCGGCGCCATCATCCTCATCGGCGTCATCTCGCTGCTCGTCGACGCGCGATTGGTGAAGGAGGGCAAGCGGTTCGTCACCGTCGGATCGAAGGGATCGATGAACCGGCTCTCGGATCTGGGCCGCTGGCGCGGCCTGGCGACCTCGGCCGCCGGCGTGGTCTTCCTCATCAGCGTGGCCGTTCCGCTGCTGACGCTGTTCCTGTCGACAATCATGCGCCTGCCCGGTGTCTTCTCGGCCGACAACTTCACGCTGGACTTCTGGATCGGGCACGATCTGAAGACCGTCGCGCTGCCACAGGGCATCCTGCTCACCCCGGAGTTCTGGGCCGCCGCCTGGAACACGCTGTGGATCGTCGGCCTGGCCGCCACCACCTCGGGCGTGCTGGGGCTGCTCGTGGGCTACATCGTGGTGCGAACGCCGGTCAAGTTCGTCGGCGGTGCACTGCGGCAGATCACCTTCTTCCCCTACCTGGTCCCCGGCATCGCGTTCGCGGTCTCCTACCTGTCGCTGTTCGCCGTGGCACGAGGACCGATCCCGGCGCTGTACGGAACCGCGGCCATCCTGGTGCTCGCGTTCATCGCAGAGCAGATGCCGTACGCATCCCGAGCCGGTATCTCGGCGATGATGCAGCTGGGCAAGGAGCCGGAGGAGGCCGCACAGGTCTCCGGCGCCGGCTGGTGGAAGCGGATGATCCGCATCGTCATCCCGATCCAGAAGGGGTCGCTCGCCACCGGCGTGCTGCTCCCGTTCATCTCGGGGGTGAAGGGGCTGAGCCTGGTGGTCATCCTCGCCGTCCCCGGCACCAACGTCCTGACGACATACTCGCTGCAGCTCGTCGACTACGGATATCAGCAGGCGGCGAACGCGGTGGTTCTGATGGTGGCGGCGATCGCCTTCTTCGGAACCCTCCTCGGACAGAAACTCACGAAGAGCAACTTGGCAGAAGGGCTGGGTGGCTGAA
The DNA here is from genome assembly GCF_030296555.1 of Microbacterium suwonense. Classification (NCBI taxonomy): domain Bacteria; kingdom Bacillati; phylum Actinomycetota; class Actinomycetes; order Micrococcales; family Microbacteriaceae; genus Microbacterium; species Microbacterium suwonense. Next base: position 2,860,059 of record NZ_AP027728.1, read on the forward strand.
ATGCCGAACATCACTCTTGAAGGCGTGCAGAAGAACTACGGCGGAGGAGCTGCCAACGCGGTCGCGAGCCTCGACCTGGAGATCAGAGACGGCGAGTTCATGTGCCTGCTCGGACCTTCGGGCTGCGGGAAGACCACGACGCTGCGCATGATCAGCGGTCTGGAGCATCCCACCGGCGGCAGCATCCGCATCGGCGACCGCGTCGTCGACTCGGTGCCCGACAGCATCTACGTGCCGCCGGAGAAGCGCGAGCTGGGGCTGGTGTTCCAGAGCTACGCGCTGTGGCCGCACCTGTCCATCGAGAACAACGTCGACTTCGGCCTGCGACTGCGCAAGGTGCCGCGCGCCGAGCGCGAGAAGCGCACCGCCGACGTGATGGACAAGCTCGGCATCTCGAAGTACCGCAAGCGCTACCCGTCGGAGCTTTCCGGCGGGCAGCAGCAGCGCGTCGCGCTGGCACGGATGCTGGCGGTCAACCCTGACGTGCTTCTGCTGGACGAGCCGTTGTCCAACCTCGACGCGCGGCTGCGGCTGGAGATGCGCGCGGAGCTCAAGCGCATCCACAAGGAGTTCAACACCACGATCGTCTTCGTCACCCATGACCAGTGGGAGGCGATGACGCTGGCGACGCAGATCGCGGTGATGAGCGAGGGGAGCTGCAGCAGCTGGGCACTCCCGATGAGATCTACGAGACGCCGGCCAACCGGTTCGTCGCCGAGTTCGTCGGCAACCCGCCGATCAACATCATCGAACTGGCCCGTGAGGACGGTGGCGGCCTGGCGCTGTGGGCCATGCAGCACATCAGCGAGCGGTTCGGCGAACTGCACGGCCTCGGATCGGTCGGCATCCGTCCGGAAGCCGTCCAGATCGCGAGTTCCGCCGACGGTGTGCCCGACGGCGAGTTCAAGGCGCGCGCACAGGTGAGCGGCATCCTGCCGACCGGAGGCAGCTGGATCGTCGAGCTGGACGTCGCCGGCGGCAAGATGTTCTCGGTCACCAGCCTGTCGCCGACTCTCTCGGTCGGTGACGAGTGCCACCTCTGGGTCGCGTCCGAGAACCTGAACCTGTTCGACCAGGACGGAGCGCGGCTGGACCCCGAGCGCCGGCTGGTCGCGGCGTAGGGCACCGAGCGGCCGGCGGTGCCGCCTGCACGACGAACAACCGCTGCGAGATGAACACGAGCGCCGGGACCCGCCCGGCTCGAGACGAAGGAAAGAGAACGATGAAGTTCATTCAGAAACCCTCCGCGCGTGCTGCGGCAGCGCTGACGACCATGACGGTGCTGTCCTTCGGACTGATGGCCTGCACGCCCTCTTCAGGTGGCCCTGCCAACAAGCCGGACGGGCAGGCGGAGCTCGAACTGGGCATCAGCGACGATGGCTACACGCTCGACAAGCTGATCGCCGCGGCGAAGGAGGAAGGGCCGCTGGTCGTCTCCGACAGCACCGGCAAGATCACCGACATGGCCGACGCGTTCACGGCCAAGTACGGGATCAAGACCACCGGTGTGAAGCAGAAGGCCGGTGAAGCCACTGAGATCGCCATCCGCGAGGCGTCGGCGAGCAATATCCAGACCGACGTCTTCATCCTCTCCGACGCGCCGGGAGCGCAGCACGAGCTCATCGAGCGCGGTATCGCCTCCTCCTGGACGCCGCCCGATCTGGCCGGCTCGATCGACCCGGAGTTCCAGGATCCGCTGGTCATCTCCACCGACGTGCTCGTCTGGGGCTACAACACCGAGCTCTACCCGAACGGGTGCCCGGTCGACAACCTCTGGGCGCTGACGGATGACGACTGGACCGCGCATGTGGTCATGGAGGACCCAACGCTGAAGTCCGCGATCCTGTACTGGGTCAACGAGATGTCGGTCAACCACGACGACAAGATGAAGCAGGCTTACGAGGACTACTTCGGCGAGAGCTTCGCCAGCGACGAGAAGACTGCGTCGGCCGAATGGCTCAAGCGCCTCGCAAAGAACAAGCCGCTGCTGGTGAAGAGCGGAAGCGACTCGGCGGAGTCCGCCGGCGCACCGGGGCAGACTGAGGGGTTCATGGGACTGCTCAGCACCGCGAAGTTCCGTGAGAACGAGGACAGCGGCTACAAGCTGGGCCTGTGCACGGGCATCGCCCCGTACTCCGGCATCGGCTACACGAAGCTCGGTCTGATCGCCAACGGCACCAAGAGCCCGAACGCGGCGAAGCTGTTCCTGCACTACGCGATGACCGCCGAGGGAATCGCGCCGCAGGTCGAGGACGGCAAGTTCTCGGGCAACAGCGACGTGCCGCCGGCTGCGGACGAGCCCTCCGGCATCCTGGACGTCTGGGATGAGGTCTACATCGCCGAGCGCGGCATGCTCGACAGCGACTTCGATTCGCTGCCCGAGTGGAGCGACTTCTGGATCACGGCGAACCACTCCTGACACCGGTGCCGGTGTGCGGATGGAGAGCATCCTCCGCGCGCCGGCGCCCGAATCCAAGAACGGATAAGCGATGACCGATGCGGCTCTCGAATCCCGGGCTCTGAGGCGGACTGCCGTCCGCGCCGCGCTCAGCGTGGCGGACCAGCTGCGCGAGGCGTTCCGTGCCCCCATGCAGCACGACTTCAAGCGGGACGCGCACGACATCGTCACCGTGCACGACAAGGCGGCCGAGCGCAGCATCACCGCGGTGCTGCTCGATGAGCACCCAGACTCGATGATCGTGGGCGAGGAGGGCGGCGTCAGCGGTTCCGGCCGAGTGCAGTGGCATATCGACCCGATCGACGGCACCTCCAACTTCGCCCGCGGCCTGGCCTACTGGTGCGTGTCGATCGCCGCCGTCATCGATGACGCGGTCGTCGCCGGGGTCGTCCTCGACCCGATGACCGGCAACCTGTTCAGTGCCGACGCCGACGGAGCCCTGCTGGGCGACGCCCCGCTGAGCTCCCGTGCCGCTGCGCGCGAGATCGACGCGACGCTGATCTCGAGCTTCCCGAACCCGAAGGACACCTGGCTCTTCGGCGAGAGCGCGTACCAGGCGCAGTCGCGCCTGGTCGACGCCTTCCAGGCCGTGCGCAATCTCGGCAGCGGAGCGCTGAACCTGGTGCACGTGGCCGCCGGATGGGCGGATGCCACGATGGGCTTCTACACGAACTCGTGGGACATCTCCGCAGGAGGATTCATCCTGCAGCAGGCCGGCGGCAGCATCCGGGGCCTTGCCGGCGGCGAGAACCGCGAGCCCTTCCACACCTCACCCGACTACTACGCGATCGGCGCGGGCGGCGACTATCCCACCCTCTCCGACGTGATGCGGACCTGGTCGTCGCGCTACGACGCGACCAACCCGCCGCCGCGTCCCTGACACACCACCCACACCGAGGAGAAGAACAAGAATGACGAAACTCATCAGGCCCCGCGGTCTGCTGGTCGACTTCGGCGGCGTCATCGTCGAGACGGCCAACCGCACCGGCTGGCAGTCCGAGCTGGCCCAGATCGTGCAGTCGCGACTGACCGAGGCGGGGATCGATCTCCCCGCGCTGACGGAGGACGTGATCGAGAACGACATCCGTGAAGGGGCCAAGGCCGACTCGCGCTGGAAGGATGCGATGTCCCGCCCCTTCGCGCCGGCCGAGCTGAAGTACGAGGAGTTCTGGGAAGGGTTCGTGGCGGGGGACTGGCCGACGGTGGCCCGGGAGTACGTGCGCGAGCACGCCAAGGAGCTGTGTCGCGTGATGGGCGAGATGAAGCAGGAGCGCACCACGCGCGACGGGTTCATCGAGGTGCTCGATCTGGCGGACGAGGCATCCATCCCGGTCGTGATCGTCAGCAACACGCTGATGGGACAGGTGCACCGCGACTATCTCACCCGCAACGGTCTGACCGATCGCTTCGTGGAGCAGATCTACAGCGACGAGGTACGGGTGCGCAAGCCCAACCCCGAGATGATCCACCTCGGTGCGCGGGCCATCGATGAGACCGCGGCGACCTGCTGGTACGTCGGCGACAACTTCGACCGAGACGTGCTGTGCGGTGTTCGCGCCGGGGTCGGAGGCAACATCCTCATGGAGGCCCGCAGCACCTACGACCTGCCCTATCAGCTCTCCGTGACGGCCGACGCGATCGTCGCCGACCCGCGGGGCCTGCGCGACCTGATGGTCGCCTCGCTGGAGCGCGTGGCATGAGCAGCGAGTCGGCGACGGCGCAGTCGCGCCGGCTGCGCGCGATCGCCGAGGCGCTGCGCGCTGCGTGCAGGAGCAGCTGCGCGCGGCGTTCCGCGGGCAGATGTCGATCGATCACAAGCGTGATGCGCGCGATGTGGTCACCGTGCACGACAAGAACGCTGAGAAGGCCATCTCGGCGTACATCTTCAAGCAGGAGCCCGACTCGCGGATCCTCGGTGAAGAGGGCGGTGCGGTCGGCGACGGTGCGGTGGCCTGGTTCGTGGATCCGATCGACGGCACGAGCAACTTCGTCGACGGCATCGCGTTCTGGTGCGTATCGGTCGCCGCGGCCGTGGACGGCGAGGTCGTCGCGGCCGCGATTCTGGATCCGATGGCCGACGATCTGTTCTCGGCCGACCTGGAGGGCGCGCTGCTGAACGGTGAGCCGCTGCTGTCGACGGCCGCGGCCACCGAGGCGGAGGCCACGCTGATCACCGGGTATCCGAACGCCCGACAGCTCACCGCGCACGGTGGCGTCGCCCTGACCGACTTCGCCGAGCTGGTGCTGGCGTTCCGGGCTCTGCGCCGCCCCGGCAGCGCGGCGCTGACTCTGGCTCACGTCGCCGCCGGCTGGGCGGATGCCGCTGCCGGCTTCAACGTGAACCCCTGGGACATCAGTGCCGCCGAGCTGATCGTGAAGAAGGCGGGCGGCAGCTACATCCCCCTGGCGGTCGGCCAGCACGAGCGCCCGGTGCACTCCTACGACCATCGCGGCTACGTGGCGGTCGGAGGCGGTGCGTCGTATCCCACGCTGATGTCCATCGCCCGCGACATCGCCGCACGCAGCTAGCAGTCCCCCTGCGCGGCCACCCGGTTCGGTCCGTCCGCTACCTCCCCTGCCTCCCCCGCAGAATCCGCTCCCGTCGCGAAAACCGTCGCCCCGAACCAGGGAAAGCGACGGAAAGTGCGACGGGAGCGGAGTGCACGGGCATGATGGAGGCATGAGCAGCGAAGCCGTGATCGTCGATGTCGTCCGCACCCCGGTCGGACGAGGCAAGCCCGGAGGATCCCTGTCGGGGGTGCATCCGGTGGACCTCGCGGCGGGGGTGCTGCAGGCGATCCTGGAGCGCAGCGGACTGGAATCCGGGCAGATCGACGACGTGATGCTGGGCTGCGTCAGCCAGGTCGGCGACCAGGCGATGAACATCGCCCGCCAGGCCGTGCTCGCCGCCGGCTTCGACGAGCGCATCCCGGGCACCACGATCGACCGGCAGTGCGGCTCCAGCCAGCAGGCCGTCCATTTCGCCGCGGCAGGCATCGCCGCAGGCGAAAACGACATCGTCATCGTCGGCGGGGTGGAGTCGATGAGCCGGGTGCCGCTGGGCTCTTCGGCATCCGGTGGTTCGCCGATGTCGCCGCGACTGCGCTCTCGCTACCCGGACGGACTCGTGAACCAGGGCGTCAGTGCCGAGCTCATCGCGCAGCGATGGGGCCTGGGCCGCGAGGCGCTGGACTCCTTCGCGGCCGAGTCGCATGCGCGGGCGGCCGCGGCCTGGCGCGACGGATTCTTCGACCGCACGGTCGTCGCGGTGCCCGAGGCTCCGGATGCCGCAACCGACGAGACCGTGCGGGAGGGGACGACGGTCGAGAAGCTCGCCGGTCTTGCCGCCTCCTTCCGCACCGATGCGCTCGCAGAGCGATTTCCTGACCTCGAATGGAGCATCACGCCGGGCAACTCGTCCCCGCTCACCGACGGGGCCTCCGCCGCGCTGATGATGAGCGCCGACCGTGCGGAGCAGCTCGGGCTCACCCCGCGGGCGCGCTTCCGTGCCTTCGACGTGATCGGGGATGATCCCTTCTTCATGCTGACCGGTCCCATCCCCGCCACCCGCCGCGCGCTCGAGCGCGCCGGCCTCGGCATCGACGACCTCGACGCCTATGAGGTCAACGAGGCGTTCGCCTCGGTGCCGTTGGCGTGGGCGGCAGAACTCGGAGCCGACCCCGCGAAGCTGAACCCGCGTGGCGGTGCGATTGCCCTCGGCCATGCGCTCGGCTCCTCGGGCACCCGTCTGCTGGGCACGCTGCTCGACCACCTCGAGGCCACCGGCGGCCGACTGGGGCTGCAGACCATGTGCGAGGGCGGCGGAATGGCGAACGCCCTGGTGCTCGAGCGGCTCTGACCCCCTCCTCTGGCTTCATGTAGCGCAAATTGCTCCCGTCAGCCTCTGATTCGAGCAATTTGCGCTACACGAAGATCGGGTGGGCGAGGGCGTCGGCGACTCGCCGGACCAGTTCCTCGGGGCGCTTCAGCAGTGGTGAGGTGATCTCGACGACCGTCCACCCGGCGGCTCGCAGCGCTGCGAGCCGCTCGACATCGGCGGCCCATTGCTCGCCGTGCAGCATTCCCAGGTACTCCACCGCGACACGCTGATCCGGGTACGCCATGTCGACGCAGCCGAGGAACCTGCCGCCGGAGTCGAACACATCGACGTTGAGCTCTGGTTCGGGCAGGTGGGCCTCGAGAAGGATGCAGCGCACGAGCGACTCGCGCGGCGACCACGAGTCCTCGCGGATCAGCGAGAGCGCCTCGCGCAGTCGAGCTGCTCCATACCGTCGGCCCGCCTCCAGCGCCGCCTCGAGATCTGCTCTGGTCGCGAGGGGTGCTCGGCCGGCATCCGGTCTGCCATAGCCCTCCCGCCATTCGCGGCAGAAGAAGTCGCCGAGCGCGACCAGATCGTGAACCGAGAGCCCGCCCAGTGATACCCAGGTGGTCGCCGGGGATGCCACGCGCAGCCCGATGTGCTCTGTGACGGTGGTGAGGCTCGAGTAGGTGCGATGCCCGACGATGCCGGATGCGCGAGGGAAGGGCAGGTATCCGAGCACACTGACGTGCAGCGCCAGCGCATCTCCTTCGGCGAGGGCCCCCGATTCCGTGAACTCGATCGGCAGGGGTGCTCCCCAGATCGACGCGGCAGTCTGATGGCTGAAGAAGTGCCCCGTGTGCAGCCTGGCTGCGTAGGTTCGTGCCCGTTCGATGCGGAAACGGCGCTGCCGCTCGTAGGGGTTCTCGATCCCGGCGATCGCGACGGCTGCGGGCTCCACGGCGTTGGACTGTGCGCGCACGCCGTGGAAGGGAGCCTGCAGATCGTGCCCGCGCAATCGGCCATGGCCGATTCCGTGCGCTCGGGCGACCCGCACCGAGAAGATCTCTCCGAATCGATCAGCCAGGTTCTCGTCGCCGTTCATGTGCTCACTGTTCCACGTGCAGCGGCCCTCGCGCGGAAGTTATCCACAGGCCAGATCATCGTTCGTGTAGCGCAAATTGCTCCACTTCCCCCGGAATCGGAGCAATTTGCGCTACACGAACGAGGGGAGGGGAGCTTCTGGAAACGGTTGCTGAATGACGGGAGAGAATCTGAGGTGGGGCGCGGGGAATCGCGGGAATATTACTGGAAGCGCTTGCAATCAAGTCGCATCCCCTGCTAGCTTCACAGGAATCGCCTGGGCGCACAGCCGTGCCCGCCGTCCCTCCCTGGAGCATCCGTGTCGAAGAAGACCGCTGTGTCGAACGCCCGCACCACCCGCCGCCTCGCCGTGCTCACCATCGCCGGCCTGCTGGCATCCGGACTCTCTGCGCTGGGCGTGACGGCTGTCCCCGCGGTCGCCGCCGACCGCACCGTCGCCCTCGTCGGCGACCTGCAGTCCGAGCTGGGCTGCAGTGCGGACTGGGCACCCGACTGCGCGGCGACCGAGCTTGCGCCGACGGGCGCCGAGGGCATCTACTCCGCCGTGTTCGACGTTCCTGCCGGAACATACGAGTACAAGGTCGCGCTGAACGGCGGGTGGGATGAGGCCTATGGCCTCGACGGTGGCGGTGACAACATCCCGCTCACCATCGACGGCCCGGTCTCCCTGCGCTTCACCTTCGACGACGATCTCAAGCGCATCGGCGTCGAGGTGGCCGAGCCGAGCACCGGCTACTCAGCATCCGACGACGCGCTCATCGCGAAACCGGTGCGTCAGGCCGGCTCGGACGAGCAGTTCTACTTCGTCATGACGGATCGGTTCACGAACGGCGACACCTCCAACGATGAGGGCGGCCTCAGCGGCGATCGGATGGTCACCGGCTTCGATCCGTCGGACAAGGGGTTCTACCAGGGCGGGGATCTCGCCGGCCTGCGCGATCGGCTCGACTACATCCAGGGGCTGGGCACCTCGGCGATCTGGCTCACACCCAGCTTCGCCAACAAGCCCGTGCAGGGCGTCGGAGCGGACGCCTCCGCCGGGTACCACGGCTACTGGGTCACTGACTTCACCCGCATCGATCCGCACCTGGGCACCAATGCCGAGCTCGAGAACCTGATCGCCGATGCGCACGACCGCGGCATCAAGGTGTACTTCGACATCATCACCAACCACACCGCCGACGTCATCGACTACTCCGAGAAGCAGTACTCCTACATCGACCAGGCCACCCGCCCCTACACGGATGCGAGCGGCGACGCCTTCGATCCGTCCGATCTGGCGGGCACGAGCGCCTTCCCCGCTCTCGACCCCGCCACGAGCTTCCCCTACACACCGGTCATCGCCGAAGCAGACAAGGATGCCAAGACGCCGGCCTGGTTGAACGATCCGACCCTGTACCACAACCGCGGCAACTCGACCTGGACAGGCGAGTCGGTCACGTACGGCGACTTCGATGGCCTCGATGATCTGATGACCGAGGATCCGGCCGTCGTGGACGGCTTCGTGAAGGTGTACCAGGACTGGGTCGACCTCGGCATCGACGGCTTCCGCATCGACACCGTGAAGCATGTGAACTTCGAGTTCTGGAAGACCTGGAGCACCCGGGTGCTCGACTACGCGCACGACAAGGGCAAGAAGGACTTCTTCATGTTCGGCGAGGTCTACGACGCCGACCCGGTCAAGCTCGCCCCGTACATCCGCGACACCGATATGAACTCGGTGCTCGACTTCACGTTCCAGTCCTCGGCGGTCAGCTACGCCTCCGGCAACTCGGCCAAGGGCCTTCAGACGCTGTTCGCCGGCGACGACCGGTACACGACGCCGGATTCCTCGGCATCCGCTCTGCCCACCTTCCTCGGCAACCACGACATGGGCCGCGTGGGGTCGTTCCTGCAGAACACCGACGCCCCGCTCGAGCGCGTGGAGCTCGCGAACGAGCTGATGTTCCTGACCCGCGGCCAGCCGGTGGTCTACTACGGCGATGAGCAGGGCTTCGCCGGCTCTGGTGGTGACAAGGACGCCAGGCAGACGCTGTTCGCGACCCAGGTGGACGAGTACGCCGACCAGAAGCTCATCACCGGTGAGCAGGCCGGATCCGTCGATCGCTATGCGACCGATGCGCCGATATACCGGCAGATCGCCGCGCTGTCCCAGCTGCGCCGCGAGAACCCCGCCCTTCTGGACGGTGCTCAGATCGAGCGATACGCGGCATCCGGCGCCGGTGTCTACGCGTTCTCACGGGTCGCCGCTGCCGACAAGATCGAGTATCTGGTGGCGGTGAACAACGCCACCACCGCACAGACGGTCGAGTTGACCACGCTCACCGCCGACGCCTCGTACGCGGTGCTGCACGGAGACGCGGCGCCGATCAGCACGGATGCTGGCGCCGCGACCTCCTCACCGTCCCCGCCCTGTCGGCCGTGGTGTGGAAGGCGGATGCCACGGTCACCGCGCCCGCCGAGCCGGCGCCGATCGCCCTCACTGTCCCCGCCGCCGGAGCCGGCATCTCCGGCCAGTCCGCCGTACAGGCCCAGATCGCCGATCAGTGGGCGCAGACCAGCTTCTCGTGGCGCGTGGTCGGCTCCGACACCTGGCACGCGCTCGGCACCGCCGAGAACACCACCCCGCGTGTCTACCACGACATCCGCGGGCTGAAGAATGGCACGCTGGTCGAGTACCGCGCCGTCACCACGGATGCCGCGGGGCAGCACGCCGCAGCATCCACCTACGCCTCGGTCGGAAACTCCGTCGCACTCGGCGCCCCCGAAGAGCAGCCCGAGTCTCCGGTCTCGATGGTGACCGTGCCCGGCAGCCTGAACTCCGAGATGGGGTGCGCCGGGGACTGGACCCCGGATTGCGAGGGGGCGAAGCTCACCGAGCGCACCGACGGGGTGTGGGAGGGCACCTTCGACCTGCCCGCCGGCGACTACGAGTACAAGGCGGCGATCGACGGCAGCTGGGCGGTCAACTACGGTGCGAACGGCGTGCTGGACGGGCCGAACATCGCGATCAGCCACCCGGGCGGCTCGATCACGTTCTACTTCGACCCGCGCACGAATGTCGTGCAGTCCACCTCAGAGGGACCGATCATCACGCTCGCCGGCTCGCTGCAGGACGAGCTCGGCTGCTCCGGTGACTGGATGCCGGACTGCCTGAGCACGCTCATGGCCGATGGCGACCACGACGGCGTCTACGAGTTCTCGACGGCGGATCTGCCCACCGGCGCCTACGAAGTCAAGGCCGCACACGGTCTGAGCTGGGCCGAGAACTACGGCGCCGACGGCGTGCGCGACGGTGCGAACATCTCGTTCAGCGCCACCGAAGGCAAGGTCACGAGCTTCCGCTACACCCTCAGCACCCACGTGCTCGAGATCACCAGCGACGACCCGCCGCTGCCCGGGACGGGCGAGCAGCGTGCGCAGTGGATCGACCGCGACACCATCGCGTGGCCGGCGAAGCTCGGCCGGGCCGATCGCGCCGCGTACCGGCTGTTCGCGTCGCCCGACGCGGCGCTGACCGTCGCCGACGGCGAGGTGACTGGTGCAGAGCCGATCGCGCTCAGCGTGGTCGAGGGTGGCCTCACGGATGCTCAGAGGCAGCGCTTCCCCGCGCTGGCTGGTTACCTTGCTCTGCAGGTGCCGTCGGATGCCGACGTGCCCGCACTGCTGCGCACGCAGCTCGCGGTGGCTCAGACCGACACCGCCGGCGAACTGACCGCGTTCACCGGCGTGCAGATCCCTGGCGTGCTCGACGACCTGTACGCGGCCGAATCCGCCGATCTGGAGCTGGGCGTGACGTTCAGCGGCGATGCCCCCACCTTCCGGCTCTGGGCGCCCACCGCGCAGTCGGCGACACTGCTCACCTGGGACGCCGACGCGGCAGCCGGCGACCCGATCCGTCACGAGGCCGACTACGACGCGGCCTCGGGAGTCTGGGCCGTGAAGGGCGGTGATGCTCTCCGGGGTGACGAGTATCTGTGGCAGGTCGAGGTCTACGCGCCGACCACGGGGAGGATCGAGGCCAACAGCGTCACCGATCCCTATTCGGTCGCGCTCACGGTTAACTCCACGCGCTCTGTCGCCGTCGACCTCGCCGACGCGGCCTTCCAGCCCGAGCAGTGGCGGACGACCGCGAGCCCCGTGATCGACAAGCCCGTCGACCGGGCGATCTACGAGCTGCACATCCGTGACTTCTCCATCGGCGACGACACCGTTCCCGAGGCCGAGCGCGGCACCTATCTCGCCTTCACGCGTGACAGCGCGGGCACGAAGCAGCTGCGACAGCTGGCGGATGCCGGGATCGACACCGTGCATCTGCTGCCCTCCTTCGACATCGCCTCCATAGAAGAGGAGCGCTCTGCGCAGGCGGTGCCCGACTGCGACCTGGCCTCGTACGGCCCGGCCGATACGGCGCAGCAGGCCTGTATCGCGGCTGTCGCCGGTCAGGACGGCTTCAACTGGGGGTACGACCCGTACCACTACACGACTCCCGACGGCGCGTACGCCGTGAACCCTGAGGGCGGCGAGCGGATCTCGGAGTTCCGCTCCATGGTCGGTGCGCTGCACGGCATGGGCCTGCAGGTCGTACTGGACCAGGTGTTCAACCACACCGCCGAGTCCGGACAGTCCGAGCGGAGCATACTCGACCGCGTGGTGCCCGGCTACTACCACCGTCTCAACGCGGCCGGCTCTGTGGAGACGTCGACCTGCTGCCAGAACGTGGCGACGGAGCATCTGCTGGCGCAGAAGCTCATGATCGACTCCGTGGTCACCTGGGCGCGCCACTACAAGATCGATGGCTTCCGCTTCGATCTGATGGGCCACCACTCGGCGCAAAACATGAAGCAGCTCCGAGCCGCTCTCGATCGACTGACGGTCGAGAAGGACGGCGTCGACGGCACGGCCATCTATCTCTACGGCGAGGGCTGGAACTTCGGAGAGGTCGCCGACAATGCCCTGTTCGAGCAGGCCACACAGGGTCAGCTGGGCGGCACCGGCATCGGCACCTTCAACGACCGCCTGCGCGACGCCGTGCACGGCGGCAGCCCGGTCGACAGCGGATCCACGTTCATGCAGGGCTTCGGCACCGGCCTCGGAACCGACCCGAACGGCGACGACATCAACGGCACCCCCGAGCAGCAGCTCGCAGCCCTCGGTCATGCCACCGATCTGGTCAAGCTCGGCCTCGCCGGCAACCTGCGCACCTTCTCGTTCCTCACCAGTGACGGCACGGTGAAGGAGGGATCTGAGATCGACTACAACGGCCAGCGGGCGGGCTACGCCGATCAGCCCGACGAGACCGTCAACTACGTCGACGCGCACGACAACGAGACGCTGTACGACCTGTCGGTGTTCAAGCTGCCGGTGGACACGCCCATGGCCGACCGGGTGCGCATGAACACTCTGGAGCTGGCCACGGTCACACTCTCGCAGTCGCCGTCGTTCTGGCATGCGGGCACCGAGCTGCTGCGCTCCAAGTCGCTGGATCGCAACAGCTATGACTCCGGCGACTGGTTCAACCGCATCGACTGGACCGGCCAGGAATCCACCTTCGGCTCGGGGCTGCCGATGGCGGCCGACAACGAGGACAAGTGGGCGATCATGGCGCCGCTGCTGTCGAATCCCGCGCTCAAACCGGCACCGTCCGACATTGCATCGGCCGAGGCCTCGGCGCTGGATCTGCTTCGGGTGCGCCGTGAGGTCGGCCTGCTGAGGCTCGGCTCGGCCGGCGCGATAGCGAAGAAGGTCACGTTCCCGAACGGGGAGCGGATGCCGTTCCCGGCGTCATCCTCATGCAGATCGACGACACGGTCGGCGCCGACATCGATCCGGATCTGGACGGTGCGCTCGTGGTGTTCAACGCCTCGACGGAAGCCGTCACGCAGACAGTGGCCGGACTCGCCGGACGCGAGTTCGCGCTGACCCCGGCGCAGGCCGACGGGGCGGATGCCGTGGTGAAGGCCACGACATGGGATGCCGAGGCCGGCACCGTCACCGTGCCCGCCCGCACGGTCGCCGTGCTCGTGGACGCGCAGGAGACCCCGGCCGAGCCAGGTGACCCCGGCGAGCCCGGTGACGACGGTGATGAGGGTGATGACGAGGTGACGCTTGAGCTGTCCGGCAGCACGGTCGAGCAGGGCGGCTCCGTGACCGTCACGGTGCGCGGTCTGCATGTCGGTGAACAGCTCGCCGCCACCCTGCACAGCGACCCGCTGGTGATCTCGGGTGTTCCCGTGGCGGATGCCCAGGGCGTGGTGCGCTTCGCGGTGCACATCCCGGCTGACTTCAGCGTCGGGCTGCACACGCTCGTGGTGACCACAGACACCCGGGCGCCGCTGCGCGCATCGCTGACGGTGGTCGCCGCGGGAGACCTGGCAACCACGGGTATGACATTCCCCTGGGGCTTCTGGGTGACCATCGCGGTGCTGCTCCTGCTGGGCGGCGTGATCACCGCGCGCCGTCGCCGCCTCGCCCCCGGCCGTTCATGTAGCGCAAGTTGCTCCGATCGGCACCGATTCGGAGCAACTTGCGCTACATGAGACCTGAGATAGTAGGTGTCCCTAGTAATTCGATTGGGGGCCGACTACCATGGTCACTGTGCCAACGACGGCGCAGAGGAGTGTCACACAATGACCCGTTTCATCCCCCATTTCGTAGGCGGAAAGTCGCTGGAACCTACCGGTGGCCGCGTCGCGGATGTCTTCGACCCGAGCACAGGACAGGTGCAGGCGCGGGTGCCGCTGGCCACGGCCGACGAGGTGCGTGCCGTCATCGAGAACGCCGCGGAGGCGCAGCCGGCGTGGGCGGCGACCAGCCCGCAGAAGCGCGCCCGCGTGATGATGCGCTTCGTCGAACTCGCGCACCAGAACATGGACGAGCTGGCACGGCTGCTCTCCAGCGAACATGGCAAGACCTTCGATGATGCCAAAGGCGACGTCATGCGCGGCCTCGACGTGATCGAGTTCTGCATCGGGGCCCCGCACCTGCTCAAGGGCGAGTACTCCACCGAGGCGGGCACCGGCATCGACGTGTACTCGATGCGCCAGCCGCTCGGCGTGGTCGCCGGCATCACCCCGTTCAACTTTCCCGCCATGATCCCGCTGTGGAAGGCCGGTCCGGCTCTCGCCGCGGGCAACGCCTTCGTGCTCAAGCCCAGCGAGCGCGACCCCTCCGTGCCGGTGCGCCTGGCAGAGCTGTTCCTCGAGGCGGGTCTGCCCGCCGGCATCCTCAACGTCGTTCACGGCGACAAGGAAGCCGTCGACACGATCCTCACCGATCCGCGCATCCAGGCCGTCGGGTTCGTCGGCTCCACCCCGATCGCCGAGTACATCTACGCCACCGCCGCCGCCAACGGAAAGCGTGCTCAGTGCTTCGGCGGGGCGAAGAACCACCTTGTGATCCTGCCGGATGCCGACCTCGACCAGGCCGCCGACGCCCTCATCGGTGCGGGGTTCGGCTCGGCCGGCGAGCGCTGCATGGCCATCTCGGTGGCCGTTCCCGTCGGCGAGGAGACTGCCGACGCCCTGGTCGCCAAGCTCACCGAGCGACTGCGCGATCTGAAGGTCGGCCCCGGCCTGCAGGAAGGCGTCGACTACGGCCCGCTGGTCTCGGCCGCCGCGAAGGAGCGCGTGGAGGGACTGATCCAGGAGGGGTGGATGCCGGTGCGGTGCTCGTCGCCGACGGCCGCGGCCTGACCATCGACGGACACGAGAACGGCTTCTACCTCGGACCCACGCTGTTCGACCACGTCACCGCCGACATGTCGATCTACCGGGAGGAGATCTTCGGGCCGGTGCTCTCGGTCGTGCGCGCCGCGGACTACGAGCAGGCGCTCGCCCTGGCATCCGATAATCCCTACGGCAACGGTGTCGGCATCTTCACCCGCGACGGCGACGCCGCCCGTGACTTCGCCGCGCGCGTGAACGTCGGCATGGTCGGGGTGAACATCCCCATCCCGGTCCCGATCGCCTCCTTCACGTTCGGCGGGTGGAAGGCCTCCGGATTCGGCGACCTCAACCAGCACGGCGCCGACGGGTTCCGCTTCTACACGAAGACCAAGACGGTCACCAGCCGCTGGCCCTCCGGCATCCGCGGGGGCGCCAGCTTCGTCATGCCGGCCACGACGGGGGAGGGGCACTGATGACCATGATCGACAGCACTGTCACCGCAGAGGAGCGCGAGGCGATCCTCGAAGCCGTGCGCGACTTCACCGAGGCCGAGCTCACCCCGTTCGCGTCCGAACGGGACGAGAAGCACCTCTTCCCACGCGAGACGCTGAACCGGGCGGGCGAGCTGGGGCTCGGCGGCATCTACGTCCGCGAGGAGTTCGGCGGCACGGGCCTGGACCGCGTCGACACCGTGGCGATCTTCGAGGAGCTCGCCAAGGGAGATCCCGCGGTCGCCGCGTACATCTCCATCCACAACATGGTCGCGTGGATGATTGACAGCTACGGCACCGATGCGCAGCGTGCGCAGTGGCTGCCGTCACTCACCGCGATGTCCGAGTTCGGCGGCTACTGCCTCACCGAGCCCGGCGCGGGGTCGGATGCCGCGAACATCGCCACCAGCGCCGTGCGCGACGGCGATGACTACCTGCTCACCGGCGTGAAGCAGTTCATCTCCGGCGCGGGAGAGGCGGGTGTCTACGTCGTCATGGCGCGCACCGGCGGGCCGGGCTCCGGCGCGAAGGGGATCAGCGCGTTCCTCGTGCCCGGCGATGCGGCGGGACTGAGCTTCGGCGCCCCCGAGAAGAAGATGGGATGGCACGCTCAGCCCACGCGCCAGGTGATCTTCGACGGCGTGCGGGTACCGGCATCCGCCCTGCTCGGCGAGGAGGGCCGCGGCTTCGCGATCGCGATGTCCGGGCTCAACGGCGGGCGGCTGAACATCGCGGCCTGCTCGCTGGGCGGTGCGCAGTGGGCGCTGGAGAAGGCGGTGCAGTACGTGCAGGAGCGGGTCGCCTTCGGCGAGCCGCTCGCCGAGATGCAGTCGGTGCTGTTCCAGGTCGCCGACATGCGCACCAAGCTGCAGGCCGCGCGCCTGATGGTGCGCGATGGTGCGCAGGCGGTCGACGAGCACGCTCCGGATGCCACGATGCGCTGCGCCATGGCCAAGAGGTTCGCCACGGATGCCGGGTTCGAGGTCGCCAACCGGGCCCTTCAGCTGCACGGCGGATATGGGTACCTTCAGGACTACGGTATCGAGAAGGTCGTGCGTGACCTGCGCGTGCATCAGATCCTGGAAGGGACGAACGAGATCATGCGACTCATCGTCGGCCGCGAGATGCTGCGGCCCGCGGGCTCGGCGTCGATGAGGGAGGCATCATGACCCGCATCGCGTTCCTCGGACTGGGACACATGGGCCTGCCCATGGCCGTGAACCTCGTCGAGGCCGGCCACGAAGTGCACGGCTTCGACCTCGTGCCCGCCGCTGTCGACGCGGCGCGCACCGCCGGCATCCCGGTGGCGGCCAGCGGAGCGGATGCCGTGGCCGATGCGGATGTCGTGATCACGATGTTCCCCGCCGGGAAGCATGTCATCGCGGCCTATCAGGACGAGCTGCTGGCTGCCGCGAGACCGGGCACATTGTTCATCGAGTCGTCGACCATCGCCGTGGACGAGGCGCGCAGTGCGCATCAGCTGGCCGTCGACGCGGGGCACCGCAACATCGACGCCCCCGTCTCGGGCGGCGTGGTGGGTGCCGAGGCCGGAACGCTGGCGTTCATGGTCGGCGGGGCCGAGGACGACTTCGCGGCGGCGCTGCCGCTGCTGGAAGTGATGGGCAAGCGCATCGTGCACTGCGGTGGACCCGGTCTCGGTCAGGCCGCGAAGGTGTGCAACAACATGATTCTCGGCATCTCGCAGATCGCCGTCGCCGAGGCGTTCGTGCTGGCTGAGCGACTCGGGCTGGAGCATCAGGCGATGTACGACGTCGTGTCGCAGGCGTCCGGTCAGTGCTGGGCGCTCACCACCAACTGCCCTGTGCCGGGGCCGGTGCCCGCCAGCCCCGCGAACCGCGATTACCAGCCCGGCTTCGCCGGCGCCCTGATGGCGAAGGACCTCGGGCTCGCGTTGCAGGCGATCGAGCAGACGTCGACGGATGCCAGGATGGGCCGTCTCGCGCAGGAGCTTTACGCCGCCTTCGCCGATGGCGAGGAGCGGGGCGCGACTTCTCCGGCATCATCACCGACATCCGCGCCGGCACCGTCTGACAAGCCCGTCTATTTGGCGCTCGTGCACGGCTTCTGCGGCGTGTCGCGTGCACGAGCGCCAAATAGACGGGTGGTCGGTGTGGCCCGGTGAGCTCGGGCACCTGGAATACTGGAGGGGTCGCAGTGCCGCGGCTGAGGGAGTGACACATGGCTGATTACGAGACGATCCTTGTCGAGCAGCGAGGACGAGTGGGGTGGATCACCCTGAACCGGCCGGAGGCGCTCAACGCGCTGAACGGCCAGGTCTCCCAGGAGGTCGCCGCCGCGGCATCCGCCTTCGATTCCGACGAGAGCATCGGCGCGATCGTCGTCACCGGCTCCGAGAAGGCCTTCGCCGCCGGGGCAGACATCAAGGAGATGGAGTCCAAGACCGGTGCCGAGATGCTCGACACCGACCACTTCGGGGCCTGGACGCGCTTCGCCGCCGTGCGCACCCCCGTCATCGCCGCCGTCGCCGGCTACGCGCTGGGCGGCGGATGCGAGCTGGCGATGATGTGCGACATCATCCTCGCCGCCGACAGTGCCACCTTCGGCCAGCCCGAGATCAACCTCGGCGTCATCCCCGGCATGGGCGGCACGCAGCGGCTCATCCGCGCCGTCGGCTACTACAAGGCTGCGGAGCTCGTGCTGTCCGGCCGGCTGATCAAGGCCGACGAGGCCGAGCGCATCGGACTCGTGTCGCGTGTGGTGCCGGCATCCGATCTGCTCGACGAGGCGACGAAGCTGTCCGAGACCATCGCGTCGAAGTCGCTGCCGTCGCTGTACGCCGCGAAGGCGACGCTGGATGCCGCCATGGAGACCACCCTCGAGGCCGGGCTCACCGTCGAGAAGCGCGCGTTCGCCGCCCTGTTCGACACCGCCGACCAGAAGGAGGGGATGGCTGCCTTCCGCGAGAAGCGCCCCCTCACTTCCAGCACAGGTGATCGCGGTGACGACCGACACGCTTCCGGAGGACACCGACCTGACACTGTCGGAGGCCGATCGTCGAGAACTCGTGGAGTGGACCATCGCCTGCGCCGAGCGGATGCTGCCGCTGTTCTTCGCGGAACGGCCCGACGATGTGCGCCCGCGGGAGGCGCTGGATGCCGCGCGGGCGTTCCTGCGCGGGGAGATGACCATCGAAGCCGTGCGCGAGAAGGCGTTCGCCAGCCATGCCGCCGCCCGCGAGGCAGGAGACCCCGGAGCGCTGGCCGCGGCGCGGGTGTGCGGGCAGGCCGCAGCCGTGGCGCACATGGCCGGCCACGCACGGCAGGTGCCGCGGTACACGGCCAAGGCGTTCCCGGGCGATCGCTCCCGCCGTGACGAGGAGCTCGCCTGGCAGCGGATGAACGTACCCGACCGCTTCGACCGCTACGTGTACGACGGGGATTGAGGCCTGGCCCGGGCGCGAGACTTCTCCTGGGGTGCGAGACATCTCCTGGGGTGCGAGACATCTCCTGGGGCGCGAGACTTCTCTTGGGGCACGAGACTTCTTCGTAGGGTTGCGAGACTTCCTTTCGAGCACGAGACATGGCGCAGCGCAGCATGTCTCGTGCCCGAAGAGAAGTCTCAGCGGAGGGCGCCGGGCGTCAGCCTCGTAGATCAGCAAGGGCCTTCGCGAGGCGGCGCTCGCGGGTGGCATCCTGCTTCGCGTCGGCGATCAAGCGGGCGATCTCCTTGCGGCGCGAGTAGGACAGCGCGTCGAAGGCCGCTTTCGCGGTGGAATCGGATGCCAGGGCCGCGGCCAGTGCATCCGGAATCTGCACCGTTCGCTCGGCGGTATCGGAGGCGATGATCACGTCGATCTCGTCGCCCAGCTCCACAGCCATCTCGGCGCGGACGGCCTTGCTGAAGCCGATCAGGTTCTTCCCGCCCATGCGCGCCAGCCGCAGCCGCGCGGTGCGTTCGCCGATGGTCACGACGACCGGGAATGCCTTGGCCGTGCTCAGCTGCGCGACCTGATCGTCATCGAGCACGATCGCTCCCGCCGGCCCCATCGCCTCGAGTACCGTGTGCAGCTTCAGCTCGCTCATGTGGGTCAGCCTAACTTCGGCACCCCGATCGCGCGAGACTTCCTTCCAGCACGAGCCGGTGCTTCTGCTGGTGAGTCTCGTGCTGGAAGGGAAGTCTCGGGGTGGGTGGGGAACTCTCGGGGAACCTCGGGGCCTCGGGGAACCTCGGAACCTCGGGACCTCGGAGAACTTTGGGGCGGGGAGGAGCGGGCGGAGCGGTGCTCAGGAGAAGTGCGCGCTGATGGCGTCGTTGCGCTCGGTGATGACGCCGATCAGGTGGCGGCGCATCACCACGGCATCCACCAGCCGGCCCAGCGGGCCGAGCGGCGAGCGGAACTCGATGGTGTCGCGCATCAGCGTCCCGCCGTCGTCGGCGGCGAGGAACTCGTGCGTGTGCAGGAACGAACGGAACGGCCCGCGCGTCTGGCGGTCGCGGAATCGGTGCGGACGGTCGACGTCGAACACGATCGACGACAGGCGGAATCGGATGCCGAAATGCCGGGCGCTCCAGGTGACCTCGTCGCCCTCGCCCAGCATCCCGCTGGTGGTGCCGGCGACCGCGCGCTCACCGCGGGAGCTCTGGGATGCCAGGTGCAGTCCGACATCGAGCGACAGATCGAACACAGCCTTCGGAGGAGCCGCGACGATCCGCTCCAGGGTGAATGACGCCATCAGAGCGGATCGGGCACCGGACGCGGATCGGTGAAGTCGCCGGCATTCTTGCGCAGCCGCGCGACGATGCCCACGAGGGCAGTCGCGTCGTCGGCATCGATGCCCGGGTTGCTGAACACCTCGGTGTTCAGTGCACGCGTCGCCCGTTCGACCAGATCTCGGCCGGCATCGGTGAGCGTCAGCAGAGCCGCGCGGCCGTCGTGCGGATGCGGTTCGCGCAGCACCAGGCCGTCGCGCACCAGGCGCTCGGCGGTGCTCGTGACACTGGTCGCATGCACCTGCAGGCGGGCGACCACGCTCGACAGCGGCAGCGTTCCCTCCCGGCTGAAGGCCAGCAGGCGCAAGACCTCGTACCGCGCGAACGAGAGAGCGAAGGGCTTGAGCGCTGCATCCACCCTTGCCAGCAGCAGCTGCTGCGCGCGCATCACCGAGGTGACCACCGTCATGCCGTCTGCGGCATCCTCCCAACCGTGCGCGAGCCACTGCCGTTTCGCTTCGGCGAGCGGATCGATCGACAGAGGGCGGGGGCGGGCCATGGGACTACGTTATCCGTCAGCGACCGGGTTCGTGCGCGGAGCGCTGACACTCAGTATCATTACGATAGGTATTCAATTCCGTTCCGCGAGTCGAAGCGGCGGGACTCGCCCGACTACAATCGACACAGGCGCGAGGAGGCTCGATGAAGATCTATGTCCTGGTGAAAGAAGTCCCCGACACCTACGGCGACCGAAAACTCGATCTCGAGACCGGGCTGGCCGATCGTGCGGCCGGGGATGTCGTGCTCGACGAGATCACCGAGCGCGCTCTCGAGGTCGCGCTGACCTATGCGGGCAAGGATCCCGATACCGAGGTGGTCGCGCTGACGATGTCGCCGGAGTCGTCCACGGCATCCGTTCGTCGTGCTCTGGCGATCGGCGCCGGATCGGCGGTGCACATCGTCGATGAGCAGCTGCGCGGCGCTGACCTCAGCCTGACGGCCGAGACGCTCGCGGCCGCCATCCGCCGCGGTGAGCCCGACCTCGTGATCACCGGGAACCTCTCCACCGACGGCTCGGGCGGCGTGATCCCGGCGATGCTCGCCGAGCACCTCGGCTGGGCGCAGGCCACCGCGCTGAGCGCCGTCGAGATCTCGGCCGACCAGGTCACCGGAACCCGCGCCGGCGATGACGGCACCCAGCAGGTCACAGCGACCCTGCCCGCGGTCATCTCGATCACCGAGGCGCTTCCGGATGCCCGGTTCCCGAACTTCAAGGGCATCATGGCGGCGAAGAAGAAGCCCTCGAGGTGCTCTCCTCGCTGATCTGGGCGTCTCGGCCGATCCGGCCGACGCTCCCCACACGATCCTGACGGCGGTCTCCGAGAAGCCGCCGCGCGCCGCCGGAGTCAAGATCGTCGACGAGGGCGATGCCGCCGAACAGCTCGTCGAGTTCCTCGCGCAGAACAGGCTGGTGTGACCATGGGCTACCCCGAGAAGTCGATCCTCGTCCTCGTCGACGTCGACCCGAGCGGCAACGCCGCCAGCAGCACCGCCGCACTGATCGGTGCGGCATCGACGATCGGAGCGCCGGTCGCGCTGATCGTCGGCGGCACGCCGGAGGCCACGGATGCCGTGACCGCGGCCGGCGCGCAGGTCATCCTCACCGCCGCGGCCGACGCCACCGCGCTCACGGTTCCGATCGTCGACGCGCTGCAGGCCGCGTATCAGCAGGTTCAGCCGGATGCCGTGCTGATCTCCAACTCGATCAGCGGCCGTGACGCCGCCGGGCGTCTCGCCGTGCGCGAGAGGCTCGCCCTGTCCGTGGATGCCGTCGGCGTCTCCCGCGATGACGAGGGCATCGTCGCCCACCACTCCGTCTACGGCGGCTCGTTCCTCACGGATTCGGCCCCCACATTCGGCGCCCCGGTGATCACCGTCCGCCAGGGTGCGGTGGACACCCGAGCCGAGGCGACCACCCCGGTGGTCGAAGAGCTCGCCGTCACGGCATCCGGTGCCGTCGCAGCCACCGCCGGCGAGATCGCCGCCGAAGAGAAGACCTCCTCGCGCCCCGAGCTGCGCGGCGCGGCGAAGGTCGTCTCGGGAGGACGCGGACTGGGGTCGAAGGAGAAGTTCGAGCTCGTCGAGCAGCTCGCCGATGCGCTGGGGGCGGCTGTCGGAGCGTCGCGTGCCGCGGTGGATGCCGGATATGTCCCCTACGCGCACCAGGTCGGTCAGACCGGCGTCTCGGTGTCGCCACAGCTGTACATCGCGCTCGGCATCTCGGGAGCGATCCAGCACCGCGCCGGCATGCAGACCGCCAAGACGATCGTCGCGATCAACAAGGACGGCGAGGCACCGATCTTCGACGTCGCCGACTTCGGCATCGTCGGTGACGTGTTCACCATCGTGCCGCAGCTGATCGAGGCGATCGAAGCACGGAAGAAGTAACGATGGCGACCCGGATGCTGCGCCGCGGCCTGCCGCGGGTGAAGGGCGGCGAGGCCTGGCCTCCCGCCGTTGAGATCGAGGATGCCACCGCACCGGCGGCCGGCGCAGCGGAATCGCCGAGTGTCGCCGCCTCGCCGAGTGCGCCGGGAGCCGCCGAGAGCACGGGTGCTCTGCGCACGGAAGCCGTGCAGTCGACGGGATCCGGTGCCGCGGACGTCACGCCTGCGCCGGAATCGTCGACGACGGATGCCGCTCCCGCCCCGTCCGCGAGCACCGCCCCGTCCGCGAGCACCGCCCCGTCCGCGAGTGCCACGCCCGTCGCCCTGCGCAGGGGTCTCCCGCGCGTTGCCGGCGGAGAGCCCTGGCCCCCGGCATCCGCCGCCCCGACTGCACCCGTCGCTTCGCCGAGCGCACCGGAACTCGCTGAGAGCACGGCACCTCCGCGCGACGAAGCCGCGCAGTCGACGGCATCCGGTGCAGTCGACGCGCAGGGCGCCGCTGCCACGCAGACCGACGCCGCAGGCCGGGCCCCAGCCGCTGCGGCGTCCCCGGCATCCGGAACCGCCGCCGCAGGCGCCACGCTGCGCCGCGGTCTCCCGCGGGTCGCCGGCGGTGAGCCCTGGCCACCTGCGGGCTCGGCGCACATCCGCGCCACTTCTCAGCATCCGCTGCAGGAAACGATGGCGCCGTTGCAGGAAACTGCAGCGGATGCCGACGCACCCGCTGCCGACGCACCCACGTCCGCTGCGGTCGCGGTGGCATCCGCCAAGCCGGACGTCTCCACCCCGCTGCCGTTCACGCGCACGGTGTGGCAGGGCGCTGCGCCGCGCCACGCCGTGACACCGGAGCGCGAACCGTCGCGACTGCGACCGACCTGGCCGCAGGCCATCTCGGGGCTGCTGGCGCTGGCGGGGCTCGGGCTGCTCGCCGTCTCGGCCGTGTTCTTCGTCCGCGCCTTCCTCAGCACCCCGTTCATGCAGGACTTCCTGGCGACGTACCCCGGTGAGTACCACGTGGACGTCGAGCCCGGATTCGCACCATGGGTGGGCTGGCAGCACTTCTTCAACATGTTCCTGATGGTGCTGATCATCCGCTCCGGTCTGCGCGTGCGCACCGAGAAGCGTCCGACTGCATTCTGGACAGCACGCGGCAACGCCAAGAGCAAGATCAGCCTGACGCTGTGGTTCCACCAGGCGCTGGACGTGCTGTGGATGGTCAACGGCGTCGTCTTCGTGGTGCTGCTGTTCGTCACCGGGCACTGGCTGCGTCTCGTGCCGACCAGCTGGGAGGTCTTCCCGAACGCACTCTCGGCGGGCCTGCAGTACATCTCCTTCGACTGGCCGACCGACAACGGCTGGGTGAACTACAACAGCCTGCAGCAGCTGGCCTACTTCACCACGATCTTCCTCGCCGCCCCGCTGGCCGCCATCACCGGATTCCGGATGTCGGGACTGTGGCCGAAGAAGGCCGAGAAGCTGTCGAAGGCCTACCCGGTGGAGTGGGCACGCGCGCTGCACTTCCCGGTGATGCTGTACTTCGTGGCGTTCATCATCGTGCACGTCGCGCTGGTCTTCCTCACCGGCGCCCTGCGCAACCTGAACCACATGTTCGCCTCGCAGGGCTCGGTCGACGGCGTGCAGTATGCCGCGAACTGGACCGGCTTCGGGGTGTTCGTGCTCGCGGTCGTCGTGATCGCCGGAGGCTGGTTCGCTGCGCGGCCGCTGGTGCTCGCACCGATCGCGAAGCTGTTCGGGCAGGTGTCCGGACGCTGATCCGCAGTCTTTCCGTTCGCGCAAAGAACGGCGAATCTTGCACGGTCACAGAGCGGATTTCGGCGTGTTCCTTCGCGAGCGGTCAGTAGTCTGAGCGAAACGTGAACCCGGCGCCGTCGCCGGGTGGAAGGAACACGATGACGCAGATCGGAATCGTGCAGGAGGGGCCGGACGAGGCGCGGGTCGCCGCGACCCCGGCCACCGTGCAGACCCTGCAGAAGCTCGGCTACCAAGTGGTTGTGGAAGAAGGCGCCGGCGAGCGCTCGTCCTACCCGGATGAGGAGTACCGGCAGGCGGGAGCGCAGGTCGTCTCGGTGACGGATGCCTGGGCCAGCCCGGTCGTGCTGAAGATCAACGCGCCGACGGATGCCGAGATCGCCCGGCTCTCGGACGGTGCCACGCTTATCGCCCTGCTCTCCCCGGCGCTGCGGCCTGAGCTGGTCGAGTCGCTCGCGCAGCGCGGGATCACCGCTCTGGCCCTGGACGCGGTGCCGCGCATCTCGCGCGCCCAGTCGATGGACGTGCTCAGCTCGATGGCGAACATCGCCGGCTACCGGGCCATCGTCGAGGCCGCCCACGAGTTCGGGCGCTTCTTCACGGGTCAGGTGACGGCTGCGGGCAAGGTGCCGCCGGCGAAGGTGCTCGTTGCCGGTGCCGGGGTCGCCGGGCTCGCCGCCATCGGCGCGGCCTCCAGCCTCGGTGCGATCGTGCGTGCCACCGACCCGCGTCCCGAGGTCGCCGATCAGGTCTCCTCCATCGGCGGCACCTACATCCCCGTCGATGTCGAGGTGGAGAAGTCCGCCGACGGCTACGCCAAGGCGACCAGCGCCGACTACGACCGTCGCGCCGCCGAGATCTACACCGAGCAGGCCGCCGACGTCGACATCATCGTCACGACGGCGCTCATCCCGGGGCGCGCGGCGCCGCGTCTGATCACGGCATCCGACATCTCCCTCATGAAACCGGGCAGCGTGATCGTCGACATGGCCGCCGCGCAGGGCGGCAACGTCGAGGGCTCCGTCGCAGGCGAGCGCATCGTCACCGACAACGGCGTGATCATCCTCGGCTACACCGATCTCGCCTCGCGGCTGGCCGCCCAGGCATCGCAGCTGTACGGCACGAACGTCGCCAACCTCGTCGCCCTGCTCACGCCCGGCAAGGACGGCGCACTCACCCTCGACTTCGACGACGTCGTGCAGCGCTCGGTCACCGTTGTCCGCGACGGCGAGGTCACCTGGCCGCCGCCTCCGGTGCAGGTCGCGGCAGCTCCCACGGCATCCGCTCCGACGCAGGAGCCCACCGCCCTCGCCGAGCCACAGAAGATGTCCGCAGGACGCAGGATCGGGCTCATCGTCGTCGGCATCGCCGCACTGTTCGCGGTGAACGCCTTCGCCCCCGACCCGCTTCCGCAGCACTTCACCGTGCTGATGCTGTCGGTGGTGATCGGCTTCTACGTGATCGGTAAGGTGCACCATGCGCTGCACACGCCGCTCATGTCGGTCACCAACGCGATCTCGGGGGTGATCATCGTCGGCGCCATGCTGCAGATCACCGACGCGAATCCCGTGGTGCAGGTGATCGCCGCGGTCGCGGTGCTCGTGGCCAGCATCAACATCTTCGGCGGCTTCGCCGTCACCCGTCGAATGCTCAGCATGTTCACGAAGGGCGGCACCCAGTGACCGTCGACGCTCTCGCCGGGGCCGCGTACATCGTCGCCGCCCTGCTGTTCATCCTGAGCCTCGCCGGCCTCAGCCGCCACGAATCCGCCCGCGCCGGCGTGGTCTACGGCATCGTCGGGATGGCGATCGCCCTCGCCTCAACCCTGGCTCTGACGATCGCCGACGCCTGGGGAGGCAGCGGAGCCCTGCTGGGGCTGAGCCTGCTCGGGGCCGCCGTGCTCGTCGGCGCCGCAATCGGCCTGTGGCGGGCGCGGGTCGTGAAGATGACCGGGATGCCCGAGCTCATCGCCCTGCTGCACAGCTTCGTCGGTCTCGCAGCCGTGCTCGTGGGGTGGAACGGCCACCTCGCGCACGCCGCGATCCCGCCGCAGCTGGTCGACATCCACAACGCCGAGGTCTTCATCGGCATCTTCATCGGCGGTGTGACCTTCACCGGGTCCATCGTGGCCTACCTCAAGCTCGCAGCGAAGATCTCGTCGCGGCCGCTCATGCTGCCGGGCAAGAACCTGCTCAACGTGCTCGCACTTGTCGCGTTCCTGGTCTTCACGGTCTGGTTCGTGATCGATCAGCAGCTCTGGCTGCTGATCGCCGTCACCCTGCTCTCCTTCGCGCTCGGCTGGCACCTGGTGGCCTCGATCGGCGGCGGAGACATGCCCGTGGTCGTCTCGATGCTGAACAGCTACTCGGGATGGGCCGCGGCCGCAGCCGGATTCCTACTGAACAACGACCTGCTCATCGTCACCGGTGCGCTCGTCGGCTCCTCGGGTGCATACCTGTCGTACATCATGTGCAAGGCGATGAACCGGTCGTTCATCTCAGTGATCGCCGGCGGGTTCGGCATCGTGGCATCCGCTTCGGGCGACGAGGACTACGGCGAGCATCGCGAGACGAACGCCGAGGCGGCCGCCGACCTGCTCTCGCACGCGAAGACGGTCGTGATCACGCCCGGCTACGGCATGGCCGTGGCCCAGGCGCAGTATCCGGTCGCCGACCTCGTCGCCCGGCTGCGCGAGCGCGGTGTGGACGTGCGCTTCGGCATCCACCCCGTCGCCGGTCGCCTGCCCGGGCACATGAACGTGCTGCTCGCCGAGGCGAAAGTGCCCTACGACATCGTGCTGGGCATGGAGGAGATCAACGACGACCTCGCCTCGACGAGTGTCGTGCTGGTGATCGGCGCCAACGACACGGTCAACCCGGCCGCCGCCGAGGATCCGGGCAGCCCGATCGCCGGGATGCCGGTGCTGCGCGTGTGGGAGGCCGAGAACGTGATCGTGTTCAAACGCTCGATGGCCGCCGGCTATGCGGGCGTGCAGAACCCGCTGTTCTTCCGGGAGAACACGCGGATGCTGTTCGGCGACGCCAAGGAGCGCGTGGAGGACATCATCCGCGCGCTGTGACCCTCACCGCACACACCGACACACACACACGCCGAGACCCCTCACCAGCGCCGAGACCCCTCCTGAAACACGCGAATCAGGAGGGGTCTCGGCAACCAGGAGGGGTCTCGGCGGATGGATCAGCGGACGAAGCGGACCTCGGTGAGGGTCTCGCCGAGGAACGGCTCGGTGTGGGTGGCACCGTCGAGGGTGAAGCCGTTGCGCACATAGAAGCGGTGCGCACGGGGGTTGTCCTCCGCGACCCACAGGTACAGCGGCTCACCCTCGTCGACGGCGGCGTCGAAGAGCTGCTGGCCCAGGCCGGTGCCCTGGTACTGCGCCAGCAGATAGATGAAGTACAGCTCGCGCATCGCCGGGGCGTCCTTGTCGCGAGCGGGGCCGGAGCCCACGAAGCCGACGATCTCGCCGTCGACGAGGGCGGCGCTCATCTTGAAGTCGTCGCCCTGGCGGGCCCAGTTGGTCCACAGCTCGGCCATGCGGCGCGGGGAGATGCGCGCCAGTGCGGCCTTGCTGATCAGGTGGTCGTAGGTCTCATGCCAGGTCTGCGCATGCACGCGACCGAGGGCTTCCGCATCCACATCGCGGACCGGACGGACGATGATCTCGGGCTGGGCTTCGGCGCTCATGCCGTGACTCTACGCGCGCAGACCCACCAGGTGAAATCGGCCAGTAACGGACGGCGAGTTATGTAGCATCCGTCCAAAGAACTTGGGCGGTCTGTCGTGGATCACTACTATCGGCGACTGTGAATGTGATCTGGCGCACCCTTCTCATCATCGCCCGGGCCCGTCGTCGGATGCGCCGGGAAGGCGCTCTCGAATCCTCGGAGGTCGGCCGGATCAGCCTGACGACGCTCCCCACCGACCTCGACATCCTGCGGCACATGAACAACGGTCGCTATCTGTCGCTGTTCGACCTCGGGCGCTGGGATCTGCTCATCCGCACCGGTCTGTTCGACGCGATGAAGAAGCGCGGCTGGTACGCCGTCGTCTCCAGCGAGACCATCACCTTCCGCAAGTCGCTGCAGCTGTGGCAGCGCTTCGACATCGAATCGCGATTCGTCGGACACGACGAGAAGGCGATGTTCCTGGAGCACCGGGCGGTCGTGGACGGCGAGGTGTACGCCCGGGTGATCGTGCGGGCGCGGATGCTGCGCCGCAGCGGTGGCACGGTTCCGCACGACGAGCTGTTCGCGGCCGTCGGCACACCGGCGGGGATCCCGGACATCGACGACTGGATCCACGACTGGGCCACGGCATCCGCCCTGCCCTCCACGCGCAAGCCGGCGCCCAGCGTCTGGGGCTGACGCCGACATCACTGCCGTGAACCCTCCGCCGCTCTAAGCTGAGTTGCATCAACGAGGGGGAATCCATGTCGTACGATCCGTCGAACTCCGGTGAGCAGCCGCCCCGAGTCGTGCCGCCGCCACCCGCGTCGGAGCCGGTGCCGCCACAGGCGGACGCGGTACCGTCGCCGTCAGACTATGCGCCGCCGGCGCCTCCGACGCAGCCACCCGGCTACCAGCCGCCGGGGGCCGGCTACGCTCCGCCGGGCTACCAGGCGCCGGCGCAGCCCGGCTACGCGCAGCCCGGCTACGCGCAGCCCGGCTACGTACAGCCCGGGCCCGCACAGCATCCGGGCTACCAGCCGACCACCCAGCAGCCCGGCTACCCGAATGCGCCCGGTCAGCCGCCGTACGTGGGCTACTCCGCGCCGCGGGCACTCACTCCGCAGGGCTACCCGGTCGCGTCCTATCCCGGGTATGCGGGCGCGGGTTACGCGCCGCCGTCGCCTGGTGTCGGCGGCCTCGCGATCGCGGCGATCATCGTGTCGGGAGTCGCGTTCCTGGCCGGATGGATGCCGGTCATCGGCGTGGTCCTGGCGCTCGCCGGGCTTCTGCTCAGCATCTTGGCCGTGCGTCGCCAGTCAGGCCGGGTGCTCGGGATCATCGGCATCGTGCTGTCGTCGCTGGCGCTCGTCACCAGCCTGTTGATGACGATCGGGCTGTTCGCCACCTTCCGGTGAGCGCGGAACCCCGGTGAGCGACGAACCCTCGGTGAGCGACGACCTTCTCGGGAGAGGAGCAGGACGACCGTGCTGACGATGCTGCGGACCACGGGCCGAGCGGTGCTGCGGCACTGGCCCGCGATGCTGGCGTGGTACCTCGGCGGCGTCCTGGTGCACTACGTCATCGTGCAGGTGGCCGGCGTGGTCGGCGCGCACTCGGCCACCATCGGATTTCTCATCCTGCCGCTGGCCATCCTCGCGCGGCTCGTCAGCTACGTGGCGATGTTCCTGGTGCTGAGAGACGGCCTGCGCGAGCTGACCGCCATCGCTCCGCTGCCCGAGTCGGCGGCGGCGCGTCGGGGAACCTTCCTCACGGCACTGCTCACCGGCATCCTGCCGTTCTTCGCGGTGTACTGGGGTCAGGGGCTTCTGGGCGAGGACGTGGTGGCGTACTCGGCGCGCGCCCTGCGCGAGCGCACGGACATCATCTGGATGAGCGTGTTCGAGACCGGCCAGCCGCTGGACGACACCGACCGGGTGCTGAACCTGCCGCTGAACCTGTGGACGGCGGCGATCATCGTGGTCGCCTTCGCAGCCCGGTGGACGTGGACGAAATGGCAGCAGCGCATCCCGGGATGGGTGTCGCCGATCGCGGTGTACCTCGAGGTCGTCTGGGTGTTCTTCTCGGTGATGGTGATCGGCGACCTCACCGATCGGGTGAAGGAATGGGTCGACTCGCGGGCGGCGATGGCCTGGCTGGAGCAGATCCGCGAGGGGGTGCTCACTGCGATCGCACCGCTGCGCTGGGCCTGGGATGGGATCGGCTGGGCGATCGGCGAGGCCGGCCCGATCCTGCTCTCTCCGCTGGCCTGGCTCACCGTCGGCGGAGTCGTCTACGGGCAGGCGATCGTCGCGGAGAAGCTGCGTCTCGAGAACGAGATGCTTGCCACGCTGCGCGAGCACGCCGCCGTCATTCCGAACCCGCTGATGCGCCGGCTGAAGGATCTCGGCGACGAGCTGGGATCGCGTTTCGTGCCGATCGGACGCGCCCTGCTGCTGATGTGGCGGGCGGGGCCGGTGCTGATCGCATCGTACGCGCTGCTGCACGTGGCGGTGAAGACCCTCGAGACCTATCTGCAGTACGGTGCCTCGCGACTGGTCGGCCCGCACGAGCTGATGTTCTGGAGCATCGTGCTGCCCCTGGTGTCGCTGGTGCCGCTGCTGCTGACCGAGCCGGTGCGCGTCGCAGTGATCGCCGGCGCGTACGACGCGACGCTCGGGCGCCTGCGCACGCGGCAGCAGCAGCGTGCCGACGCCGGTGACATCTCGCAGGGCGAGGCGGATGCCAGGGCCGTCGCGGATGCTGCGGGAGTGCTGCCGGATGCCGTGCTCGAAGCCGGCCGGGAACCTCAGACGACGAGCGGTCAGGGATCGATCGAGAATCTGACGAACCGGCCGTCGCCGACCGGGTCCACCTCGAGCCAGAAGGGCCCCTCCACGTCGGAGGGAACCACGAACGCGACGGTCAGCGAGTAGGGCTGCGCGGATTCGGGATCGTCCTCATCCGCCAGGCTGCTGATGCACCTCTCCGGTTCGTCGGAGTTGTAGGGGATGCCGATCTCCGAGCGCATCGGCGTCCACTCCCTGCCGGTGCTCTGCTGCACGAGCACCGGCGGCTCGCAGGACACCGCCCGCCCCTCGGGCGCGACCGGGACGATGGCTGCCAGCAGGCGGGTGCCCTCGGGCATGTCCATGCCGCTGGTATCGGCGATCTCGCCGCTGCGCACCGGGCCCCAGGCGGCACCGCTCAACTCCACGGTTCCCTGGTCGGGAACGACGACCGGGGTGACCTTGCGCATGCCGTACCCGAAGTACGAGTACCACTCGTTCGCGCCCACGCCGAGGCCGACTGCGGGCGCGAGCAGCACCAGCGCGATCAGCGCCAGCCGGTTGGTGCGCCACCAGCCGGGTCGGTGCGGCGCATCGGCTCCGGCTGCGACTGCGGATGCCGGCGGTGTCGGCACGGTCATCAGCGCGCCCAGCCCGTCTCTGGAAGGGCGACCTCGTTCTCGATCGGGATGTCGTCCAGATCGATGGGCACCTCGATGAGGCCGTCGTACCGGGCATCGGGCGGAATGCCCAAGCGTAGTGCGGCGGTTCCGGTGAGCGCGTCATCGGGCAGCTCGAAAGCCAGGCCGCCGCGTCTCATCACCCCGGTCACGAGACGCTGCTGGTAGAACGTGTCGGCGCGCTCGGTCGCGCGGAACGTGCGCTCGCCGATGATCAGTTCGGCGAAGCCGAGCCGGGCTGCGTACTGGGAGTCCCGTGCCGCGGCATCCACGTCGACGACGAGCCAGGTGCCATCTGCCGACCATCCGCTCGCCGACGTCACGGTGCGCGCGGCGCGCACATCGGTCACCGTGAGGGTGAGGTTGCGGGTGGTGGCCGCTTCGCCGACCGTTGTGCGGGTGATGAAACTCGCCTCCGACGATCCGTCCGGAAGCGCCACGGCGTTCAGCACCCATGCACCGGCGAGCAGCACGGCAGTGAGCCCCCAGGGCATGAGCTTCGACGTCACGATGCACCCCCATCGGAATCCGTGGCGACCTCGCGCACGGCGGCGGTCAGGTGAGCGCCCACGGTCACGTCTTCCCAGATGTCCACTCCGCGCTGCACGTTCGTTCCCACGCGGTGCGTGGAGGCGGGCAGGGTGAGAGCGAGTTCGTCCCCATCGCGCAGGTCGTCGGAGCCCACGACCCAGGCCAACTCCAGACGGGTCGGCACATCCGGCTGCAGGGTGGTCACCGGGCTGCCGTCGGCACGGGAGATCGCCGGCTTGGCGTCGATCCCCTCCACCCGGATGCCGTCGACCACGGGCGAGGTCGTGCTGAGCGAGGTGGCCAGCCGCGGCTTGTCGAAGGTGTTCACCACGTCCACGATCACCGCGAGCACCCGCTCGCCCTTCTCCCGATCCGGGAAGACCGACGTGGTGCCGCGTTCCGACCGCAGCTCCACGCCCTGCACCGTCAGCTGCAGATCGGAGCCGGAGTACGCTTCGCCGATCGCCACCGTCGGAACGGGTGGGGGCGGCACTTCCTCCAGTCCGCCGAAACCGGCCGTCGCCGCCAGCAGCACTCCGCCGCCGGCGGTGAGCAGCCATGGCGTCGGGATCAGGCTCGCCATGCGTCGCACTCGGGTGAGCAGGGTCCGCTCAGGCACAGCCGCGGGCTCAGGCACGGCCGCGGACTCGGGCGAGGACGAAGCGGCGGTCACGAGATCAGCATAGGGCGAATCGCCGCGCCATCAGCGGGATCACCTGACCACCGGGCGGTCCGCGGCATACCCTGGGAACATGCCTGATCAGCCGTCTGTCGCACCCGGGGCACGTCTGGAGGACGCCGCCGTCGAACTCGCACGCCGGTGGGTGCAGCAGGAGGCATCCATTCCGGTCGACCCGGCCGCCCAGCGTCTGGCCGGAGTGCTGCACGACCCGAACGGGCTGCCCTTCACCCTCGGCTTCATCGACGGCGTGATGCGCCCCGAGAGTGCATCCGCCGCCGCATCCAACCTGCACCGGGTCGCCCCGCTGGCACCCGCGTTCCTGCCCTGGTATCTGCGCGGCGTCGTGCGGGTCGGCGGCGGCATCGCCCCCGCCCTGCCGCTGCCCACCGTCCCGATCGCGCGGCGCGTGCTGCGCGAGATGGTCGATCATCTCGTCGTCGATGCGCGCCCCGACAAGCTCGGTGCCGCGCTGGAGCGCATCCGCCGGCCCGCCGCTGATCCCGCCGACGCGGACGAGGCGGCACGGGCGCCGAGACTGAATCTCAACCTGCTCGGCGAGGCAGTGCTCGGCGAAGCCGAGGCGAAGAGACGGCTCGACGGCATCCACGAGCTCATCCGCCGCGACGACGTCGACTACGTCTCGGTGAAGGTCTCGGCGATCATGAGCCGCATCTCGATGTGGGCGTTCGACGAGGTCGTCGACGAGGTCGTCGAACGGCTCACCCCGCTCTACCTGACCGCTTCGGCCGATGAGACGTTCATCAACCTCGACATGGAGGAGTACAAGGATCTCGATCTGACCATCGCGGTGTTCACGCGGCTCCTCGAGGACCCGCGACTGAAGCACCTCGAGGCCGGCATCGTGCTGCAGACCTATCTGCCCGACGCGCTGCCGGCGCTGCGCGAGCTGACCGCGTGGGCGCGGGATCGGGTGCAACACGGCGGCGCGCCCATCAAGGTGCGCTTGGTCAAGGGCGCGAATCTCGCCATGGAGAAGGTGGATGCCGTGATGCACGGCTGGACGCAGGCTCCCTACGGTTCCAAGCTCGACACGGATGCCAACTACCTGCGCTGCCTGGACGAGGCGCTCCAGCCGCGCAACGTCGCGGCGGTGCGCATCGGCGTCGCCGGACACAACCTGTTCGACATCGCGTTCGCCTGGCTGCTCGCCGGGGAGCGCGGGGTGCGCGAGCAGGTGGAGTTCGAGATGCTGCTCGGCATGGCGCAGGCGCAGGTGGCCGCCGTCTCGCGCACCGTCGGCCCGGTGCTGCTGTACGTCCCTGTGGTGCACCCGCACGAGTTCGATGTGGCGATCAGCTACCTCGTGCGCCGCCTGGAGGAGAACGCGTCCACGTCGAACTTCCTCTCCGCGGCGTTCGATCTCGCCGCCGACCCCTCGCTGTTCGAACGGGAACGGCTGCGCTTCGTCGACTCGGTCAGCAGAGCCCGCGACCAGTCCCTGCAGATCGGACCGCGCCGCACGCAGGACCGCACCGCACCCGTGCACGAATCGGTGCGCCCGCGAACCCGGCCGAGATCCGAGACCGAGGACCTCACCGGGCTCGTGCTCGACATCGCACGCGGCTCCTCCGGCGAGGACGTGGACAACGATCCCTTCCTGCAGACGGCGGTCTACTCGCGTCAGGAGATCGTCGGCTCCGCGGCCGGTGCGCCCGGCTTCGCGAACACCCCCGACAGCGACCCCGCACTCGCGGCCAACCGGGAGTGGGGTCGCGGGATCCTCGCGCGGATCGCCGCCGCGGACGGTCCGGACGGCAGCAGAGGTGGCGATGCGCTCGGCGCCGCGACCCTGCGCGCCGCCCGCATCGACGACGAGCGGATGCTGCAGCAGACCATCGCGTGCGTGCGCGCCGCGGCATCCGAGTGGGGGAGCCGCCCGGCATCCGAGCGGTCGGAGGTGCTGCTGCGCGCGGCCGCGGCACTGTCCGGGCGCCGCGCCGATCTCATCGAGGTCGCGGCGGTCGAGACGGGCAAGACGCTCGCCGAGGGCGACGTCGAGGTGAGCGAGGCCGTCGACTTCGCCTCGTACTATGCCGCCACCTGCCGGGAGCTGGACGGCGTCGCAGGCGCCCGCTTCGAACCGGCCCGCGTGACCGTGGTCACCCCGCCGTGGAACTTCCCGATCTCCATCCCCGCCGGCGGTGTGCTCGCCGCACTCGCTGCGGGATCCGGTGTCGTCTTCAAACCTGCCCCGCAGGCCCGGCGGTGCGCCGCCGTCATCGCCGAGGCTCTCTGGCAGGCGGGCATCCCGCGCGACGTGCTCGTGCTCGCCGATGTGGAGGAGGGGTCGCTCGGGCGGCAGCTCATCTCGCATCCGGATGTCGATCGCGTGATCCTCACCGGGTCATGGGACACGGCGGCGCTGTTCCGCTCCTGGCGAGCCGATCTGCCGCTGCTGGCCGAGACCAGTGGCAAGAACGCCATGATCATCACTCCGACGGCCGATCTCGACCTGGCCGTCGCCGACCTGGTCAAGAGCGCGTTCGGGCACGCCGGGCAGAAGTGCTCCGCCGCGTCGCTGGTGATCCTGGTGGGCGCTGCCGGGCGATCCAAGCGCTTCGCCCGGCAGCTGGTGGATGCCACCCGGTCGCTGCGCGTCGCCTGGCCCGCCGATGCGCAGGCGGAGGTCGGACCGGTGATCGAGAAGCCGACGGGCAAGCTCGCCTGGGCGCTCTCGCAGCTGGAGGGCGAGGAGAAGTGGCTGATCGAGCCGAGGTCGCTGGACGAGACCGGGCGGCTGTGGAGCCCCGGCATCCGCGTCGGGGTGCAGCCGGGCTCGCGCACGCATCTGGAGGAGTTCTTCGGTCCGATGCTCGGCGTCATGCACGCCCCGAACCTCGCTGCCGCGATCGAACTGCAGAACGCCGTCGCCTACGGGCTCACCGCTGGACTGCACACCCAGGATCCCGCCGAGCTGGCGCTGTGGCTGGATCGGGTGCAGGCCGGCAACCTGTACGTGAACCGCGGCATCACCGGCGCCATCGTGCAGCGGCAGCCCTTCGGTGGCTGGAAGCGCTCGTCGGTCGGCCCCGGAGCGAAGGCGGGCGGTCCGAACTATCTGATCGGCCTCGGTTCGTGGCGGTCGCAGCCGCGCGGAAAGTCGTCGAGCACCCTGCATCTGCGCGGGCTGGATGTGCGGATCTCGGGGCTCATCGAGGCGGCCCAGTCCTCGCTGGACTTCGACTCCTTCGAATGGCTGCGGCAGGCCGCGCTGGCGGATGCCGTGGCCTGGGATCGCGAGTTCGGGCAGGTGCGCGATGTGTCCCAGCTCGGGGTGGAGCGCAATCTGCTGCGGTACCGTCCGGTGGCCGTCTCGGCGCGGGCGACGGCGGATGCGGGGCTGCACGAGGTGCTGAGGGTGGTGCTGGCCGGCATCCGCTCCGGTGCGGACTTCTTCGTCTCGGTGCCCGACGGCGTGCCCGCCGGAGTGCGGGCGGAGCTCGGTGCGCTGGGTGTGCCCGTGTCTGTGGAGAGCGATGCGGAGTGGATCGAGCGGATGCAGAGCCGCGGCGAGCCTGCGGAGGGCGCCGTGCGTCCGGGGCGGGTGCGCCTGATCGGCGGGCGGGATGCGGTGGCCGAGCTGCACCGCACGCTGGCAGAGGCCGTGGACGGCGACCCCGACCTGGCCGTCTACGACGATGAGGTGACCTCGGCGGGGCGTCTGGAGCTGCTGCCGTTCGTGCACGAGCAGGCCATCTCGATCACCGCGCACCGCTACGGCAACCCCGACCCCTGGAGTGCCGAGGTCATCTGACTCTCACTCAGGTCGCAATGGTTGTCGCTGCGGTCGCGTCTGGGCGGCAACCATTGCGACCTGGACCGTAGGAGCCACCGAATCCGACGGATGAGCCTGCGGCCTGACGCGATTTTCGGTGGGTTGCTGGCATCGCGGACGTCCGGATGCAAAAATATAGCTGGCGTGCCTGTGTCGCATCTTCCCCGCCTCGGTGTGGGTCGAACTTCCGCCGGGCCCCTGGACAGCGTCCGCCGCACCTTCCCAGAGGAGCACACACATGTCCACGCCTCAGACCGCGACCCTTCGACAGGCCGAGGGGACCCGCAAGGCCCACCACCGCCGCTACCTGATGTGCCGGCCCGAGTACTTCACGGTCGACTACACGATCAACCCGTGGATGGACCCGGCCGCGCCCACCGACACCGCCAAGGCCGTCGCGCAGTGGCAGAAGCTGCACGACCTGTACCTGGAGCTCGGTCACGAGGTCGAGCTGATCGAGCCGCTGCCCGGCTACCCCGACATGGTGTACACCGCCAACGGCGGATTCACGATCGACGGCAGGGCGTACGTTCCGGAGTTCTACTTCGAACAGCGCCAGGGCGAGTCGCCGGCCTTCGCCGAGTGGTTCCGCGAGCACGGCTTCGACACCGTGCTGCCGAAGGAGGTCAACGAGGGCGAGGGCGACTTCCTGCTCGCCGGTGACGTGATCCTGGCGGGCACCGGTTTCCGCTCCGCCGGCGACAGCCACCGCGAGGTGCACGAGATCTTCGACCGCGAGGTGGTGTCGCTGACCCTCGTCGACCCGCGCTTCTACCACCTCGACACCGCGCTCACCGTGCTCGACCCGGTGCAGGGCGTGCAGAACGGCGGCCCGGAGCACGCCAACATCGCCTACCTGCCGAACGCCTTCGACGAGGCCTCCCAGAAGATCCTGCGGGAGCGCTTCCCCGACGCGATCCTCGTCGCCGACGAGGACGGTGCCGTGTTCGGTTTGAACTCGGCATCCGACGGGTACAACGTGATCATCTCACCGCGCGCGACGGGCTTCGAGAAGCAGCGCGCGAGCGCGGCTACAACCCGATCACGGTCGACCTCTCCGAGCTGCTGCTCGGCGGCGGCGGCATCAAGTGCTGCACGCTGGAGCTGCGCGGCGCCTGACGCTCGCCCCCATCCGCCGAGACTTCCTCTCCAGCATCAGACTTGCCGCATGCGCGCGTGTCTCGTGCCCGAGGGGAAGTCTCGCGCCTGAGGGGAAGTCTCGCGTCTGAGGGGAAGTCTCGTGCCCGAGGGGAAGTCTCGCGTCTGAGAGGAAGTCTCGCACCCAGCGCCAGCATGAGCGAGCGCGGATGCCGTGCCACCGGTCAGTCCGACTTCCGGTGGGGCAGCCGGATCGGCGTCGTGGCGGCGGTCCGATCGTTGAACAGCGACGGGTCCATCGCCTGCACCACTGACAGCGGCCGGGTCTCGTCGAGCGTGAGCATGAACCGGGTGCGCTCGGCACGGTGCAGACGGCCCGACCACAGCATCCAGCCGACGCCGATCGCACTCGCCAGCAGCCCCGCCACACCGCCGACGGTGATGGCCATGCGCGGGCCGAACATGTCGGCCACCCAGCCGGCGATCGGGGCGCCGATCGGGGTGGAGCCCATCAGCACCGCCATGTACAGCGCCATCACGCGTCCACGCACCCCGGCATCCGTCGTGGTCTGCACGTAGCCGTTCGCGGTGGTCAGCATCGTCACCGTCGAGAACCCGACGAAGATCAGCACGACGGCGT
The DNA here is from genome assembly GCF_030296555.1 of Microbacterium suwonense. NCBI lineage: Bacteria > Bacillati > Actinomycetota > Actinomycetes > Micrococcales > Microbacteriaceae > Microbacterium > Microbacterium suwonense. Next base: position 2,898,410 of record NZ_AP027728.1, read on the forward strand.
AGCTCCAGTAGGAGGGCATCAGCGCGGAGATCACGGATGCTGCGCCGAACCCCGCTGCGGATGCGATGATCACCCGTACCCGCGCGCGATCGCGGCGGGCGGCGAGCAGCGCACCGGCCAGCGAGCCGATGGCCAGCACCGAGCTGAGCAGGCCGTAGCCGTCGGCGCCCTGATGGAACTCCAGTGCCATCGTCGACGCGAAGATCGGGAAGTTCATCCCGAAGGCGCCGACGAGGAACACCATCACGAACACGACCATCAGGTCGGGACGGTGGATCACATAGCGGAATCCGCCGGCGAGACCGCCGCCGTGCTTGCCGCTCTTCACGCGCGGCATGAGCTCGTTCTTGCGGATCAGCAGCAGGGCGATCAGCATCGCCAGGAAGGTGACCGCGTTGGCGATGAACACCCATCCCGAGCCCATCACCACGATCAGCACACCGCCGACGGCGGGGCCGATCAGGCGGGCCATGTTGAAGGATGCCGAGTTCAGCGCGACGGCGTTCGAGGTGTCCTCCATGCTCACCATGTCGGAGACGAACGCCTGCCGGGCGGGCGCATCGAAGGCGTTGGTGATGCCGAAGGCGGCGGCGAAGCCGAACATCATCGGCAGCGTCATGATGCCGGTCAGCAGCATCACGGCCACGCCGACGGCCAGGACCATCAGTGTGGACTGCGTGGTGAGCAGGATCTTGCGGCGGTCGAACCGGTCGGCGACCCATCCGGTCAGCCCCACCAGCACCAGCGGCGGCCCGAACTGCAGGGCCATGGTCGCTCCCATGGCCGTGGCGTCGTTGTTCGTCAGCTCGGTGAGCACCACCCAGTCCTGCGCGGTGGCCTGCATCCAGCCGCCGATGTTCGAGATGACGGCGCCGAGGAACCAGGTGCGGTAGTTGAACGTCGCGAAGGAGCGGAACATGGCGTTCATGCGTCGGCCACCTTCTTGAGCACCGCTGCGGCCTCGCGCAGCACCTGCAGCTCATGGTCGTCGAGATCGAGGCCGACGATCATGTTCGCCAGCACCTCGTCGCGGCGCCGGATGGTCGCCGCGACGACCTCCCTGCCCTGCTCGGTGATCTCCACGTGTACGCGTCGGCGATCGTCCTCGTCGGGGACGCGCACCACCAGCCCGAGCTCGGCCAGTCCGTTCACCGTCGCGCTCATGGTCGGGGCGGTCACCCGCTCCCGCTCTGCGAGCCGTGAGAGCGTCTGCCGGCCGTGGGCGCGGAGTGTGCCGAGGGTTGCGAGTTGCGCGTCGGTGGTCGCGTCCGTCGCGCGTACGCAGCGCAAGCGTCTGGTGAGCCGGAAGAGGGCGTAGCGGAGTTCGGATGCGGTGGCGGAGAAGTCTTCGGTCATTACTTAGATAGTCTAACTAAACATCCCCGCCCCGGCGGAATGAAAATTTTATTCACATTCTTGGATTTTGCCGCCTTGGTGCGAAAATGGTTCTCGTGCCCCTTGAGTTCGAACTCGCCGTCCAGAATCCCGCCGGCATGCGCATCGCCCGCGACCTGGGCGCCGCGCGCGTGGAACTCGCGCAGGCGCTCGCACTGGGCGGGCTCACCCCCTCGCGCGGGACGCTGCGGAGCGTTCTCGATGCTGCCGGCGAGTCGGGGCCGGAGGTGCACGTCCTGATCCGTCCTCGAGCGGGCGGCTTCCACTACGGCCGCGACGCTCTCGAGGTGATGATCCACGATGTGCGCGACGTGCTGGCCGCAGGCGCCCACGGCGTGGTGGTCGGATGCCAGGACGGCTCGGGAGCGCTCGATCGAGACGCCCTGGCGCGAATCGTCGACGCCGCGGACGGTGCCTCCGTCTCGCTGCACCGCGTGATCGATGTGACCCCCGACCCCCTCGCTTCGCTGCGGATCGCCCGCGACCTCGGCCTGCGACGTGTGCTGACCTCGGGCTGCGCTTCGCGCGCTGCCGACGGCATCGACACGCTCCGCGAGCTGGTGGCGGAGGCCGACGGCCGTATCGAGGTGATGGCCGGCGGCGGCATCGACGCATCCAGTGCCGTGGCCGTGATCGCGACAGGCGTCGACGCCGTGCACTTCTCCGCGAAGCGCACGATCGTCTCGGACGGCGCCGTGCGGATGGGATCAGCCAGCGATGGCGTCGGCGCCCATGAGGTCACCGACCGTGACACCGCTCACGCGATCGTCGCCGCGCTGAGGCAGTCGGCCTCGTCCGCGGCCTGATCCCCGTCCGCAACCTGATCCCCGGCCGATCGTGCCGGGCTGAGTGCGGCTGGCACACCCTACGCGCGTCGTCCCCGCAACGCCAGCCTCTCGCGGCGTCTCGCTCCCGCTGAGATCGTGACATCAGCGGAAGGAGAGTGACATGACCGCTGGTGAGCACGAACTGATCGCCCTCGGCGACAGCGACCGGACCGTGGCGAAGGACGACGACATCCGCGGACGCACCGTCATCGACGTCGGCGGTGAGGAGATCGGGAAGATCGACGATCTGCTCATCGACGCCGAGGAGCAGAAGGTGCGCTTCCTCATCGTCGCGTCGGGCGGGTTCCTCGGCATCGGGGAGCAGAAGTCGTACATCCCCGTCGATGCCGTCGCCTCCGTCGACGACGATCGGGTGCGGATCGACCAGAGCCGGGAGCGGTTGCGCTCCGCTCCGGTGTACGACCCCGATCTGATCAACGACGTTGCCTACAACGAGGATGTGTTCGCCTTCTACGGCCTCGAGCCGTTCTGGTCGGCCGGGTACACGTATCCGACGTACCCGTTCTACCGCTGACCGGCCCCGAGCCGCCGGATGCCGGATCACGGCCGATGTCGTCATGATCTCCACGCGATCCCCGGCATCCGTAGACTCAGGACATGGTCGCGATGAGAACAGCGGAGTTCACGGACGCCCACGGGGTCGCCATCGTCTACGACGTGCACGAGGCGTCGGGCGAGGCGCGCGGTGTCGTGCAGCTGCTGCACGGCGTCGGCGAGCACGCCGGCCGGTACGGGGCGCTGATCGAAGCGCTCACCGGAGCAGGCTTCCACGTCTACGCCGATGACCACCGCGGACACGGGCGCACCGGCATCCGGCAGTGGGGCGGCCCCGCCAAACTGGGGCACCTCGGTCGCGGCGGCATGCGCGCCGCCGTCGACGGATGCTGGCAGCTGACCGGCATCATCCACGAGGAGCACCCCGATCTGCCGTTGGTGCTGCTCGGCCACTCGTGGGGGTCGTTCCTCGCGCAGATGCTGTTCGATCAGCATCCGGACGCCTACGATGCCGTCGTGCTCAGCGGATCGGCGTACCGCACCCCGACCGACCTCAACGCCGCGCCGTTGAACGCGCGGTGGAAGGGCCCGGACGCCGACGGGCTGGAGTGGCTCTCGCGCGACCCGGCGGTGTGGCAGGCGTTCCACGATGATCCCCTGACGGTGGAGACGCCGCTGCTGAAGCTGTTCGGGCCGATCGAGGCGGCACGGCTCTACGGGCGCCCGCGCAGGGATCTCGGCCACGATGTGCCGCTGCTGCTGCTCGTCGGCCGCGACGACCCGGTGGGCGGCCCGCGCAGCGTGCACAAGCTCGCGGATGCCTACCGCAGCCGGTCGGGTCTGAGCGATGTGACCACGCTGGTGTACCCGGATGCCAGGCATGAGATCTTCAACGAGCTGCAGGCCGCCGACGTGCGCGCCGATCTGCTCGCGTGGCTGGACAAGCGGGTGCCTGCGCGGGGGTGAGGGCATCGCCCGGAGCGCGGACGAACGGCGCGGCTTGCTGGAGCCGTGCATGGTGAGTACAAGGTTCCCGGTGGCAAGCTCGTCGTCGTCGATCTCGAGGTGGAAGACGGTCTGATCCGCGACTTCCGCCTGGCGGGCGACTTCTTCCTCGAGCCGGACACGGCTCTCGAGGCGATCAACGCGGCGGTCGAGGGGATGCCGGTGGAGACCGACGCGTCGACGATCGCCGCAGCCGTTCGCGCGGCACTGCCCGATGGCGCACAGCTGCTGGGATTCTCGCCCGACGCGGTCGGCACCGTCGTGCGTCGCGCCCTGGTGACCGCTCCCGGATGGCGCGACTTCGACTGGGAGATCGTGCACGAGAAGGCTGTCTCGCCGCGGATGAACCTGGCCCTCGACGAGGTGCTCACCGCTCGGGTGGGCGAGGGGCGACGCCGCCCGACCCTGCGCATCTGGGAGTGGGACGAATCGGCCGTCGTGATCGGGTCGTTCCAGTCGTACCGCAACGAGATCGACCCGGAGGGGGCGGCGAAGCACGGCTTCGACGTCGTGCGGCGCATCTCCGGCGGCGGCGCGATGATGATGGCCGCCGGCCAGATCATCACCTACTCGCTGTACGTGCCGGCCTCCCTCGTGCAGGGCATGACCTTCGTCGACTCGTACGCCTTCCTCGATGACTGGGTGCTGCAGGCGCTGCGCTCGATCGGGATCGAGGCCACCTATCAGCCGCTGAACGACATCGCCTCGCCCACCGGCAAGATCGGCGGCGCGGCCCAGAAGCGGCTCGCCAATGGCGGGGTGCTGCACCACGCCACCATCTCGTACGACATCGATGGTCAGACCATGACTGAGGTGCTGCGCATCGGGCGCGAGAAGCTCAGCGACAAGGGCACCACCTCGGCCGCCAAGCGCGTCGACCCGCTGCGCACGCAGACCGGCATGGAGAGAGCCGAGATCATCGAGCGCTTCAAGGAGACCTTCCGCTCGCTCACCGGGGCTGAGGACGGGGCGATCACCGCCGACGAGTACGCGGATGCCGAGGCGCTGGTCGAATCGAAGTTCTCGACCGACGCGTGGCTGCATCGGGTGCCGTGAGCTCTTCTCCGGTCGTTGAGCGAGCGAAGCGAGACGAAACGCCGGGTGCCGTCGAGATCATCGAGGGCGACAACCTCGAGGTCGCGGCATCCCTGGCATCCGGATCCTTCACCCTCGTCTACCTGGACCCGCCGTTCAACACCGGCCGCACGCAGGAGCGGCAGGTGGTCACTGCGCGGCGCAGCGGCGCCGACGACGAACCCGCCGATGGTGAATCCGCACGCGAGGTGCGGCACGGCTTCCACGGGCACGCTTACGAGCGGGTGCGAGGGATGCTGCGCACCTACGACGACCGTTTCGACGACTACGGCGAGTTCCTCATGCCGCGACTGGAGGAGGCCTGGCGGCTGCTCTCCGACGACGGCACCCTGTACCTGCACCTGGACTACCGCGAGGCGCACTACGCCAAAGTGATGATGGATGCCGTGTTCGGACGGGACGCGTTCCTCAACGAGCTGATCTGGGCGTACGACTACGGGGCGAAGTCACGCAGCCGCTGGCCCACCAAGCACGACACGATCCTGGTGTACGTGAAGAATCCGCGGGAGTACTTCTTCGATTCGGATGCCGTGGATCGCGAGCCCTATATGGCGCCGGGGCTCGTGACGCCGGAGAAGGCCGCTCGAGGCAAGCTGCCCACCGACGTCTGGTGGCACACGATCGTGCCGACCTCCGGACGTGAGAAGACCGGCTACCCGACTCAGAAGCCCGAGGGCATCCTGCGCCGCATCGTGCAGGCATCATCCCGGCCGGGCGACCGCGTGCTGGACCTGTTCGCCGGATCCGGGACGACCGGTGCCGTGGCATCCGCCCTGGGTCGCGACGCGGTGCTGGTCGACTCGAGTCCCGAGGCCGTCAGAGTGATGCGCGAGCGGATGCCGCACGCGAGTGTGCGCATGCCCCAGCGCCCGACCCCAGGACATCTTGCACGCGACAGTTCTGAGCTAGATGCGTGACGAGATCTCCGTGCTTCCCTCGCGCCGACAGTGACAGGACAACATCTTCGATCGCTCCAACCAGTGTTGCCGTTTAGCGACCACTGCCGAGCAGAGTGTCTGTTCCTGCCCGGGTTCAACGACGCCGACCACGCCCGATCAAGCAACCGATGGAAAATCGAGGCTAGACGATGATCGGGCGCAATATCCTGTTGAACCGTGCTGCATCCTGTTAGCCGTCGGAATTTGTCAAGGCGGATGAGGCCGGTGGGTGTTGGGCGGCGAGTTGAATCTCGTCGGTGGGTGGCTGGTTGATCCATGCTGTGGGGTCGCGGTCGAGGATCTTCGGTCGTGGTGTCACGCGGCTGGTGAAGCGTTCGGGGTGGGCGCGGCGTGTAGCATCGAGCGCGGCGTCACGGTCACGGTCGATGGCATCAGCCAGCCCGTAGTGGACGTCCGCGGGGGTGTGCATGCCGATCCCGGTATGCCGGTGGTGGTGGTTGTAGGCATTGACGAACTCGCCCAAGAACTGCCGGGCGTGGCCGAGCGAGCTGAACCGGTCGGGAAAGACGGGCAGGTACTTCATCGTCTTGAACAGTGCTTCGGAGTAGGGGTTGTCGTTGGAGACGTGGGGGCGGGATCGTGACCGGACGATGCCGACGTCGGCGAGCAGGATCCTGACCGTCTTCGAGGTCATCGATGGGCCGCCGTCGGAGTGCACGACCTCGGGGGTGCCGTGGAGCCCGGACGCGTCGATCATCATCTCTTTGGCGAGGAGGCCGTCCTCGCAGGAGTGCACGATCGCGCCGACGATGTACCGCGAGAAGATGTCGATCATCACGTAGGCGTCGTAGTAGACACCACGGGCAGGTCCCGCGAGTTTCGTGATGTCCCACGAGTAGACCTGCCCCGCCGCTGTGGCGATCAGCTCGGGCACCTTCCGCGGCGGGTGCGTGGCCAGTCGGCGCCGCTCGCGGACCTGCATGTTCTCCCGCAGCACCCGATACATCGTCGCGACCGAGCCGACGTACTGGCCGCGTTCGAGGAGGATCGCGTAGACCTGCAACGGCGGCTTGTCGACGAACTCGTCACTGCTCAACGTCGCCAACACGAGCGCACGCTCGCCATCGATGAGCTTGTGCGCCGGCACCGGACGCGCCGCCGGTTCTGGTTCGGGGCGGCCGGCTCGTGCGGCCTGGCGGGCAGCAGTTACCCGAGGCACCCCGGTCAGCGACGACGCGTCACGGGTCGGTATCCCTGCACCGATCAACGCGGTATACGTGCCCATCAGCGCTTCGGCCGCTTCGGGTTGGTGTCCGCGCTCTCGGAGATCTGCTCCAAGAGCGCGTGTGCTTTTCCCATGATCTCCAACGCGGTCCGCGCCATCGACAGCTCCGCCTCGGCCTTACGCAGCTGCGCCTTCAACCGGGCGTTCTCCGCTTGCGCTGCGGATGGGCGCCCGACCGCTTGTCCGGGCTGCTTTCCCTCGAGCAGGCCCGCATCGCGCTGCTTGCGCCACTCCGAGATCAGCGAGGAGTACAAGCCCTGACGGCGCAGGAACGCGGCGCCCTGGCCGGTCTCACACGCGGTCTCGTACTCGGACAAGTACTTCAGCTTCTGCGCGGGCGTGAACGAGCGACGGCGCGTCGGCCCGTCAGGATTCGCAGGTGCACTCACGACTCCATCATCGGACGACAGCAGCACGACGGGGGAACTCAAACTCATCAGTAATCGGTGATCCTTCACCTCGCCCTGCAGGCGGACTTGCTGTGAACCCGTGGACTCACCCAACCCTGACACGCAGGGCGTGCTGCGCACTCCATGAACGACATGTTTACCCGTCGTTCAGAAATTTGGCACGCGCTCTCCCGGACGTCCGAAACTGAGCCTTGACGCGCACTGATAAATGTGCTGAGATCAGGCCAAAGGTGGGGTCTAAAGCGAGTTTCGGAGGGCATCTTGCGTTTCAGGCGATGGGCGGTAACTGCGGGTTCGATTGCTGCAGTGATTATTTCAATAGGCGGATTGGGTCCGGCTTATGCCTCAGCGGCTCTCGTGGATTGCGGGCAGCGTCCCGACGTTCAAATCGAGTCACTAGAGTCGATTCCCAAATCGTGTGATTTGGGTGGGACGGACGTTCTTGTTCCAACTGCGTCAGGCACGGTTGAAATGACGATCCCGGAACCCGGATACACGGTTGTACGGTCAGCGTTGGGCAGTGAAATAGGTGAAGAGATTGCAGTCTACTCATCGCCCAACGGTGGCGTTGCCGCATCAGTGAATGACGTCATGATGGGTGAACCGGGTGCCGTGGCTGAGTTGATCGAACAGACGGAGGCCAGTGGGAGCATAGTCGGAACAAATGCTCCTACCAATTCGAAATGTAGTGCTACGGCACCGGGTTCCATTTCATATACCTGGAATAACGTAAATTCCTTCAAGAAAATGGCTTGGCGATGGAACGGTAGTGGGGCTCCGTCTGGTGCATTCGATCGCGTCAAGGCGGGGGCCGACACCGTCGAACAAGGCCGGTCAACTACCTGTGGCAATTTGTCAAATGGGTTCGACCTTATTTACGAGGGGACAACAACTCAGACGGCGTCGGTGAATTCTTCTGGAGGATGCACGAACCTTTCGTATCAGAGCACCATTTCGTTCGGTGACATCACGAATTCCGCGAATAACTGGCTCGCGATGACGTGCACCTATCTCTTATTGGGAACCCTCGTAGAGGCGGACATTAAGTTTGACACATCGAGCCGCGTATGGAACACCAATTCGTCTTCGTGTTCCGCCGGATACGACCTTCAAGGCGTGGCGACCCACGAATTCGGTCATGCGGTCGGGATGAACCATGTTGCCCAAAATTCTGGTCAAGTGATGGCGCCGTCGACCGGGACGTGCAATCTCTCCCAGCGCCAGTTGGGCCGTGGCGATCAGAATATCCTGAGGTCGAAATATGGCTCCTAACAAGCGAGAACGGCTTCGCACAGTGATCAGTGTGGTCGTTGCCGTTGTGGTCATCGTGGGCGTTGGCTGGCTTCTTGTGCAGATGCTGACTACGTCGATCGGGCAACCCGCAGGCTGAGCACTCCTGTGGTAGTCAGAAGACCTTGCTACGACGGAGTGTCGACAGCATTCGTTCGCCGACGTGTAGATTCCGCCAGGGTGACGTTGGTTCGGTTCTACGGCGCCACGCGGCGGTGGGCGGCAAACGCGTCGCGCAGCGCAGCGCGCACCAGCGAGACCGACTCGTCGGCGTGGGAGGATGTGCGCACCGCGGTGAACACTTCGCGCACGGGCGAGCCGGGCAGGTCGGCGACCGTCAGCGGACTGGGCTCATCGCCCCAGATCAGATCGGGCAGCATCCCGACGGCGTGACCGGATGCCACCAGTCGCACGTGCGTGGTCAGGTCGGCGGCCTCGAAGCGCACGTCGGGCTCGAATCCCGCCGCGCGGCACTGCTGAACGGCCCACTGCCGTGCCGCGGTGCCCTCCGGCTCCATCACCCAGGCGCGGTCGCGCAGGTCGGACAGCTGGGTCGGATGCTCCGACGGCGGCAGCACGATGCGGATCGGGTCCTCACCCAGCAGGTCGTGCTCCACGCCGTCGCGCTGCTCGCGCGTGTACCCCGGGTACTGCTCCGCGATCACCAGGTCGAAGCGGCGCGCCCACAGTTCGAAAAGGCTCTCCTCGGGCGGCAGCTCGGCCAGCTCCACGCGCAGCTCGGGCGCGCGTTCGGCGAGCGCGGTCAGGGCGGCCGGCACGATCGTCTCCGCCGCGGTGGGCATCGCCGACAGGCGCACCGGCTCCCACCCGGGGGTGTCGATGAGTTCCGCTCGCGCGGCCTCATCGAGCTCCAGCGCGCGCGCGGCGTGCTGCGCCAGCATCCGCCCCTGCGGTGTCAGCCGCACCCGTCTTCCGTCGGGTTCCAGCAGTGTCACGCCGGCCTCGCGCTCCAGCAGCGAGAGCTGCTGGGAGACCGTCGAGGGGGAGTAGGACAGGGATGCGGCGACCTCGGCGATCGTGCCGCGCAGCGCCAGCTCGTGCAGCAATCGCAGCCGTCTCAGTTCGAACATCGGGGCTCCTGTCTCTTCTTCATCGGGAACAGGAGATTCGTTCAGAACAGGACGGATGCCGAGAAATCGTCCTGTCCTCGCGAGATCTCCTGTCCTCGGTGGATCGCCATCGCAGACACGACGATTCTATCGAACATTATGCTTCATAAAACGTCGCTTTTCATAGTGAGTTCCGGGAGGCATCCTGAGAACATGACCACCCCTGTGCGCGCCACCGGCGCCGTTCTCTCCGACCTCACCGAACTGGCCGACGACGCCGTCGCGCTGGTCAAGAAGTGGCTGGTCGACAGCCGTGCCGTGCCGGTGGATGCCGCCGGTGAGCGCCTTGCCGGCGTGCTGCGCGACCCCAACGGCCTGGACTTCACCGTCGGCTTCGTCGACGGCGTCGTGCGCCCCGAGGACCTGAAGGTCGCCGCTGCCAAGCTCAAGGAGCTCGTGCCGCTGACCCCCGCGTTCCTGCCCGCGATCATGCGCGGCGCGATCGGCCTCGGCGGCGCCACCGCCGGCATGCTCCCCGGCATCGTGGTCCCCTCGGCGCGGGCCGTGCTGCGCCAGATGGTGCGCCACCTGATCGTCGACGCCCGTGATGAGAAGCTGGGCGCGGCGATCAAGCACATCCGCGAGACGCAGGGCGTGAAGCTCAACATCAACCTGCTCGGCGAGGCCATCCTCGGCAAGGACGAGGCCGAGCGCCGCCTGGAGGGTACCCGCCGTCTGCTGCTGCGCGACGACGTGGACTACGTCTCCATCAAGGTGTCCTCCACCGTCGCCCCGCACAGCCCGTGGGCCTTCGAGCAGGCCGTCGCCGAGGCATCCGAGGCACTGCACCCGCTGTACGAGATCGCCGCCCGCCCGGCGCGCGGGGCGAAGAAGTTCATCAACCTCGACATGGAGGAGTACAAGGACCTCGACCTCACGATCGCGGTCTTCACCAGCATCCTCGACCGTCCCGAGTTCCACGACCTCGAGGCCGGCATCGTGCTGCAGGCCTACCTGCCTGACGCCCTCTCCGCCATGATGCGTCTGCAGGAGTGGGCCGCGAAGCGCGTCGCCGACGGCGGTGCGCCCATCAAGGTGCGCGTCGTCAAGGGCGCCAACCTGCCGATGGAGACCGTGGATGCCGAGACCCACGGCTGGGAGCTGGCGACCTGGTCGAGCAAGCAGGAGTCCGACTCCTCGTACAAGGCCGTGCTCGAATATGCGCTGCGCCCTGACCACATCGGGAACGTGCGCATCGGCGTCGCCGGTCACAACCTCTTCGACATCGCCCTGGCCTGGCTGCTCGCCTCGAAGCGCGGCGTGCAGGACGGCATCGAGTTCGAGATGCTGCTGGGCATGGCGTCCGCGCAGGCCGAGGTCGTCAAGCGCACCGTCGGCTCGCTGCTGCTCTACACGCCAGTCGTGCACCCCGACGAGTTCGACGTCGCGATCGCGTACCTGATCCGCCGCCTCGAAGAGGGCGCGAGCCACGAGAACTTCATGTCGGCCGTCTTCGACCTCGACTCCGACCCGGCCCTGTTCGACCGCGAGAAGCAGCGCTTCCTGGCATCCGTCGCCGGCATCCCCGCGGAGGTCCCCGGACCCAACCGCACCCAGAACCGCCAGCTGTCGCCCGCACCCGCGCAGCGCGACGGCTTCACGAACACCCCTGACACCGACCCGTCGCTGGCCGCCAACCGCGAGTGGGCCGACGGCATCCGCTCGCGCATGGTCGCCTCCACCCTCGGTGACGACACAGTCGCGGCGAACACCCTCTCCACCGCCGCCGAGGTCTCCGAACGCATCGCCGCCGGCGTCGCGGCGGGCGAGGCCTGGCGCGCACTGGGCGCCGCCGGACGCGCCGAGATCCTGCACCGCGCGGGCGACGTGCTCGAGGCGCGCCGAGCCGAGCTGCTCGAGGTGATGGGCTCCGAAGCCGGCAAGGTCATCGAGCAGGGCGACCCCGAGGTCTCCGAGGCGATCGACTTCGCGCACTACTACGCCGAGAGCGCCAAGAAGCTCGCCGACGTCGACGGCGCGGTCATGCACCCGGTCGGGCTGACCGTCGTCACCCCGCCGTGGAACTTCCCCGTCGCGATCCCTGCCGGCTCCACGCTGGCGGCGCTGGCCACCGGATCGCCGGTGATCATCAAGCCCGCCCGTCAGGCCCGCCGCTCGGGCGCCGTCATGATCGAGGCGCTCTGGGAGGCCGGCGTGCCGCGAGACGTGCTGCAGTACGTGCAGCTCGACGGTCGGGAGCTGGGTGAGCGGCTCATCAGCGATCCCGCTGTCGAACGCGTCATCCTCACCGGCGGCTACGAGACCGCCGAGCTGTTCCGCAGCTTCCGCCCTGATCTGCCGCTGTTGGCCGAGACCAGTGGCAAGAACGCGATCATCGTCACCCCCTCCGCCGATTTCGATCTGGCCGCGAAGGACGTCGCCTACTCGGCGTTCGGCCACGCCGGGCAGAAGTGCTCGGCTGCATCACTCGTGGTGCTGGTCGGCTCGGCGGCGCACTCGGAGCGGTTCCGCCGACAGCTCGTCGACGCCGTGCGCTCCTACGAGGTGGGCGCGCCCGAAGACGGCACCACCCGGATCGGTCCGCTGATCGGCCCGGCCGAGGGCAAGCTGCGCAGCGCGCTCACCGAGCTGCATCCGGGTCAGTCATGGCTGCTCGAGCCGGAGAAGCTCGACGACGCCGGTCAGCTGTGGCGCCCGGGCATCCGCGAGGGGGTCGTCCGCGGCAGCGAGTTCCACCGGGTGGAGTACTTCGGACCGGTGCTGGGCATCATGACCGCGTCGTCGCTGAACGAGGCCATCGACATCGTGAACGACATCGACTACGGGCTCACCAGCGGCATCCACTCGCTCGACGAGGACGAGATCCAGCAGTGGCTGGCGACCATCCAGGCCGGCAACGTGTACGTCAACCGCGGCACCACCGGCGCGATCGTGCAGCGCCAGCCCTTCGGGGGCTGGAAGAAGGCCGCCGTCGGTGCCGGTTCCAAGGCAGGCGGACCGAACTACCTGGTCGGGCTGTCGGAGTGGACGGATGCCGAGACCACGACGACCCGACCACTCGACGAGCTGGGTCTCTCTGCGGCCGCGCTGGCTTCCGAGGGTGAGGACGCCTCCTGGCTGCGTGGGGCGCTGGCCACCGACATCGACGCGTGGGCCACGGAGTTCGGCATCGTCCGCGATGCGACCGGCCTGACCACCGAGCAGAACGCGCTGCGCTACCAGGCGCTGCCGGTCACCGTGCGATACGAGGGAACGCGGGTGGCCGAGCTGGTGCGGGTGGTCGCCGCGGGGCTGCGTGCCCGCTCCCGGGTGACCGTGAGCACGGCATCCGCGCTGCCCTCCGCCGTCGTCACCTGGCTGGGTGCGCACGATGTCGTCGTCGTGACCGAGGATGCGTCGGCCTGGTCGGCGCATGCTCGTCGTCTGGCTGCCGCGGGTGGACGCGTGCGGCTGATCGGCACGGATGCTGCCGCCACGGCATCCGCGGTGAACGGATCGCCGAGCCTGGCGATCTACGCCAACCCGGTCGTCTCAGCGGGGCGGGTGGAGCTGCTGACGTTCCTGCGCGAGCAGGCCGTCTCGATCACCGCGCACCGGTTCGGCACCCCGCACCGCTACGAGATCCCTGTCCTCGACCCCGTGCGCTGAGCACCGTCCCTGCCCTCAGCCTCCCAGCCTCCCAGCCTCCCAGCCTCCTCGGCCCTCCAGCCTCTGACTTCAGGTGTCGCAGCTGGTTGCCTCAGTGCGGGTGGATGCGGCGTGTTGCGCCACCTGAAGCCTCGAGAAAGGGGGCAGGAGGCAGGGGCGCCGCCTTCACACCAGGGGCAGGGCGTCGTCGTAGGCAGAGCGCGACAGGGCGGGCTGGTCACCGAACACACGGGTGATGCCCGGCTCGGTGCGCCAGGCCGGCCACCCCGGAGCGCCGTCGCGTACGAACGCCACGGCGGCCGTATGCATCTCGTCGGCCAGAGCCAGCGGCGGATGATCCCCGGCCATCTTCGGAACGTGCGGCTCGTCGAGGCAGTCGAACCAGAACGGCACGTCCAGGCAGTGGTGCGCCCAGCCGTTGACGGGGGAGCGCCACGCGAAGCGGTAGACCCAGGTGCCCGCATCCCGTCGTACCTCGGCGACCCGCAGCACCAGTGAGCGGAACACCTGGTCGCTGACGTACCGGCCCAGTGCGGGCCCGGTGCGACGGCCACGGTTCGCACGATGCCAGGCGCGTCTGACGCTACCGGCCTTCTCGACCACCCGCAGCGCCAGCCGCACCGGCACCCAGCGCAGCCAGCGCGGCGCGCTGTCGAAAGCCATCGTGAACTCGTCGTCGGTGGCGCCCAGCAGCAGGGGCTTGTCCGCGCCGACGCCGGCAGCGAGCGATTCGGGTGTGGGCTGCGCGATCAGCTCACCGTCGATCACCGGACCCCACGGCAGCCCGTCGACCAGAGTCGCAGTGGTCGCGGCGAGACCGGTCTTCCCCAGCAGCGACGCCTTGTACTGATGGCGGGTCAGTTCGCGCTCCTTCACGGCACGGAACCCGTCGAGAGTGGGCTCGGTGCCCGCCATCTCGGCCAGGCCGATGCTGCGGCGGCGCACCAGATCACGCGGCAGATCGCCGAGTGCGCCGCTGAACGACATCCCGGCATGGAACAGGTGCTGGGCACTCGGCATCCCGAACAGGGTGAGCACCGCACCACCGCCGGCGGATTGCCCGGCGATCGTCACCCGGCCGGGGTCGCCGCCGAAGGCCGCGACATTGCGCTGCACCCATTCGAGTGCCGCGATCCAGTCCCGTACACCACGATTGTCGGGCACGCCGTCGATCACGCCGAAGCCGTCGAAGCCGAGCCGGTACGAGATGCTCACCGTCACCACGCCGTCGCGGCTGAAAGTGCGGCCGTCGTACCACGGGCTCGCGGCGGAGCCGGCGGAGTACCCGCCGCCATGGATCCACACCAGCACCGGGAGTGCACCCTCGAGAGCAGGAGTGAAGACGTTCAGGTTCAGCGTCGCAGCGCCGGGCACACTCGGCTCGGGGATGATCGCGTTCGGCTCCTCGCGGCGCTGCGGGGTCGCGCCGTACGCGGTGGCATCGAGCGGGTCGGTCCAGGGATCGACCGGCTGGGGCGGCAGGAACCTCCGGCGCCCGGTGGGCGGGGCGGCGTACGGGATGCCGAGGAAGGCCAGGTCGTCCGAGCGACGGATGCCGCGCACCGGCCCCTCGACGGTCTGCGCGATCGGTGACTCATTCATCGCCGCCCAGCGTACTCGGCACCCGTCGCTGCGCGGCGCTCGCGCGGATGCAGAACGTCGGTGCGGAAGCGCTGGAACCAGCCATTTCCATCCGTGCCGATGCGGCGACGACTCAGGCGGTGCGGATGCTCAGCCCAGTCGCTTCACGTGCCGACGCTCATGCAGCACCATCCCGGGCCGGCGATCGACCTTCGTCGCACCGTCGGATGCCCAGCCGTGCCGCTCGTAGAACGACGCCGCGCGCTCATTCCCCTCCAGCACCCACAGGTACGCCGCCTCGTGGCCGGCATCGACCAGTGCCCGCTCGACACCATCGATCAGCAGATGCCCGACACCCGTCGACCAGGCATCCGGATGCGCGTAGATCCCCCACAGTTCGCCGGTGCCGGCGGCATCCGCATCCCGGGCATCGCCGAAACTCGCCCAGCCCACCAGCGTCCCCGCGCGCTCGACGACCAGGGTCTGCGACCCGCGAACGGTCTCGGTGAGGATCCGTGCCCAGCCCGCCTCCCGCTCGGCGATTGAGAGCCCGTCGAGGACGTGCTGCGGCATCAGCCCGCGGTACCCCGCCTGCCAGGACCGCACATGCACCACGGCGATGCCATGCGCGTCGTCGACGGTCGCGGCGCGCAACAGCATCCGCTCCTCGCCCACGCTCACCCGGCGGCGCGCCGGGCCTCCCAGCCGGTGCGCACCATCTCGTCGACCGTGTAGCGCATGGTCCAGCCCAGGTCGCGCGCGGCGAGATCGCCGGCGGCCACGATCCGGTCCGGGTCGCCAGGGCGGCGCGGCCCGATCGCGGGCTCGAAGTCGATGCCGGTGACGCGCACCATGGCATCCATGATCTGCTTCACGCTCAGCCCGTCGCCGGAGCCGAGGTTGTAGGCGGGCTCGATCGGCTGACCGGATGCCAGGCGCTTCGCCGCCTCGACGTGGGCGGCCGCGATGTCGCCGACGTGCACGTAGTCGCGCACATTCGTGCCGTCGGGGGTGTCGTAGTCGTCGCCGAAGATCGACGGCGTGCGGCCCTCGAGCAGCGCCTCGAATACGATCGGGAAGAGGTTGTGCGGGCTGACGTCGTACACCGTCGGGTCCGCGGAGCCCACGACGTTGAAGTAGCGCAGCGAGGTGTGCCGCAGCGGCGTGTCGGATGCCGCGGTCGCGACGCCCTGATCGCGCAGCAGCCACTCGCCGATCAGCTTCGATTCGCCGTACGGACTGGCCGGATGCTTGGGGGTGTCCTCGGTGACGAGTGCCACATCGGGGGTGCCGTAGACGGCCGCCGACGAGGAGAAGACGATGTTCGCGACCCCGGCGGACTGCATCGCCTCGAGGATCACGCGGGTGCCCTCGACGTTCTGGGCATAGGTGTGCAGGGGGCGCTGCACCGAGACGCCCGCGTACTTGAATCCGGCGACGTGGATCACGCCCTCCACGTCGTGTTCGCGCAGCGTGCGCTCGACCAGCTCGCGGTCGAGGATCGTGCCCTCCACGAGGGCGACGTCCTCGGTCACGAACGACGGGCGGCCGCTGGAGAGGTCGTCCAGCACGACCGGGGTGAGCCCCGCCGATGACAGTGCGCGGACGACGTGTGCTCCGATATAGCCGGCGCCGCCGGTGACAAGCCAGGACATGGGACTCCTTCCGGTGCGCGGTTGCGCAGTGTTCATTGTGTCAAACCGCGTTCGAATCGCTTAAATCGCTCCATTCCGGGAGGTTTTCGAGCCATTTGCGCGATTCGAACGGCGGTCAGGCGTCCCGGTGCGGGCCCGCCGAGGGAGAGACGGCGAAGATGTGCGGGGCGGTGAAGCCGGCATCCGCGAACGCCTGCGTCACGGCATCCGTCACGCGATCCACCACATCGTGCGCGACCAGGGCGATCGCGGCCCCGCCGAAGCCGCCGCCGGTCATCCGGGCGCCGATCGCACCGTGCGCCAGCGCGGTGTCGACGGCGACGTCGAGCTCGGGCGCCGAGATCTCGAAGTCGTCGCGCATCGACGCATGCGAGGCGACCAGCAGTTCGCCTATCGCCCGCGGACCCTGCTCGGTGAGGGCCGCGACGGTGTCGAGCACACGCTGGTTCTCAGTGACGATGTGCCGCACCCGGCGGAAGGTCACCTCGTCCATCGCCTCTGCGGCACGCGGCAGGTCGGAGATGCTCGCGTCGCGCAGCGAGCGGATGCCGAGCAGCGCCGCCCCGCGCTCACAGGACTCGCGGCGCTCACGGTACCCGCCGGTGGAGTGCGCGTGCGATACCTGCGTGTCGATCACGAGCACCTCGAGCCCAGCGGCGGTGAACCCGGTCGGGATCGAGCGGGTCTCGAGCGTGCGGCAGTCCAGGAACGTCGCCGCATCGGGCCGGCCGAGCATGGATGCCATCTGATCCATGATCCCGGTGGGCGCGCCGACGGCCTCGTTCTCGGCGCGACGACCCACCTGTGCCAGCGCGACAGGATCCAGCCCCAGGCCCCACAGCTCGTTCAGGGCGGATGCCACGGCGCCCTCGATCGCGGCGGACGACGACAGTCCGGCGCCGACCGGAACGTCGGAGGCGATCGCGATGTCGACTCCCGGGGTGGGGGCGTCGGGCTGCCGCGCACGCAGCGCCCAGGCGATGCCGAGCACGTACGCCGACCACTCCGGCACGGCCGGGCTCGCGTCGGGTGCGGTGGGGAACAGCTCGTCGAGCTCGTTCAGCGGCACCTCGACGGGCTCGTCCGCGAAGGTCGAGGCGACGCGGATCCGGTCATCGTCGCGCAGCGCGACCGCAGCATAGGTGCGGTGCGGGATCGCGAACGGCAGCACGAAGCCCTCGTTGTAGTCGGTGTGCTCGCCGATCAGGTTCACCCGGCCGGGTGCCGACCAGATGCCCTCGGGCTCGCGCCCGGTCATCCCGGTGAGCAGCTCGCGCGCGGCGGTCGATGCAGTCATGCGATGTCTCCTGGGTGGTGTGGCAGATCTTCGGAGATCTGCAGGATCTCGGGGACGGATGCCGGGAATGCTCCGGGATTGTGCAGATCTCCGTGGAAGCGGTGTGGGCTCACGCCTCGGGGACGGATGCGATGGCTGTGCGCAGGCGCTCGGCGGCCACCTCGGGGAGGATCTCGGCCGTCCAGGCGGCCATCGCGGCCTCGGAGCCGGCGAGGAACTTCAGCTTGTCGGCGGCGCGGCGAGGGCTGGTGAGCTCCAGGCGCATGCGCACCGTGTCGCGGCCGGTGTGCACGGGCGCCTGATGCCAGGCGGCGATGTACGGTGTCGGCGTCTCGTAGAGCGCATCCACACCGCGCAGCAGGCGCAGGTAGAGGGTGCGAGCTCATCGCGCTCGGCATCGGTCAGCGCCGCGAAGTCGGGTACGTGCCGATGTGGCATCAGCTGCACCTCCAGCGGCCAGCGCGCGGCGAAGGGGACGAAGGCGGTCCAGTGCTCGCCCTGCAGTACGACGCGCTCGGAGCTGCGTTCGCTCTCCAGCACGCGCGACATGAGGTCGGGCACGGTGCGGTGGATGCTGTCCAGCAGTCGCTGCGTGCGCGGGGTGACATAGGGGTAGGCGTAGATCTGCCCGTGCGGGTGCGGCAGGGTGACGCCGATCGCCTCGCCGCGGTTCTCGAACGGGAAGACCTGCTCGATCCCGGGCAGCGCGGACAGTGCCGCGGTGCGGTCGGCCCACGCCTCGATCACGGTGCGTGCGCGGGTGACGGACTGAGTGCCGAACGAGCCCTCGGCTTCGGGGCTGAAGCAGACCACCTCGCATCGGCCGACGCTGGTGCGGGTGCGTCCGAGGCCGAGCTCGGCGAGGTCGTCGAGTCCGCGGGTGGGGTTGGCGGCGGCGGGAGCGCCGTCGGTGGCCTCGTTGAGTGCGGGGCCGAAGGAGGGCGAGCGGTTCTCGAACACCGCGACGTCGTAGCGTGCGGGAACCTCGGAGGGGTTGCTCGGCGTCTGGGGAGCGAGCGGATCGGCGTCGGCGCCGGGCATCATCACGCGGTTCTGCCGCTTGGTGGCGAAGGTGATCCAGTCGCCGCTGAGGATGTCCTGACGCATGGTCGCGGTCTCCGGACGCTCGTCGAGCTCCCGGGCGTCGACGGCTCGCTCCGGGCCGAGCGTCGTGTCGGGGTCATCGAAGTAGAACAGCTCGCGGCCGTCGGCCAGGCGGGTGCCGCGTTTGACCACGCCGGCGCCGAGCTCGGTCGTCTGCATCTCCGGAGTTCTGCGCATGTTCACGTCAACACGCTACCGCGCTCATCGTGGTAGCGTCAACACCACCACCCGTCTAGCTGGCGCTTATGCACGTGAATCCCGGCGTGTCGCGTGCACGAGCGCCAGATAGACGGGCCGTCGGGAGAGAGGAGAGCGGATGCCGCAGCAGCGCGTGTCGATGGCGATGGTCGCCACGCGAGCGGGGGTGTCTGGGCAGACCGTCTCGCGCGTCGCCAACGGCAGTCCGAAGGTCGACCCCGACACACGGGCGCGTGTGGAGCGGGCCATGGCAGAGCTCGGCTACCGCCCGAACCGCGCCGCACGGGCACTGCGCACCGGACGCACGCACACCCTCGGATTGGTCGCACAGACCCTCGCCACGGTCGGGAACTCACGGATGCTGCAGGCGGTGGCCGAATCCGCGGCCTCCCGCGGCTACGCGGTCACGGTCGTCACGCTCGGATCGGACGGCGACATCGACGGCGCGTTCGACAGTCTGCGCGATCAGGGCGTGGACGGGGCGATCGTGCTCAACGAGGCGACCGCGCTCGCGCGCGATGCGGCATCCGCCGGCCTCCGCCTGGTCGTCGTCGATTCCCCGCCGGACGAGCGCTTCACCGTCATCGGCACGGATCACGCCGTGGGCGCGCGGGCGGCCACGGCGCATCTGCTCACGGCAGGGCACAGTACCGTGCACCACCTCGCCGGTCCCGGTGACTCCTTCGCGGCATCCGAACGCGAACGCGGCTGGCGCGAAGCGCTCGCCGCCGCCGGTGTCGAGGCGCCCCCTGTCGTGCGGGGCGACTGGACGGCGGCATCCGGCCGTGCGCAGACGGAGCGGATGCTGGCATCCGCCGACCTGAGCGCGCTGTTCGCGGCCAACGACCAGATGGCGCTCGGTGCGCTGCGCGCCATCGCAGAATCCGGCCGGTGTGTGCCGGAGGACATCGCCGTGGTCGGCTTCGACGACATCGCGGACGCCGCGGAGTTTCAGCCGCCGCTCACGACCGTGCGACAGGATTTCGATGCGCTCGGCGAGCAGGCCGTCAGCCGACTCGTCGCCTGGATCGAGGGTGAGCACCCCGCCGATCTGCTGCTGACACCGGTTCTCGTCACTCGCGCGAGCGCCTGACCGCTCAGCGGGATCGGCGCCGTCCGCGCGTCAGAACTCCAGCAGCACCTTCGTCGCGCGGCGCTCGTCCATGGCGCGATAGCCCTCGGCGGCGGCGGCGGCGTCGAAGGGGAGTGTGAGATCGAACACCGCACCGGGGTCGATCCGGTCGGTCATGATCAGCTCGATCAGCTCGGGCAGGAACCGCCGCACGGGTGCAGGGCCGCCGTGCAGGTGCACGCCCGAGAAGAACAGCTCGGCGCCGTCGAGGGCGACGCCGTGCGAGACGCCGACGAAGCCGACGTGCCCACCGGCGCGGGTGGCGCGGATCGCCTGCTCCATGGACTCCTGCGTGCCCACTGCCTCGATGGTGGAGTGCGCACCGTAACCGCCGGTGAGCTCCTTGATCCGCGCGACGCCGGCGTCTCCGCGCTCCTCGACGATGTCTGTCGCCCCGAAGCGGCGGGCCAGCGCCTGCCGGTCGGCGTGGCGCGACATCGCGATGATCCGCTCGGCGCCCAGACGCGACGCGGCGAGGATGCCGAGCAGGCCGACAGCACCGTCGCCCACCACGGCCACGGTCTTGCCCGGCCCGGCTTCGGCGGCGACGGCGGCGAACCAGCCGGTGCCGAGCACATCGGAGGCGGCGAGCAGGCTCCGCCGCCGCTCCGGCGTGATCTCGCCGGCGACCTTCACCAGCGTGCCGTCGGCCCAGGGGATGCGCGCGTATTCGGCCTGCGTGCCCACCGACCCCATGCCGACGACGTGGATGCAACGGGACTGGTAGCCGGCCGCGCAGATCTCGCAGGTGCCGTCGGATGCCATGAACGAGCCGACCACGAAGTCGCCGACCGCGAGGTCGCGCACCTCGGGGCCGATCTGCTCGATCAGGCCGATGTACTCGTGACCCATCCGCGTCGGCCGCTTCTGCTTCTCGATGCCCCGGTACGGCCACAGGTCGGATCCGCAGATGCAGGCGGCGTCGACGCGGATGATCGCGTCGGTCGGCTCGACGAGCTGCGGGGTGGGGACGTCTTCGACCCGGACGTCGCCGGGCCCGTGCATGATCACTGCGCGCATGCTTCCACTTCATCACGTCGGCGGTGTCGGCAAGCGTTTACCCGCTAAAACAGGACACGTTTCGATAAACGAACAGAACCGTTCATGATAGAACGCAAATCTTCTTGAGCCGAACAAATCGGATTGCTAATCTCCTGAAACAGTCACCCCTCGTCGGGGTGCCGATCACTGCTCGAAGGAGAACCCGTGACCCGCACATCGCAGCCGTCCGAGCGCAGCTCGATGCGGACGGGATCGCGGGACGCGCTGGTCGCGTTCGCCGACCGGATGCTGAGCGGAGCCGCCGCATGGGCCTCACCGGGCTTCGCCCGCATCACACCTCCCGGAGCGCCGGGCGGCTACGGAACCGCCGTCGACGGGCTGGAGGGCTTCGCCCGCACCTTCCTGCTCGCCGGATTCCGCATCGTCGGTGCGCACGGTGAGGGCGTCGACGGACTGATCCGCGACTACACCCGCGGCATCGTCGCCGGCGTCGACCCGGCCTCCGAGGAGCGCTGGGTGCGACTGGACGAGCATCCGCAGGCCAAAGTCGAGGCCGCCTCGATCGCGCTCATCCTCGACATGACCCGCCCGTGGATCTGGGATCGGCTCGACGTCCTCACCCGGCAGCGCGTCATCGACTACCTGACACCCGTCGTGGGCGACGACACCTACCCGCGCAACAACTGGGTGTGGTTCCGCATCGTCGTGCAGACCTTCCTGCGCTCGGTCGGCGGACCCTGGTCGGCTTCCGACATCGCCGCGGACCTCGCCCGTCACGATTCCTTCGCGCGCGGCGACGGCTGGTTCTCGGACGGCGACGAGCGCGCCTACGACCACTACGTCGGCTGGGCGCTGCACCTGTACCCGGTGCTCTGGTCGCGCATGCAGGGCGCCGCCGAACTGGCGGCCGAGCTGGGTGAGGACCGCTTTGCGCGCGACGTCGAGGCGCTCGACCGCTACCTGCAGGATGCCGTGCACCTGGTCGGCGCCGACGGTGCGCCGCTCATCCAGGGCCGCAGCCTGATCTACCGCTTCGCCGCCGCCGCACCGTTCTGGGTCGGCGCCCTCGCCCAGGTGCCGTCCACGGATCTCGGAACCCTGCGGCACGTCGCGATGGGCGTCATCGCGCACTTCGACGAGCACGGCGCCCCCGACCAGGACGACCTGCTGAGCATGGGCTGGCACGCACCGTGGCGGCGGCTCGCGCAGAACTACTCCGGTCCGTCATCGCCGTACTGGGCGGCGAAGGGGATGCTGGGCATCGCGCTTCCCGCCGACCACCCGGTGTGGGCCGCCCCCGAACCGGCGCCGGGCTCCGACGATCTGCGCACGATCGCGCCGGCCGGCTGGATCGTGTCCGGCACCGCATCCGACGGCATCGTGCGCGTGATCAACCACGGCACCGACCACGCCGAGCCGGATGCCGAGGTCGGCGACTCCCCGCTGTACGCGCGGATGGGCTACTCCACCGCGTCCTCGCCGCTGCTCAACGGCGACGCCTGGGCCGAGCCGCTGGAGCAGTCCGTCGCGCTGGTGGACGCCGCCGGTCGCGCCACGCACCGGGCGGGCATGGCCCTGCTGCGGATCGATGCGGATGCCGACGGCGGCGTCGCAGTGGCAGCATCCGTCAGCCGTGTGCACTGGATCGACCCTGCCGAGGTGCAGGTGCGGCACGGCTCGGGGATCACCGGAGCGGTGACCGTCGCCGGGCGGATCACCACCTGCTCGATCGTCCGCGGTGCGTGGGAGGTGCGGCTGGTGCGCATCGACGTGCGCGACGGTGCGGGCCGTGACGCGGCGCTGCGCATCGGCGGATGGGCGCTGGCCGGCGAACCAGGACAGGTCGAGACGACGGTGTCGACGGATGCCGCATCCGCGCGCCTCGACGACCTCGTGAGCATCGTGGTGCCGCTCACGCCGGGTCTCGCTCCCGGCATCGAACGGCGGACGGATGCCAGCCCCCTCGGCCCCGACGCCGCCGTCCCCGTCGTCACGGGCGCCCCCGAGGACGGTACGTGGATCGCCGCGGCCGTGCTGCTCGGCGGCGCGGAGCCGCCGGCATCCGTCCCCTCGCTCGAGCTCCACGCCGAAGCAGCAGTGGTCGGCTGGCCGGACGGACGGCGCACGACCACCCGCCTGCCGCGGCCCAGCGGCGCCTGATACCAGAACACACCCCCGGACCCGCACGGGTCGATCGCAATCACGAAGGAGCACGAACAGCATGAACAGAAAGATCCTCGCTGCCGGCAGCATCGCGGCTGTGGCCGCGCTGGCGCTCGCCGGATGCAGCGCCGACGCCGATGAGCCCGCCGAGCCGGGCGGGCCCATCACGCTGAGCATGTCGGCGTGGAGCATCGACACCACGCCCGAGTTCCAGGCGCTCGCCGACGCGTTCCACGACCAGAACCCCGACATCACCATCGACCTGAAGGAATACGACCCGACCGACTACAACACGCTCGTCACCGCCGACCTCGCCGCCGGATCCGGCCCCGACATCATCACGCAGAAGGAGGTCAAGTACGTCACCACCCTGCAGGAGGGCGGTCAGCTGCTCGACGTCTCCGATGTGAAGCTGCCCGACGGCATCGGCGGTGCGGACTCGTACACGGTCGACGGCGTCGCCTACGCCACCCCGTACCGCCAGGACTCGTGGGTGCTGTTCTACAACAAGGATCTCTTCGAGAAGGCCGGTGTCACCGAGCCCGACGGCTCGTGGACCTGGGACGACTACGACGCGGCGGCCGCGAAGCTGACCGCCGGCGCGGGCGGCGCGAAGGGCAGCTACACGCACCGCTGGCAGTCGGTGGTGCAGGGCTTCGCCAACGCGCAGACCGGTTCGGACATCCTCAAGGGGAAGTACGACTACATGAAGCCGTACTACGAGCGCGTGCTGAAGCTGGACGCCGACGGCGATCAGGTCGACTTCAACACCTCCAGCGCGAACCAGCTCACCTACCAGGGCGAGTTCGGCAAGCAGAAGGCGGCGATGATGCCGATGGGCACCTGGTTCGTCGCCACGCTGATCGCCCAGCAGGCCTCGGGCGATGCAGACGACTTCGACTGGGGCATCGCCCCGATTCCGCAGCTGGACTCGTCGACCACCGGCACCGACAGCATCCCGGTCACCTTCGGCGATCCGACCGGCTTCGGCATCAACGCCGCGGTCAGCGCCGAGAAGGCGGCCGCTGCGAAGAAGTTCCTCGAGTTCGCCTCCAGTGAGGATGCCGCGCAGGTGCTCGCCAACATCGGCATCACCCCGGCGCTGAGCAGCGATGCGGTCGCCGAGACCTACTTCGCGGTCGCCGGGGCGCCCACCGATGACCTGTCGAAGTTCGCCTGGTCGACGCACAAGGTGCTGCCCGAGAACCCGACCTCGAGCAAGACCGCGGCGATCCAGGGCATCCTGGGCGACATGCACACCGCGATCATGTCCGGCTCCGCCGACGTCGACGATGCGATCGCCGAGGCAGAGGACCGCGTCGCCAACGAGGTGGGCCTGGACTGAGCCCAGCGGGGCCGGCCGTCTCGGCCGGCCCCGTGTTCCGCGCAGATGAGGATCTGCGCGGCCGATGCAGGAATCCGCGCATGATGAAGGAATCCCGATGACCCGCACCATCGCACCCGAGGCGCCCCTGGGCCGGTCGCCTCGCCGACGCCGCTCGGCGCGCGTGCGCCGCAGCACCCTGATCGGCTGGACGTTCATCCTGCCGAACTTCGCCGGCTTCGCGGCCTTCACCCTCGTGCCGGTGGTGATCCTGTTCTACATGGCGTTCACCAACTGGAACGTCTTTGGCAAGGCCGATTGGATCGGCCTTGCCAACTTCCAGCGTCTGCTCGGCGACAACAGCTTCCGCAATGCGTTCTGGAACACCATCTACTACTCGGCGATGCACATCCCGCTGACCATCGTCGTCTCGCTCGGGCTCGCGCTGCTGCTGAACAACAAGCTGCGCGGCGTGGCCTTCTTCCGCACCGCGGCCTTCTTCCCCTACATCACCTCGATCGTCGCGATCGCCGTGGTGTGGAACCTGCTGTTCAGCCCCGACTTCGGCCCGATCAACGCCGTGCTGCGCGCGATAGGGATCGAGAACCCACCGGGATGGCTGACCTCGAAGGACTGGGCGCTGCCCGCCGTGGTGATCGTGAGCACCTGGCGTGACATGGGCTACTACATGATCCTGTTCCTGGCCGGCCTGCAGACCGTGCCGCGCGAGCTGCACGAGGCCGCGCGCGTGGACGGTGCGAACACATGGCAGCGGTTCGTCAACGTGACCCTGCCATGCCTGCGTCCGACGATGTTCTTCGTCACCGTCATGCTCACGATCAACTCGCTGAAGATCTTCGACCTCATCCTGGTGATGACCGAGGGCGGACCGGGGCAGGCGACCATGGTGCTCTCGCAGTTCATCTACCGCAAGGGCTTCGAGGAGTCGCAGTTCGGCTACGCCTCGGCGGCCGCGGTGGCGTTGTTCTTCCTGTGCATCGTCGTCACCATCGCCCAATTCCTCTGGAACAAGAGGAGGAGCATCTGATGACGCAGACCCAGCTCATGGTCACGGGCGAGAAGCGGATGCGGCGCCTCTCCGACCCCGTTCCCCCGGCGGCCGTCGCGGAGCACGACGGGCAGGACGCGTGTTCGGCTACGCGGCGCTGATCGTCTTCGCCATCGGCCTGCTCGCCCCGTTCGCCTGGATGCTGCTGAGCTCGCTGAAGTCGTCGAACGAGGTGTTCTCGGCACCGATCGTCTGGTGGCCTGAGACCTTCGTCTGGCAGAACTACGTCGACATCTGGGCCAAGTCCGGGATGATGGTCTGGATCCGCAACACCCTGCTGCTGGCCGTCGTGGTCACGTTCCTGCAGGTGCTCACCGGATCGTTCGCCGCCTACGGCTTCTCGCGGATGCGGTTCCCCGGCCGAGACGTGCTGTTCCTCGCGTACGTCGGCACGATCGCCGTGCCGTGGCAGTCGTACATGATCCCGCAGTTCATCCTGCTCTCGAACCTGAAGGTGTCCAACACCCTGTGGTCGATCATCCTGATCCAGGCCTTCGGCGCCTTCGGCGTGTTCCTCATGAAGCAGTATTACGAGACCATCCCGGAGGAGCTCAGCGAGGCGGCGCGGATCGACGGCCTCAGCGAGTACGGCATCTGGCGGCGCATCATGGTGCCGCTGTCGGTGCCGGCCATCGCGAGCCTGGCGCTGCTGACCTTCGTGAACACCTGGAACGACTACCTGGGGCCGCTGATCTACCTGCGCAATCCCGATCTGTGGACGATCCAGCTGGGGCTGAAGAGCTTCGTGTCCAACCTGTACGACACGAACTACGCGCTGCTGTTCGCGGGACTGTGCATCTCGGTCGTCCCGATCGCGATCATCTTCATGCTCGGCCAGAAGTACTTCGTCGAGGGCATCGCCACCAGTGGCATGAAGGGCTGAACCATGAAGCGCGTCACGCACGACACCTGGGCGGCGATCCTGGGGATGCTGTACCTCGGGCTGATGGTGAACCTGCTCCTGCTCGTGACGGCATCACCGCTGGTGGTGCTGCTGATCACGACCGATCCGATGCGCTCGTGGCCGCTGATCGCGGTGGTGGCGCCCCTTGCGGCGCCCGCGCTCACCGCGGCGTTCGGCACCTTCCGGGCGTACGGCGAGGGCGAGACGCAGGTGGTGCGCACGTTCCTGGCGGTGTGGCGCGACACGCTGCGCAAGGCGCTCGCACTGGGCGCGATCGTCGTGGGTGCGGCCGTCGTGCTGCTGGTCGATGTGCGCGCACTGTCGGACACGACCGCGTCGGTCGTGGTCGTGCCGGTGCTGCTGCTGCTCACGCTGCTCGTGGCGGCCACCGGGCTGCTGGGTGCCGTCGCGCTCGCCGAGGTGCCGGCTGCCCGCCTGCGCGATGTGCTCCGCGCCGGCCTGTACCTGGGTGTGCGGCGCTGGTACTTCCAGCTGCTGTCCTTCGCGGTGCTCGGCGTGCAGCTGGGCGTGTTCGCGAGCATGCCGGCGATCGCGATCGGACTCACCGCGGCCCCCGCGCTGTACGTGGCCTGGGCGAACGGCCGCTACTGCCTTCGCCCGGTGCTGGACGAAGCGCCGGCGTGAGCGTGGTCTCTCAAGGGCGTGAGGAAACGGGCGGCTACGCGCTGCGGCCGAGGGAGGCGGAATCCATCGGGTGGAGCAGCGGGGCATCCGCGGCGTATGCGGCGAGCTCGTCCAGGGCGGAGTCGGTGAGCCTGCGCGTCTCCGTGCCCAGGGATCCCGCCAGGTGCGGCGTGATCGCGACGTTGGGCAGCTCGAGCAGCGGCGACGAGAGCGGCAGCGGCTCGGGGTCGGTCACATCCAGGATCGCGTCGATGCGCCCGGTGCGGCATTCCGCGAGCAGGGCGTCGTGGTCGAGCAGTGCACCACGGGCGGTGTTGATCACCGTTGCGCCGTCGGGAAGCGCCGCCAGCTCTGCGGCCGAGATCATGTGGTGCGTCGACGGCAGCGCCGGCGCGTGCAGCGAGAGCACGGCCACCCGGGGGAGCATCTCAGGCAGCGGCACGAGCTCCGCTCCCGCCGCGGCGACCTCCGCGGGGTCGGCGAAGGGGTCGGCGACCAGCACCCGCAGTCCGGAGAACGGGCGCAGCAGATCCACGACGCGCCGGCCGATGCGGGAGAAGCCCACCACGCCCACGGAGCGGTCCAGGTTGCCGATCGTATGCTGGCGCAGGTTGCCGCCCCAGTCCGCCTCGCCCAGTGAAGGGGTGCGCACCTGCACCAGTGCGCGCTTGCCGGCCAGCAGGATGGCGGCGAGGGTGAACTCGGCCACCGGAACGGCGTTGGCGTCGGCGGCGGTGGTGATGCGGATGCCGCGCTCCCAGAACTCCGCCGAGACGAGGTGGCGGATGCTGCCGGCCGCGTGGAAGACCGCGCGCAGTCGCGGCATCCGATCCAGCAGCGGCGCGTCGAAGCGCGGCGCCCCCCACGACGTCACGAGCACCTCGGTCTCGGCGAGCAGGCCGTCCAGTGCCGGATCCGACAGGTCGGCGATGTGCATCGGCGTGCGCACATCCGCCAGGGCGGCGAACCTCGCGCGCCGGGCGTCGTCGAAGAGCAGCTCGAACGTCTCGGTCGACATGACCGCGTGTGCCCGGGGGCGGGATGGGGGCATGTGGTTCTCCCTCGAGGTTCGCGTGGCCGTCCCCTTGTGTGAGAGGGCACTCCCAGTGAAGACTGATCATCCATTCATACGCAACTGATTCGAAAGCAATAATTCTCACTCGAACATGAAGATTCAACCAGGAGGACGGATGCTGATCCGCCGAGGCGCGCTGCTCGACCTCTGGTCGCACAGCGAAGCGGCCGACGACGCGATCCTCGCTGCGCCCGCATCGGACCGGGTGTTCTGGGACGGAGTCGATGAGCGCACCCGCCTGCTGATCATCGGCGAGGCCGATCGGCTGCGCGACGCCGCCTGGCCGCAGCCGCGTCTGCAGGACTGGAGCGCATACCCGCGCACGGGCGATCGCTCGGCGTACGAGCACGCCCTGTTCCTGCGCAACCGGCGCACGCGGCTGGCGGTTCTCGCCGCCGCCATCGAGCCGACCGAGGAACGACTGCTCGAGGCCGCAGACGGCCTCTGGCTGAAGGTCGAGCAGTCCACCTGGTGCTGGCCCGCGCACGACGACGTGTTCTCGCGGGGGCTGCGGGTGCCCGATCCCCGGCATCCGTTCGTCGATCTCGGCGCCGGAGAGGACGTCGCCCTGCTCGCCTGGTCGACTCTGCTGATCGGCACGGAACTGGAACAGCACGCTCCCGGGCTGCGCGAGCGGCTGGGGCATGAGGCGCGCACGTGCGTGCTGGAGCCGTTCGTCGAACGCGCCTGGCACTGGGAGGGCGACGAGGGGCACGTGCACAACTGGGCGCCGTGGATCCACGGGAACCTGCTGGTGGCAGCCGTCGCGTTCGCCGCGCCGCCGCTGCGCGCGCGGGTGATGGACCGCTGTGTGGACGGTCTGGATCGCTATCTGGCCCAGCTCCCCGCCGACGGCGCCATCGACGAGGGCTTCGGCTACTGGTGGCAGGGTGCGGGCCGGGCATTCGACGCGCTGGCGGTGCTGGACACACTCACCGACGGGTCAGTCGCCGCCGAGACGCGCGACGGTGCGCTGGCCCCGCTCGCGGAGCTGGCGAGATTCCCGCAGCGGATGCAGGTCGGGCCGGGCTGGTTCGCCAGCTTCTCGGATGCCGAAGCCCGCGCCGACGAGGGCACACCCTGGCATGTGCTGCACCGTGCGGCGATGCTGTGCGGACTGCCGGAGGTCGCGGAGTTCGCCCTGGCAGAGCGCGCCGGACGGGAGGAGCCGTCGCTGTGCGGACTGGACGAGGGCGTGCACGCGGGCCTCGGCCGCATGCTCGCGGAGATCTCCGATCTGAGCTCCGGCGTCGTGCCAGCGCAGCATCCGGCATCCGCTCCGCCTGCGGCGCAGCCGCGCGCGAAGGACGGCGTCTTTCTCGCCTCGATCGGCGTCGGCATCCGTGAGCGGGCGGGCCTGACCGTCGTCGTCAAGAGCGGGCACAACGGCGAGAACCACAATCACAACGACCTCGGCTCCATCGCCGTCGCCGTCGACGGCATCCCGTTGCTGCCCGACCTGGGGCGTGCGACCTACCGGGCCGAGACCTTCTCAGACCGGCGCTACGAGCTGTGGAACATGCGCTCGGACTGGCACAGCACGCCGCTTCCGCGTGGCGCGGCGCAGCTGCCCGGAGCGCAGTGGCGGGCCGGCGCCGCCGTCATCGACGACGGATGGCGCCTGGACCTGACTGAGTCGTACCCCGGACGGGAGCGCTGGATCCGCACCGTGCGCGTGACGGATGCCGGGATCAGCGTGCGCGATGAGAGCGAGGTCCTCGCCGATCCGGCGACGCGGATCGTCGTGGTGTGCGCGGGAGCGCCGGAGCGGGCGGGCGACGGCGTGCGCGTGCCGGGCCGAGCTGGGGCCCGCGATCTGCTGCTGAACTTCGAGGCCGCTGACGTGCAGTTCGAGACCGTGGAGGTCGACGACCCGTACCTGCGGCGGTCGTGGGGAGAGCGGGTGACCCGGATGCTGTTCGCACCGGCATCCGCACGGATGTGGGAGATGAGGGGAGAGGCACGATGACGGAGTCGGAGTCGCGGCCGGTGTTCGGGATCGCCCGGCGCGAGCGCATCATGGACGAGCTGCGGGTGGCCGGAGCAGTGCGCGTGGCTGACCTGGCCCGGGAGTTCGGGGTGTCGGAGCTGACCATCCGGCGCGACATCGGTGAGCTCGCCGATCGCGGTCTGGTGACCCGCGTGCACGGCGGCGCGACGCTGCGCAGTCGGCTCGACACGACGGTCGCGCCCCGTGCGTCGGCGGCCGGGCCGCGTTACCGGGTGGGGATGGTGGTGCCGTCGCTGAACTACTACTGGCCGCAGATCGTGATCGGCGCGCGCGCCTCGGCCACCGAGCTCGGCGTGCAGCTCGTGCTGCGCGGCGCGAGCTACGAGGCGGCCGATCAGCGCCGCCAGATCAGCTCGATGGTCGATTCCGGCGGCTTCCACGGCCTGATCGTCGCGCCCGAGAACCAGGGCCCGGACGGGCACGCCCTGCTCAGCTGGCTGGAGCAGCTGCCCGTGCCCGTGGTGCTCGTCGAGCGCCAGGCCCCGGCATCCCTCGGCCTCACCCGGCTGGAGTGGGTCAGCAGCGACCACGTGTACGGCGGCTATCTGGCCGCAGCGCACCTGGCGGCGCTGGGGCACCGGTCGGTGGGCATCCTCACGTCCGAGCGTTCGCCGACATCCTGGCAGCTGCGCCGGGGATGGGCGAAGGCCGTCGACGAACTGGGGCTGCACGAGACACT
The DNA here is from genome assembly GCF_030296555.1 of Microbacterium suwonense. NCBI lineage: Bacteria > Bacillati > Actinomycetota > Actinomycetes > Micrococcales > Microbacteriaceae > Microbacterium > Microbacterium suwonense. The sequence goes on from NZ_AP027728.1 coordinate 2,929,710, forward strand.
CGATCTGAATGCGGCGCTCGATCACATGGAGGGTCCCGAGCGCACCGTGCTGGTGGAGTCGATGCTCGACCGGCTGCGTGAGACCGACACGACGGCCATGCTGATCCACTCCGACCCACAGGCGCTGCTCGTGCAGCAGAACGCGCTCGATCGGGGCTGGTCGCTGCCCGAGGATCTGTCGCTGATCGCCTACGACGACGAGGTCGCCGAGAACGGCGCCCCGCCGATCACCGCGCTGCGCCCGCCCAAGCAGCATGTCGGCCGGCGTGCCGTCGAGGTGATGCTGGCACGGCTGGCCGAGGGGCCGTCGCGCCCGGTGGAGCGCGTGCAGGTGATCCCGGTGCTGCATCCGCGGGAGTCGACCGCCGCGGTGTGATCGGGTGCCCGGTGCGGGAAGGAATCGGGCGCCCTGTGCGGGAATAGTTGATCGAGGGCAATGGTTGAGGAACATCAACTAATCGTGTATCGTTGACGAAGATCAACCATCTCTCTGTTCAGGAGCATTCCCCTTTTGACTTCCATCGCACCATCCTCGACCGACGCCGTGCGCTCGGCCCGCGAGGTCTTCACCGCGATCTCCGGCCTCATCGTCGGCATGTTCGTCGCCGTGCTCTCCGGCACGGTCGTCTCGACGTCGCTGCCCGTCATCATCGCCGACCTCGGCGGAACCCAGGCGCAGTACACCTGGGTCATCACCGCGAGCCTGCTGGCGACCGCGGTCACCACCCCGATCTGGGGCAAGCTGGCCGACCTCGTCGACCGCAAGGTGCTCGTGCAGCTCTCGCTGGTGCTGTTCACCGCCGGCACCGTGATCGCCGGATTCTCCACCGACACCAACATGCTCATCGCCGTGCGCGTCATCCAGGGTGTCGGCGTCGGCGGCCTGATGTCGCTGGTCATGGTCGCGGTCGCCCTGATCATCTCCCCGCGCGAGCGCGGCAAGTACATGGGCGTCGTCGGCGGCATCATGGCCCTCGCAACGATCGGTGGCCCGCTGCTGGGCGGCTTCATCACCGACGTCTGGGGCTGGCGCGCCAACTTCTTCGTCGGCGTCCCCTTCGCCGTGATCGCCCTCATCCTGCTGCAGGTCACCTTGCACCTGCCCAAGCCGCAGAACGTCAAGGTCTCGATCGACTACCTCGGCATCGTGCTGCTCATGGTCGGCGTCTCCGGGCTGCTGATCTGGGTGTCGATGGGCGGCTCGCAGTTCGACTGGAACTCGGTCACCAGCTACGCGCTCGCGATCGGATCCGGCATCGCCATCATCGCCTTCGTGATCGTCGAGATCGTCGTGAAAGAGCCGATCATCCCGATGTCACTGTTCCGCAACCGCACGTTCACGCTGTCGGTGGTCGCCTCCATCGCGATCGGCGTCTCGATGTTCGCCACCGCGGTGTTCCTGGCCCAGTACTTCCAGCTGGCCCGCGGCGCCACACCCACCGAGTCCGGTCTGATGACGATCCCGATGATCGTCGGGCAGATGGGCGCCTCGATCATCATCGGGCAGCTGGTCAGCCGCTTCGGCAAGTGGAAGGGCTGGATGCTGCTGGGCTCCGCGCTCGCCCTGGTGGGCGTCAGCTTGATGTCGACGCTGCGCTACGACACCCCGTTCGTCCTCGTCGCGACGTACATGTTCGTCCTCGGCGCAGGACTCGGCATGGTCATGCAGAACCTCACCCTCATCGTGCAGAACGACACCCCGCCGCAGCAGCTGGGTGCCGCCTCGTCGGGCGTGAACTTCTTCCGCACCATCGCCGGCACGATCGGCGTGACGATCATGGGCTCCATCCTCGCGACCAACGTCGCCACCTACATCAAGGACGGGCTCGGGAAGTTCGTGCCCAGCTCCGCCGATGAGGTCGAAGCGCTCAAGCACCTCGCCTCCGGCAACGTGCCGAGCGTGGGCGACCTGCCGCACAGCATCCGCACCGTTGTGGAGTCCGCCTACGGCCACGGCGTCGCCGATGCCTTCATGGTCGCCATCCCGCTGGCCGTGATCGGGGTGCTCGCGATCGCGTTCATCCGCAACAAGCCGCTGTCGACGAAGAACTCCGCCGAGCAGCTGCGTGAGCAGGCCGAGGAATCCGCGATCGACGTCGCCGGCGCCGAGGTCGGGGCCACGACGGGCAGCGTGCGTGTCGTGGATGGGGCGGCAGCAGCGCACGCCGGTTCGGTGATGCTGCTCGAGCGTGAGGAGCCGGAGTCGGAGCAGGAACGCTGACATGGTGTCCGAGACCGCCGACGACGTGCTCGCGGACTTCCAGGGGCATCTGAACCTGATCTTCGCGCGCGCCCGGACGCTGTGGAAGGAGTCCGCACTGCGGGTGCATCCCGACCTGCAGCCTTCTGGCTACAAGCTGCTGGCGTACATCGCCCGCACCGGCGACGCGAACGCGCATCGGTTGGCCGAGTTGTTCGAGATGGACAAGTCGCTGGTGAGCAGGCAGATCCGGATGCTGGAGGATGCCGGCCTTCTGCAGTCGCGTCCCGATGAACGCGACGGGCGTATGCGCGTGCTCACCTCGACGCCGGCGGCCGACCAGGTGCTCGCCGAGCTGCGTGCCGAGAACGCCGAGCGGATGCGATCCGTGCTCGCTGAACTGACACCCGAAGAGGTGGCGGCCGCGTCGAAGGCCTTCCGGCTGCTCGCCGAGATCTGACGTCCGTGGTGTCGGGCCTCGACGGCACGGCCCTGACGCTCACAGCGCCGGCTCCCGGCATCCGCTGCGCGTGCCCCCGGCTCCCGATCGGAGCCGGGGGCTTCGCCGTAAACTGACGCCTATGAGCACCCAGCCGGATGATACCGCCGCGCCTTCCGGGGCCGGCGAGTCGGCCGCGGCCGGGGCGGGCGCCGTGCGCCGCGACGAGGCCGTCATCCGGGTGGAGCGGGAGTTCGGGCGGCTGTTCGCCCGCATCCGGATCGGCTGGCGGGAGGCGGCGGCGACGGTGCATCCCGAGCTGCCGGCGCTGGGGTATCAGGTGCTCGTCTCGGTCATCAGCGAAGAGGCGACCACCGCGGGGAAGATCATCGAGCGCCTGCAGGTGGACAAGTCAGTCGTCAGCAGGCACGTGCGCCAGCTGACCGAGCTCGGGCTGGTCGACAGCATCCGCGATCCCGACGATCGGCGTGCGCGCAAGCTGGTCGCCACCGATCTCGCGAAGGAGCGCGTCGCGATCGCGCGCGCCAACTACGAGGGCCGCATCGGCGAGCGGCTGCGCACCTGGTCGGCCGACGACCTCGATCACTTCGCCGACCTGCTGCACGCCCTCGGGGGCTGACCCTCCTCAGAACCCGTCTATTTGGCGCCCATGCACGCGACACGCCGGTGAAGGTGTGCACGAGCGCCAAATAGACGGGGTTGCGGGACGGGGTTGCGGGGCGGGGTTGCGGGGCGGGCTCGGGGTTGGTGCTTGCGCTGGCGTCAACGGCTGGCTACGCTGTGGGAAAGCGCTTACCGACATCGCCGGGGCGCGACAGACTCCCGAACGACAGAACGGAACCACCATGGCGAACGTGCGCGAGATCGGCATCATCATGAACGGCGTCTCCGGACGCATGGGCTACCGGCAGCACCTGGTGCGCTCGATCCTCGCGATCCGCGACCAGGGCGGCATCGAGCTGCCCGACGGTTCGAAGGTCACCGTCAAGCCGATCCTCGTCGGCCGCAATGAAGAGAAGCTCGCCGAGCTCGCATCCCGGCATGGCATCGACGACTACACCACCGACCTCGACGCAGCCCTCGCCGACCCGCAGTGGGAGATCTACGCCGACTTCCTCGTGACCAAGGCTCGCGCCAGCGCGATCCGCAAGGCCATCTCCGCTGGCAAGGCCATCTACACCGAGAAGCCCACCGCCGAGTCGCTGGACGAGGCGCTCGAGGTGGCACGCCTGGCGAAGGATGCCGGGGTGAAGACGGGCGTCGTGCACGACAAGCTCTACCTGCCGGGTCTGCAGAAGCTCAAGCGCCTGATCGACTCCGGCTTCTTCGGCCGCATCCTCTCGGTGCGCGGCGAGTTTGGCTACTGGGTGTTCGAGGGCGACTGGCAGCCCGCGCAGCGCCCGAGCTGGAACTACCGCACCGAGGACGGCGGCGGCATCATCAGCGACATGTTCCCGCACTGGAACTACGTGCTCGAGAACCTGTTCGGCGAGGTGCGCTCGGTGTACGCGCAGGCAGCCGTGCACATCGCCGATCGCTGGGATGAGAAGGGCGAGCACTACGACGCCACCGCCGAAGACGCCGCCTACGGCATCTTCGAGCTGGAGGGCGGCATCATCGCCGAGATCAACTCCTCGTGGACGGTGCGCGTGAACCGCGACGAGCTCGTCGAGTTCCAGGTCGACGGCACGCACGGATCAGCCGTGGTGGGACTCTTCGGCGCCAAGATCCAGCCGCGAGGCGCCACCCCCAAGCCGGTCTGGAATCCCGACATCGAGGACACGCACGACTACGACGCCGACTGGCAGCAGGTGCCGACGAACGAGGTGTTCCTCAACGGCTTCCGTCAGCAGTGGGAGGAGTACCTGACCTCGTACGTGCTCGGCACCGACTACGCCTTCGACCTGCTCGCCGGTGCCCGCGGGGTGCAGTTCGCCGAGGCGGGCCTCGCCTCCAGCGCCGAGGGGCGCAAGATCGCGATCGAGAAGCTGTCGCTGTGAGCACGATCCGTCTGCTGTCGGCATCCGGTGGGCTCTCGGATGCCGAGCTGAACGACTCCGGCGGGCGCACCCGGCCGGCCACGCCGCTGCGCTCGCGCGTCGCCTACGCGGCCGCGCATGTCGTACCCGTCGTGTGGGGCGACAACACCCCGGAGCGGCCCGCCGACATCGACTGGGATTCCACGCTCGCGTTCCGGCGGAACGTGTACTCGTGGGGGCTGGGCGTGGCGGATGCCATGGACACCGCGCAGCGCAATATGGGGCTGGATGCCGCGGCGACCCGCGAGCTGATCGCCCGCAGCGCCCAGGTGGCGCGCGAGGAGGGCGGCTCGGTGGTCGTGGGCGTCAACACCGACCACGTCGAGGATGCCGTCATCTCGCTGGATGCCGTGATCGACGCGTACCGCTCGCAGCTGGAGTTCACCGAAGAGCAGGGCGCGGGGCCTGTGCTGATGGCATCCCGTCACCTCGCCCGGGTCGCGACGAGCGCCGACGACTACCGCCGCGTCTACCGCGAAGTGCTCTCGCGTGCGACGACCCCGGTCGTGCTGCACTGGCTGGGAACCGCGTTCGACCCCGAGCTGGCCGGGTACTTCGGCTCCTCCGAATGGCCTGCCGCATCGGAGGTGCTGCTGGATATCATCGCCGAGAACCCCGGCAAGGTCGCGGGCGTGAAGATGAGCCTGCTGAACGCCGAGAGCGAGATCTCGGTGCGCTCCCGGCTGCCTGAGGGCGTGCGAATGTTCACCGGCGACGACTTCAACTACGTCTCGCTGATCGGTGGAGACACGGTCGGGGAGGGCGACGGGCACTCCGACGCCCTGCTTGGTGCCTTCGCGGCGATCACACCGGTGGCATCCGCGGCGATCCAGGCGCTGGATGCCGGAGACGCGGCGGCGTACCAGCGCATTCTCGGACCAACCGAGGAGCTGAGCCGCCAGGTGTTCGCCGCGCCCACGTTCTACTACAAGACCGGCGTCGCGTTCCTGGCCTGGCTGAACGATCACCAGCCCGCGTTCCAGATGGTCGGCGGCCTGCACTCCGCGCGCAGTCTGCCGCACCTGTCACGGATCGTCGAGCTGGCCAACGCCTCGCTCGCCCTGGAGAACCCCGAGCTCGCGCGTGAGCGCTGGCACGGCATGCTGCGACTGAACGGAGTGGACGCATGAACGCCCCCGACTCGCCCGCGCCCGGCTCGCCCGACCTCGCCTTCACCCCGGCCTCGCCACAGATGTCGGCGCAGAAGACGGATGTCGGTCGAAAACCGGCCGAATCCGCCGACATCCGTGATTTGAGCCGACAAGTGTCGGCCGACCCCCGCCTGTCGATCAACCAGGCGACCATCAAGCACGCCGACCTCGCCACCGCGCTGCGGGTGACGGCGGATGCCGGGGTGCAGTCCATCGGCCTGTGGCGCGAACCGGTGAACGAGGTCGGCCTCGACACAGCCGCACGGATGCTGGCGGATTCCGGTCTGCGCTTCTCCAGCCACTGCCGGGGCGGATTCTTCACGCTGCCCGAGGGCCCCGAGCGCATCGCGGCTCTGGATGACAACCGCCGGGCGATCGACGAGACCGCGACGCTGGCCGCCGCCGGTGCCGAGGGGTCCGCCGCCGTGCTCGTGCTCGTCGCCGGTGGCCTGCCGGAGGGATCCCGCGACCTCATCGGCGCCCGCGAGCGCGTGCGGGATGCACTCGGCCGGCTGGCGCCTTATGCGCAGAGCGCCGGGGTAACTCTGGCGGTCGAGCCCCTGCATCCGATGTACGTGTCCGATCGGGCCGTGGTCTCCACGCTCGGTCAGGCTCTCGACATCGCATCCGACTTCCCCTCCGAGGTCGTCGGTGCGGCGGTGGACACCTTCCACATCTGGTGGGATCCGCAGGTGCTCGAGCAGATCGCCCGCGCCGGATGCGAGGGCCGCATCGCCACCTACCAGGTGTGCGACTGGGCCACGCCGCTGCCCGCCGATGTGCTGCTCGCCCGGCACTACATGGGCGACGGGGTGATCGACTTCGCCTCGCTCACCCGCGCGGTGGTCGACACCGGCTACACCGGCGACATCGAGGTGGAGATCTTCAACGCCGACATCTGGGCCGACGACCCGGCCTCGGTCGTCGCGCGCACTGCGCGGTCCTTTACCGAGGCGATCAGCCCTCATCTGTGATTTCGTGTAGCTCAAGTTGCTGCGACGCGGGCCCAGACGGAGCAATTTGCGCTACATCAACGGACGGGGAGGAGAACCCGATGCGACCAGGACTGTGCTCGGTGACGTTCCGGCAGCTCACACCGGAGCAGATCGTGCCGCTCGCGGCGGATGCCGGGCTCGAGGTGATCGAGTGGGGCGGCGATGTGCACGTGCCGCCGGGCGATGTCGCGCGGGCAGCGCAGGTCGCTCGCGTGACGACGGATGCCGGGCTCGCCGTCTGCTCGTACGGCTCCTACTTCCGTGTCGGGGCCGACGAGGTGCTCACCCCGATCCTCGACAGCGCCGAGGCACTCGGTGCGGATCGGGTGCGCATCTGGGCCGGTCGCGTCGACTCGGCGGATGCGATGCCGGAGGAGTACGCGCGGATCGTCGGGCGGCTGCGGGAGGCCGCAGCCGAGGCATCCGACCGCGGAATCACCCTCGCACTCGAGTATCACCGGGGCACGGTGGCCGACGACCCGGATGCCGTGCTGCGCCTGCTCGCAGACGTCGGCAGCGCGGCGCTGTCGACGTATTGGCAGCCGTCGGTCGGTGCGGCGGACGCCGACGCACTCGCCGAGTTCGACGCACTGGCCGCGCACACCAGTGCCGTGCACGTGTTCTCGTGGTGGCCGGATGCGGAGCGCCTGCGCCTGCACGAGCGGGAGGAGCTGTGGCGGGGTCTGTGCACCGCGGCATCCGCTCTGCCCGCACCGCCGCGCGACGCACTGCTGGAGTTCGTGCCCGACGACGACCCTGCCCTGCTCGCCTCGGAAGCGGCGACCCTGCGCCGCTGGCTCGCCGCATGACACAGGCTGCGATGCGATCCGATACGGGAGGGAGAAGCGGTGCCCATCGATAGGCTCGACCTATGACCGCTGACGGCCTGCGCACGAGCGCAGCTCCCACCCTTCACGACGTCGCGCGGGTCGCAGGCGTCTCCCTGGCCACGGCGTCGCGGGTGCTGAACGGCTCGGAGCGCAAGGTCGCCGACTCGTTCCGCGTGAAGGTCGAGCTCGCGGCCGCCGAGCTGGGGTACACCCCGAACATCTCCGCGCAGGCGATCGCCCGCGGAACCTCACAGGTGATCGCGCTGCTGGTCGCCGACATCGCCGACCCGTATTTCGGTCTGATCGCCTCGGGCGTCGCGCGTGGCGCCGACGAGGAGGGCCTGGTCGTCACGGTCGCGATCACCGAGCGCGAACCCCAGCGCGAGGTGCGCATTCTGCATGCCCTGCGCGGACAGCGACCGCGCGGAGTGATCCTGGCCGCATCCCGTGCCACCGACGGGGGATCGAGCTCCGGAGGCACCGCAGCGGGTGCCGACGACGAAGACCGTGGTGCGAACGCCGGAGTCGCCGAGGAGCTCGCCGCGTTCCGGGCGCTGGGCAGCCGCACCGTCACCTTCGGGCCCGGCGGTGATCGCAGCGTCCGCATCGATAACCGCGGCGGCGCCGAGCAGCTGGGGCGCGCGATGTCGGCCCTCGGCTACCGGCGCGCGATCGCGATCGGCGCGGCAGAGGGCATGCGCACCTCCGATGATCGCCTCTCAGGATTCACCGCCGGATTCGCGACCGGCGGCGGCGAAGTCGTTCGCGTGCACCGTGGCGCGTTCCAGCGCGAATCGGGGGCGGCGGTGATGGCGGACGCGCTGAAGGAGGGCGTCGACGAGGGCACACTGGTCTTCGCGCTGAGCGATGTCATCGCAATCGGCGCGATGACCGCGATCCGCGAGGCCGGCCGCACGGTGGGCGCCGACATCGCCGTGTGCGGGTTCGACGACGTGCCGGTCAGCCGCGACGTCTCCCCGCAGCTGACCACCGTGCACGTGCCGCTCAGCGAGCTCGGCTACCAGGCGTTCCGGGCCACCGTGGATGCCGACTGGACTCAGCCCGCCCTGGACCTCGAGGTGCTCGTACGCGACAGCACCCCCGGAGTCGGGCGATGACCGACGCTCCAGGTCGCAATGGATGCCGCTTCGTGGCGGATTCAGCGGCCATTTCTGCGACCTGGACGTGGGGGAGAGCTCTCTGATGCGCGTCGTCTTCGCACCCGACAGCTTCAAGGGCACGATCACGGCGGCGGAAGCCGCGCGGGTGCTTGCTGACGCGTGGCGCGACGTGGACCCAGAAGCGCAGATCGTGCTGCGTCCGATGGCCGATGGCGGAGAAGGCACCGTGGCCGCGTTCGCTGCGGCTGTGCCGGATGCCGAGCGGATGCCGATCATCGTCACCGGCCCGGCCGGCGTGCCAGTCGACACCTCGTGGCTGCTGCTGCAGGCATCCGACGACGCCCCGCACGGCACCGCCGTGATCGACCTTGCCTCGACGTCGGGCATCGAACTGCTCGACCAGCTGCGCCCGTGGGACGTCGACACGACCGGCTTCGGCCAGGCTGTCGCCGCGGCACTCGACCACGGCGTCTCGCGCCTCGTGCTCGGAATCGGATCCAGCGCGTCCACCGACGGCGGCACCGGGATGCTGCGCGCCCTGGGTGCGCGATTCCTCGATCGGGCCGGCCAGTCGATCGCCCCCGGTGCTCGTGGTCTCTCGGCACTCGCGAGCGTCGACCTGAGCGCACTGCGTGCGGCACCGGAAGTGCTCGTGCTCACCGACGTCACCAACCCGCTCACCGGCCCCCGCGGCGCCGCCGAGGTGTTCGGCCCGCAGAAGGGGCTGACGGATGCCGCAGATCGTGCGGCCGCCGATGCCGGCTTGGCGCGGCTGGCGGAGCTGCTCGACCTCGACGCCACGGTTCCCGGAGCCGGTGCGGCCGGAGGAGTCGGCGGCGCCCTGGTCGCCTGGGGTGCCCGGCTGCTGCCCGGCGCGGAGGAGGTCGCCCGATTGATCGGGCTCGCGGATGCCGTCGCCGGGTCCGACGTGGTCGTGACCGGCGAAGGATCCTACGACGGACAGTCCGGCGACGGGAAGGTTCCGTCGTTCGTCGCGGCGCTCGCCGCGAATGCCGGCGCGCGCGCAGCGCTGGTCGCCGGGCGGATCACCACGGATGCCGACACGGGGCCGTTCGCTGTATCGGTGTCTCTGACCGAGCTCGCCGGATCCCCGGCATCCGCTCTTGCCGAGCCCACCCGCTGGCTGCACGAGGCCGGCCGGAGGCTCGCCCGCGACCTGCCTGCCCGCGACCTGCCTGCCCGCTGACGCCGTCCGGGCGCCCTTCCTTCTTGCTTCACGTGGCGCAACACGCCGTATCGTCCCGGGGCGTCACGGCGTGTTGCGCCACGTGAGCGGAGAGAGACGGCAGCGTGCAGCGTGCAGCGTGCAGCGTGCAGCGTGCAGCGCCGAGACCGCAGCGTGCAGCGCCGAGACCGCCGCGTGCAGCGCCGTGACCGCCGCGTGCAGCGCCGTGACCGCCGCGTCAGCCGCCGAGCGCCTCACTGACCACGGCCCGGGCCTCCTCCTGCACCTTCGCCAGGTGCTCCGGGCCGCGCAGGCTCTCGGCGTACAGCTTGTAGACGTCCTCGGTGCCCGACGGACGCGCGGCGAACCAGGCGTGCTCGGTCTGCACCTTCAGGCCGCCGATCGCGGCGCCGTTGCCAGGGGCGTGTGAGAGCTTCGCGGTGATCTCCTCTCCGGCCAGCTCCGTTGCCGAGACCGCCGATGGAGCAAGTTTGCCGAGCACCGCCTTCTGCTCCGGCGTCGCGGGTGCGTCCACGCGCTGGTAGGCGGATGCGCCGAATGCCTCCTCCAGCTCGCGATAGCGCTCCGACGGCGACTTGCCGGTGACGGCGATGATCTCCGCAGCGAGCAGGCAGAGCAGAATGCCGTCCTTGTCGGTCGTCCACACGCTGCCGTCGTGCCGCAGGAACGACGCCCCCGCCGACTCCTCGCCCCCGAACGCGACCGAGCCGTCGAGCAGCCCCGGCACGAACCACTTGAACCCGACCGGCACCTCCAGCAGCTTGCGGCCGAGTGACTCGGCGACGCGGTCGATGATCATCGACGACACGAGGGTCTTGCCGACGGCGGCATCGCGCGACCAGGAGGCGCGGTGCGAGAACAGGTAGTCGATCGCGACGGCCAGGTAGTGGTTCGGGTTCATCAGCCCGGCATCCGGAGTGACGATCCCGTGCCGGTCGGCATCCGCGTCATTGCCGGTGAGCACGTCGTAGTCGCCCTTCTTCGCGACCAGCGACGCCATGGCCGACGGCGAGGACGGGTCCATCCGGATCTTCTCGTCCCAGTCCAGCGTCATGAAGCGCCAGGTCGGGTCGACCTCGGGGTTCACGACGGTCAGGTCCAGGCCGTGCCTCTCGGCGATCAGCGCCCAGTACTCCACCGATGCCCCGCCCAGCGGGTCGGCGCCGATGCGCACACCGGCGCGCTTGATCGCGTCGAGGTCGATGATCGAGGGCAGGTCACTCACATATGCGTCACGGAAGTCGTACTGCCCGATCGAGTCGTCGTCGATGTCGGCGTGGGGAGTGCGCTTGACGCCGTCCAGCCCGGCCTCGATCAGCTCATTGGCGCGCTGGGCGATCCAGCCGGTGGCATCCGTGTCTGCCGGCCCGCCGTGCGGCGGGTTGTACTTGAAGCCGCCGTCGCGGGGAGGGTTGTGGCTCGGGGTGACGACGATGCCGTCGGCGCGTCCCGGATCGGATGCTGCAAGAGCACGGTTGTAGGTGAGGATGGCGTGGCTGAGCGCCGGAGTGGGCACCCAGGAGTCGCGCGAGTCGACGCGCACGTCGACGCCGTTCGCGATCAGCACCTCGATCGCGCTGCGTTCGGCGGGCAGCGAGAGCGCGTGGGTGTCGCGGCCCAGGAACAGCGGCCCGGTGATGCCCTGGGCGCTGCGATAGTCCACGATCGCCTGCGTGGTGGCGAGGATGTGATCCTCGTTGAAGCTGTTCGTCAGGGCGGAGCCGCGATGGCCGCTGGTCCCGAACACGACGCGCTGAGTGGGCACGGTCGGATCGGGGTGCCGGTCGTAGTACGCGGCGATCAGCTCGTCGACATCGATGAGGTCGTTCTCCTCCGCGGGGAGGCCTGCTCGGCTCGTCATGAGATCAGTCTGCCTCGCGCATCCGACATGCGCATCCTCTGCGTCATACGGATGCTGTGATTCGCCGGAATACGGATGCTGCGATCGGCCGGAACGGGCGGACTAGGCTTGCGGGGTGACCGAACGCCGCACCTACAGCTATCTGGGCCCTGCTGGAACCTTCACCGAGGCGGCACTCGATCAGGTGCCCGAGGCACGTGGACACGAGTGGAAGCCCGTACACAACGTCGGCGAGGCGCTCGCCGACGTGCTGGAGGGCCGCAGCTATGCGGCCATGATCGCCATCGAGAACTCCATCGAGGGCGGCGTGTCGACCACGCAGGACGCGCTGGCCGTCAACCCGGGGCTGCGGATCATCGGGGAGTACCTGGTCAAGGTGAACTTCGTGCTGGTCGCCGCGCCGGGCACGAAGCTCGAGGACGTGCGGGTGATCGCCGCGCACCCCGTCGCCTACGCCCAGTGCCATAGCTGGCTGGGTGCGAATCTGCCCGAGCACGCGCATGTGCCGGCGGCGAGCAATGTGGCATCCGCTCTGGGGATCCTCGACGGATCCCTGCCGGCACAGGCCGCGATCGCGGCACCCGGGATCGTGCAGCATGAGGACCTGGAGGTGCTCGCCGAGCAGATCGGCGACAACGACAACGCGGTGACGCGCTTTGTGCTCGTCGCACGCACGGTGGCCGCAGGCGAGCCGACCGGAGCCGACAAGACCTCGCTGATCGTCGAGCTGCCCGACGACCGGCCCGGCGCGCTGCTGGGGATGTTGGAGCAGTTCTCCACGCGCGGCATCAACCTCTCGCTCATCGAGTCCCGTCCGATCGGGGACGAGCTGGGCCGGTATCGTTTCGTGCTCGACGCCGACGGCCACATCCACGACGAGCGCATGGCGGACGCGCTGCTCGGCATCCGCCGATTCAGCCCCCGCGTCGTCTTCCTCGGCTCGTACCCCCGTGCCGACCGCCGGATCGTGCAGTACCCCGATCGCTATGCCGACGAGATCTTCGTCGAGGCCCGCGACTGGCTGCGCGGACTGATCGCCGGGGAGCCCGACGAGTCCTAGTCAGAAGGTCGGTCACGACAGGAGCAGCTCCAGGGTCTGCACCCGGCCGGGAGTCGCGTCGAGCGGCTCGGAGTCGAAGGAGCCCGCCACGGGGGAGAGCATGATCTCGTCGACGTCGTGCGCGGCGGCGAACGCCGTGAGCGAGGCCTGCACCTCTTCGCCGGAGCCCACGAACCAGTTCGAGACCATGCCATCGATGAGGGTCTGCTCGCCGGCATCCGCCGCCGCAGTCAGGCCCCGCTGAGCCTGCTCGACCGTCTCGAGCGCGCCGAGCGGCAGGTTGCGGCGCAGCCGCGCCATCATGCGCAGCTGCGGCAGGGCGCGGGCCTGCGCCTCCTCGTCGGTGGGCGCGGCGACGACGTTCGCGGTGAGGAAGGTGCGCGGCTCGGGCAGGGCCTCGCTGGGCTGGAACCCCGACCGGTACAGGTCCAGCGCACGCTGCAGCCCGGTGCCGGCGAAGTGGTTGGCGAACACGTAGGGCAGCCCGAGCGACGCCGCCAGCTGCGCCGAGTAGTCGCTGGATCCCAGCAGCCATATCTCGGGAGAAGCGGATGCCGCGGGCGTCGCGCGCACGGTGTACTCGCCGCCGCTGGTGAACTGCACGCCCGCGCCCTCGGCGCGGAGCATGAGCGAGATGTCCTGCACATGCGAGGGGAACCGCTCCACATCGCCCGTCGTGCCGGACTGCCGCAGCAGCTGGGTGATCACCGGATCGCTGCCGGGCGCCCGCCCGATGCCGAGGTCGATGCGACCGGGCGCGATGGCCTCGAGCGCGGCGAACTGCTCGGCGACGATGAGCGGCGCGTGATTGGGCAGCATGACGCCGCCGGATCCGATCCGGATGCGGGAGGTGCGCGACGCCGCAGCGGCGATCAGCACCGGGGGAGAGGTGGATGCCACCGCAGGCATGTTGTGGTGCTCGGCGAACCAGTAGCGCCGCAGCCCCAGCTCGTCGGCGCGCTGCGCGAGCGCCATCGAGGAGGTCACCGCCTGTGCGGTGGTCTGGCCGGTGCGCACCGGAACCAGATCGAGGACGGAGAGGGCCGGGGGCGTGGCGGAAGCATTCATCGCCGGATGCAACACGCCCGCGTGCGCGGGCATTCCGGATGTCGCATGCAGCCGATGATCGCGCTCCGCGCCCGCACGCCGGTAAGGTGTCGTCGTGGCATCACAACGGCGTCCTCCCGGATCACAGGCTTCACTGCGTGAAGCCAATAGACGTCGCGTCGTGGCCGCGATCAAGAAGCAGGGCAGTCTCACGCAGGTCGAGCTGGCGGCGGCGACGGGGCTCTCTGCGGCATCCGTGTCGAACATCGTCAAGGAGCTGGCCGCAGCGGGAGTGCTGCGCACCGCCCCCAGCATCCGCAGCGGGCGTCGTGCCACTCTCGTGTCGTTCGCCCGCGCGGTCGGACTGGTCGCTGGCATCCACGTCGCCGCGCGCCAGCTGCGCGTGCTCGTCGCCGATGTCAACGGCACCGTCCTCGGCGAGAACCACATGCCGCTCGCGCGGGATCACCGCGCTGACAATGAGCTGGATCGTGCGTCGCTGCTGCTGGCCGACATCCTCTCGAACCTCGAGTCCGGCTTCGATGAGCTGCGCGGCGTGGGCGTGGCGGTGTCGGCCCCCATCGACCGGGCATCGGGCCGGGTGGCCGGGCGCGGGATCCTGCGCGGCTGGACCGGCGTGGACATCGTCGAGGTGGTGCACCGCCGGCTGCGCCAGCCCGTCTTCCTCGACAACGCGTCGAATCTCGCGGCGCTCGCCGAGACGCGGCTGGGTGCGGGACGCGGTCGGCAGAACCTCATCTTCCTCGACGTCGGCGAGGGCGTGGGGGCTGGCCTCGTGCTGGAGGGCCGCGTGCTGCGCGGCCACAACGGCACCGCGGGAGAGCTCGGCCACACGGTCATCATCGAGGACGGTCCGCTGTGCCGATGCGGAAACCGCGGATGCCTGGAGGCGATCGCCGGGGGCCTGCGATCCTCGAGAAGCTCGGCGACGCCGGCGGGATCACCAAGATCAGCGATGTCGTGGTGCGGGCGATGGCGAACGACGGTGACTGCATCCGCGCCCTGGCCGAGGCGGGCCGTCACATCGGGCTCGCCGCCGGCAATCTGTGCAACCTCTTCGATCCGGAGCGCATCGTGGTCGGGGGCGACCTCGCCCGGGCCGGTGAGCTGCTGCTCGGGCCGATCCGCGTGGCGATGGAGCAGACCGTCGTCGGCGACGGCACCGTCGTGCCCGACGTCGTGCAGGGGCAGCTCGGCATCGGTGCGGCCGCGCGCGGCGCGGCAGTGCGGGTGATCGACGAGATGAATGTGCGGGAAACGACGTTGTGAACAGATTGAATTCAAGTCTTGACGTCAAGGCGTGAATCCTGCCATGCTCAGGTAGTCGCCGAAGTGGTCGACACAGCAATGGAGGTTTTCGATGAAGAACACGACCAAGCGGGCGCTGGTGGCAACAGCCGCGCTCGCGCTCTCGGTGGGCATGCTCTCGGCATGTTCCAACGGCACGCAGACGGGTGATGACGGCACCGCCGACAACTCCGACAGCAGCGCGGCCAAGATCGGACTGCTGCTCCCCGACAACGTCACCGAGCGCTACGCCAGTGCCGACAAGCCCTACTTCGAGGAGCGCGTCAAGCAGTTGTGCGATGACTGCACCGTGCTGTTCGCCAACGCCGACGGCGACGCCTCGAAGCAGCAGCAGCAGGCCGAGTCGATGCTCACCCAGGGCGTCGATGTTCTGGTGCTCGACCCGTTCGACGGCAAGGCCGCCGCGGCGATCGTGAACCAGGCGAAGTCCAAGAACATCCCGGTCATCTCGTACGACCGCCTGATCGACAGCGGCGATGTCTCGTACTACGTCTCCTTCGACAACGAGAAGGTCGGCGAACTGCAGGCGCAGGCGCTGGTCGACCGGATGAAGGAGCTCGGCCTTCCCGATGACTCCGGCATCATCATGGTCAACGGCTCGCCGACCGACCCGAACGCCGCGCAGTTCAAGAAGGGCGCGCACAGCGTCATCGACGCCTCGAGCCTGACCGTTCTCGCCGAGTACGACACCCCCGGATGGGAGCCGCCGAAGGCGCAGGACTGGGTCTCGGGCCAGGTGACCAAGTTCGGCAAGCAGATCACCGGCGTCTACGACGCCAACGACGACACCGCGGGCGGTGCGATCGCGGCGCTCAAGGCCGGTGGAATCACCCCGCTGCCTCCCGTCACGGGTCAGGATGCCGCACTCTCGGGCATCCAGCGCATCCTCGCGGGCGACCAGTACATGACCGTCTACAAGGCGTTCAAGCCCGAGGCGTACCAGGCGGCTGAGCTCGCCGTCGCGCTCACCAAGGGCGAGTCGCCGAAGGCGGATGCCACGGCCGACACCGCCAGCGGCGTCGCGGTCCCGTCCTTCCTGCTGACGCCGGTGGCCGTCACCGTCGACAACATCAAGGACACGGTCGTCGCCGACGGTCTGTACACGATCGACCAGATCTGCACCGCGGATTACGCTGACGCGTGTGCCGAGCACGGTCTGAAGTGATCCGATCCGCGGTGCCGGCGTCACGCCGGCACCGCGGCCTCACAGCGAAGGAGCCGCAGTGGCTTTAGCATCCGATCTCGACGAGCCGCACGACAGCGTCCGCGAGCCCGTCCTCTCGATCCGAGGTGTCTCGAAGGGGTTTGGCGCCGTCCGAGCCCTGACCGACATCGATCTCGACGTCTACCCCGGCGAGGTCGTCGCCCTCGTCGGCGACAACGGCGCCGGCAAGTCCACCCTGGTGAAGATCCTCGCCGGCGTGCATCCCGCCGACAGCGGCGTGATCACGTTCAACGGCGCACAGGTCTCGATCCCCTCGCCGACCGAGTCGCGCGAGCTGGGGATCGCCACCGTCTTCCAGGATCTGGCACTGTGCGACAACCTCGACGTCGTCGCGAACCTGTTCCTCGGTCGCGAGCGCGGCGGGTTCATGGTCGACGAGGAGCTCATGGAGCAGCAGGCGTGGGAGCTGCTGCGGCAGCTCTCGGCCAAGATCCCCTCGGTGCGCATCGCCGTGGCATCCCTCTCCGGCGGCCAGCGGCAGACCGTCGCCATCGCGCGCTCGCTGATCGGCGAGCCGCGCGTGGTGATCCTGGACGAACCCACCGCCGCACTGGGCGTCGCCCAGACCGCAGAGGTGCTCAACCTCATCGAGCGTCTGCGCGAGCGCGGACTCGGTGTCATCCTGATCAGCCACAACATGGCCGACGTGCAGGCGGTCGCCGACCGGGTCGTGGTGCTGCGGCTCGGCCGCAACAACGGCGTCTTCCGCACCTCCGATGTCAGCTACGAAGACATCGTCGCGGCGATCACCGGAGCCACCGACAACCCCGTCAGCAGCCGCAGCGCGGCCCAGTCGAGCGAGAAGGACGCAGAATGAGCGAGCAGAAGGACAACTCAGCGCCCACGACCATCGCCGTCGACCTGCAGGACGAGCGGGTGATGCGCGGCGAGGGCCTGCGCGGCGTGCTCAGTGGCTTCGGCACCCGCATCCGCACCGGCGACCTCGGCTCGCTGCCGGTGTTCCTGGGACTGATCGTGATCTGGATCGTCTTCCAGATCCTCAACCCGCGGTTCCTCTCGGCGACCAACCTCGTCGACCTCACGCTGCAGTGCGCGGCGCTGGGTGTGCTCGCACTGGGCGTGGTGGTGGTGCTGCTGGTCGCACAGATCGACCTGTCGATCGGGTCGCTCGCCGGACTGTCGTCGGCGATCCTCGGCGTCACCTTCGTGAACATGGGCTGGCCGATCTGGGTGTCGGTGCTCGTCGCGCTCGCGGTCGGGGCGGCGATCGGCTACCTGTACGGGTTCCTGTTCACACGGTTCGGGGTGCCCACCTTCGTGGTGACACTGGCTGGGCTGATGGGATTCCTGGGCCTGCAGCTGTGGGTGCTGGGGCCGACCGGAACCATCAACCTGCCGTACAACTCCTGGATCGTGCAGTTCGCGACGACCTGGTTCCTGCCGCCGTGGCTGGCCTACACGGTCGCCGGGCTCGTGGTGCTGGGGATCGTGCTCAACGACGTCACCAAGGCGCGACGCCGCACCAAAGCGGGCCTGTCCACAGGACCCGCGTCGCTCATCGTCATCAAGGCGGTGGTCATCGCCGTCGTGGCAGCGGTGGCGATCACCTGGCTGGCCACCAACCGCGGTGTGGCGGTGTCGTTCCTGCTGTTCATCGTGCTGGTGGCCATCATGGCGCTGCTGCTGACCCGCACCCGCTGGGGCCGCTGGGTATACGCGGTGGGCGGCAACGAAGAGGCCGCCCGTCGCGCCGGCATCAACGTGAAGGCGATCTACATCTCCGCGCTGATGGTCGGCACGGTGCTGGCCACCCTCGGCGGGCTCATGCTGGCGGCGCGTCTGACGGCGGCGAGCATCTCCACCGGTGGCGGCACGACGAACCTGGTCGCGATCGCGGCGGCGGTGATCGGCGGGACCAGCCTGTTCGGCGGGCGGGGCTCGGCCTGGTCGGCGCTGCTGGGCATCGTCGTGATCCAGTCGATCTTCAACGGTCTGACGCTGCTGAACCTGCAGTCCGATGTGCAGTTCATGGTCACCGGCGGCGTGCTGCTGCTGGCCGTGATCATCGACTCGCTCTCGCGGCGCTCCCGCGCTCAGCACGGGCAGTCCTGATTTCACGAAACGCTCTGCCCTCGGCATCCGTGATGCGGGTTCCGAGCGGGACAGCGACGACGGGCCTCAGGGCCGTGGACAGTGGTCCGCGGCCCTGAGGCCCGTCTGCGATCACGCGGCGATCATGGCCGGCTCGCGCTCGCTGGTCGTGTGCGCGAGCAGGTTGCGCTCCACCTCCCAGGCGGAGTCGTAGGTGAGCGGGGGCAGCGATCCGATCATCGCGAGCTCGTCCGCGCCGAGGCCGTCGCGCCGCGCCTCGCGCAGCAGATCGTCGTCGGTCGCCGGGTACTCCATGCCGAGCAGGAATGCATTCAGCATGGGGGTGATCGCGGCGGCTCCGCTGCGTTCTGCGATCATCTCTGTCACCTTCTTCCGAGGCTCAGGCGTCGATCGCCTGGTGGGTGTCGGCGGATTCGACGGTGATCTTGCGCGGCATGGCGCGTTCGCTGACGGGGATGATCACCGTCAGCACGCCGCTCTCGTAGGAGGCGCTGATCTGGTCGAGGTCGACGCCGTCGCCGAGCGTGAACTGCCGCAGCAGCGATCCGCCGCCGCGCTCGCGTGCGATCCAGCGCACGCCTTCGCGCGTGTCGGCGGTGCGCTGCGCACGGATGCTGAGCTGGCTGCCGTCGAGATCCACGTCGATGGATCCCGGGTCGACGCCCGGCATGTCGGCGTGCAGGATGTACCGATCGCCTTCACGGTAGAGGTCGACCGGCATGGAACGGGGTGCTCGAACGGAGTCGAACACGGATGCCGCGAAGCGATCCAACTGGCTGAAGGGGTCGAATGTCAGGGTCATGTGCTTTCTCCTTCCGTGCGTGGCCGTGATCTACGGCCTTCGGGATGCATTATCTGCATCTGATAATGTAGATTTGTTATAGGGCAGTTCTAGAAGATCTGCAAGTGTAACTAAGGAAATTCTCAGGATGGTGAATCAGAACTCTCGTACTCCGCTGTACAGCATCGCCGTCGCGGCACAGCTGCTCGACATGCCGGTGGCCACACTGCGCCTGTTCGAGAGCCGAGGTCTGCTCACTCCGTCGCGGACAGAAGGCGGAACACGGCGCTACAGCGATGACGACATCCATCGGCTCCGTCGAGTCTCGGGACTGCGCGACGAGGGGATCAACATCGTCGGCATCCGTCGAGTGCTGGAGCTGGAAGACGAGAACACCGACCTGAGATCCGAACTGGATCGCCGCGACGACGCGGGAGGAGCCGACGGGACGGACGGGGCGGGCTGATCGGACGCGCTGACAGGCTGATCCGCCCTCGCCGACGGGCTGATCGGTCCTCGCCGACGGGCTGCGCTCCATTAGGATTTTCAGATGGATGCCAGCATCTTCTTCGTCATCGTCGGTGCGGTCGCCGTGGCAGCTGTCGCGCGTTGGCGCGGCTGGCCGGCACCCCTCCTGGTCACGGTGGTGGCGCTCGCGGCATCCTTCCTCGACTTCGTGCCCAACCCCTCGATGGACGGGCACGTGCTGCTGAACCTCGTGCTGCCGCCGCTGCTGTACTCGGCCGCGCTCGATGTCTCATTCGTGAGCTTCACGCGTGCGATGCCGCAGATCCGGCGGCTGGGGATCGGCCTGGTGGTCGTCACCACCGTCGTGGTCGGACTGGTGGCCTGGTTGCTGATGCCGGAGCTGACCCTGCCGGGGGCGCTGCTGCTGGGGGCGATCGTCGCTCCGCCGGATGCCGTGTCGGCGGCGGCCATCGGCCGCAAGCTGGGTCTGCCTCGGCGGGTGATGACGGTGCTCTCGGGGAGAGCCTGATCAACGACGCCACCTCGCTCACGCTGTACCGGGTGCTGGCCGCCGCGGTGGTCGCCGGCTCCACGACCTTCAACCTCGGTTCGGCGATCTGGCAGTTCGTGGTCGCCGTCTTCATGGGCGTGCTGATCGGCGTGCTGTTCGGCGCGGCCATGCATCAGCTGCGCATGCGCAGCGATGATCCGGTGATCACCGGTACCTTCGGGCTGCTCGCACCGTTCGGTGCGTACGCGATCGCCGAGGAGCTGGGCGGCTCGGGTGTGCTCGCGGTCGTGGCCATGGGCCTCTTCGTCGGCTTCAACGCCCCGCGAACCAGCTACACCACCCGTCAGCAGGAGGCTCCGCTGTGGCTGTCGGCCGACTTCCTGCTGGAATCGTTCGTGTTCGCCTACATCGGTCTGCAGCTGCCGCGAGTGGTCTCCGAGCTTAACGACGGCGAGGTCGGTCCGGTGATCGGGCTGTCGGGCGTGGTGCTGCTGGTCGTGCTGCTCGTGCGCCCGCTGTTCGTGTACCCGGCGAACGCGTGGGGACAGTGGTGGACTCGCATGCGGCTGCGCAAGTGGGAGCAGATGAAGCTCAGGGGCGCGTCGGCGCCCGTCAGCAGAACACGTCGCGGGCGTGAGGAGCTTACCGACCAGCAGCTGCGCCAGCGTCTTTCCGAGACCAAGCTGTCGTGGCGTGACAACGCCGTGATCTCCTGGGCGGGCATGAGGGGCGTGGTCACCCTGGCGACAGCGCTCGCCGCATCGGATCTGGCGCGGCTGGACGAGCGGGCCGCGCACGCGCTGGTCGTGGTCGCCTTCGTCGTCACGGTCGGCACACTGCTGCTGCAGGGGCTGACTCTGCCGTGGGTGATCCGCTGGCTCAAGGTGATCGACGGCAGCGAGGCGCAGGAGGATGCCAGGCAGATGGCTGCGGTTCGGGAGCGCAGCCGCGAGGCGGGCAAGGCATACCTGAGAGACAAGCGCACCGAGTGGGCGCAGGAGCGCGGCGAGGGAGCGCTGCGTGAGTTCGACCTGTTCGCGAAGCGCTTGGTTCGGGTGGAGCTGGATGCCGAGACCGCGCAGATCGATCTGCAGCAGCCGCGGATGACGCAGGACGACCTGATGGCGATGTCGAAGGGCTGGCTGGCCGTGCGCCGGCAGCTGCTGCTCGAGGAACGCGATGCCGGGAACCTCAGCGAGGAGGTCATGCACGAGCTCATCACGGCGATCGACGCCGAGGAGCTCGCGCTGGACACCCGCGTCGCCACCCGCGGGCAGAGCCGCCCGTAGGCGGGGCCCGGGGCGCGGGCCCGGATTTCGGCACCGGGGTGCCCGGGTTTCGGTACCGGGGTGCCCGCCGCCCCTGCTCAGCTACGCCGCCCCTGCTGATTCACGTGAACCAGTAGGGGCGGCGTAGCCCAGTAGGGGCGGCGTTCACGAGGCTGGAGACGCGAGAGCGCCCCACCCGAAAAGGGGTGGGGCGCTCGGTGGGAGAGCGGATGCTGTCAGTGCGCGACCGCGGGCTCCTTGTCGGACTCCGGCTCGGCGGTATCCGTCTGCTCGGCATCCGTGTTCCCGGCATCCGTGTCGTCGAGATCCTCCGCGAAGGGGAGGCCGTTGCGGGGAGCGTTGTAGAGCTCCTCGTCGAGGATTCCTTCGCGCTTGGCGACAATGGTGGGAACCAGCGCCTGGCCCGCGACGTTCAGTGCGGTGCGGCCCATGTCGAGGATCGGGTCGATAGCCAGCAGCAGGCCGACGCCCTCGAGGGGCAGGCCCAGGGTCGACAGGGTGAGGGTGAGCATGACGATCGCGCCGGTCGTCCCAGCAGTGGCGGCGGAGCCGACGACCGACACAATGACGATCAGCAGATACTGCACGAGATTCAGGTCGATGCCGAAGAACTGTGCGACGAAGATCGCTGCGATGGCCGGGTAGATGGCCGCGCAGCCGTCCATCTTGGTGGTCGCGCCGAGCGGCACGGCGAAGGAGGCGTAGCCGCCGGGCACGCCGAGGTTGCGCTCGGTGACGCGCTCGGTGAGGGGCAGGGTGCCGATCGAGGAGCGGCTGACGAAGCCGAGCTGCACCGCCGGCCACACGCCCGAGAAGTACTGCTTGATGGAGAGCCCGTGCGTCTTCACCAGGATCGGGTAGACGACGAACAATACCAGGGCCAGGCCGATGTAGATGGCGCCGGCGAACCAGGCGAGCGAGGTGAGCTTGTCCCAGCCGTACTTGACCACGGCCGAGCCGATCAAACCGAAGGTGCCGATCGGGGCGATGCGGATGATCCACCACAGCACGCGCTGGATGATCTTCAGCAGCGACTCGGTGAAGGCCAGGAACGGCTCGGCGCGCTTGCCAGCCTTCAGCGCCGCGATGCCGACGACGGCGGCGACGACGATCACCTGCAGGATGTTGAAGCCGACGCCCGACGTCACGATCTGCGCGTCGGCGTCGAATGAGCTGTTGACGGTGAGGCCGAGGAAGTTCTGCGGGATGAGTCCGAGCAGGAAGTTCCACCAGGTGCCCACGGTGTAGGGCGCACCGGTCTCGAGACCTTCGCCGGCCTTCGCGCCCGGCTGGATGACCAGACCCAGCACGATGCCGATCGACACGGCGATGAACGCGGTGATCGCGAACCACAGGAGCGTCTGGCCGGCCAGGCGCGCGGCGTTCTGCACGCGGCGCAGGTTCGAGATGCTCGCGACGATGGCAGTGAAGATCAGCGGCACGACCGCGGCGCGCAGCAGTGTGACGTACGAGCTGCCGATGCGATCGAGCGTGTCGGAGAGCACAGTGTGCTCGGTGCCGCTCGCTCCGAGCGAGACGGCGATCAGGCCCACGGCGATGCCGAGGACGAGGGATGCGAGGATCTGGAACCCGAAGGAGGTCAGGAGCTTCCGGACCGGTCCTCGGGTGTCAGGCGCCTTCTGGGCGCGGGCTGTGCTGCTCACGGGGACTCCATGTCTACGCGCGCACGGTGCGCGCCACGTGGATCAACGTTAAGAGGACTCCGATGCTCCGTGGCGGACATGACGAAGGATGACGGATGCCGTGGGTGGGCCGCCTCGAGGCGCGGGGAGCGTCGCCGATGACGTCACGAAGCGAGGCGGCGACGGTCAGGCCGTGCGGCGGCGGCCGTCGGATGCGTTGGCCGGGAACATCTCCAGCGTGAGGTCCGTGAGGAAGTAGTCGATCGGCGTGCGCATTGCGACGGCGATGCGCAACAGGGTGTGGATGCTCGGCATCGCGCGGCCGGATTCGTATGCCCGGATATTGGACGAGTCGATGCCGCTTCGCGAAGCCAAATCGTCCTGAGTCATCGTCGAGGACTCGCGTGCGCCGCGAATGCGACCCCCGATGTGCACAGCAGCAGGGGAGGGGACGCGAGGCATTCCTCAAGCGTCTGGAATGTCCGTGACTTGTGCCAGGGTTAACAAACCCGGGTACAAGTACCGCCCGGGGTTTCCCTGGGAGGTGCAGATGGCCGTCGAGCCACTGGTTGCGGAAGAACTCGACGCGCTCCTTGCGGAGTTCCGCGGACTTGCGGACAGCAAGCGCATGGTCGGCAACTATCTGGAGCAGCTCGCGCGCCACTATCTGACCGTCGAGCCACTGTGGGCGGATCAGCTGGGGGCGGTGTGGCTGTGGAAGGACTGGCCTGGCCGCGATGGTCGCCCGGACACGGGCATCGATCTGGTCGCCGAGATCCAGGGTGGCGGGTTGCTGGCCATACAGGTCAAGTTCTTCGCTGAGACCCATCGGATGCAGAAGGGCGACCTCGACTCGTTCTTCGAGGCGATGGGCAAGGAGCCCTTCACCGAGGGCCTTGTCATCGACACGACCAGTGCGCCGTGGTCTTCGAACGCCGAGGAGGCGCTGAAGAACCGTACGAAGCCGGTGCGTCGGGTATCGCTCGCGGAGCTGCGGCACAGTTCCATCGACTGGTCGACATACGAGCTGCTCAAGCCCGAGGTGGCGCCCGAGCGCCATGCGCTCAAGACGTTGCGTGCCCACCAGCACGAGGCCGTGCACGCTGTGATGGAGGGCCTCAAGCCGGGCAGCGGCCAGGATCGCGGCAAGCTCATCATGGCCTGCGGCACGGGCAAGACCTTCACTGCGCTCAAGCTCGCCGAGCGGTGGACGAACGAGATCGCCGGCGGCGCCGCAACTGTGCTGTTCATGGTGCCGTCGTTGGCGCTGCTGCAGCAGTCACTCGACGAGTGGTCGCGTGAGCGTGACCCGGAACTGGGCTTCCGTGCATTCGCGGTCGGGTCCGACACCAACATCGGTCGTCGCAAGAACGACGATCTCACCAGCATCCTCATGGAGGATCTCGGGGCGCCGGCGACGACTGATGGCCCGACGCTCGCGAAGCTGCTCGGCGATGTCGACGAGGAGCACGAAGGACTCACTGTCGTCTTCTCGACCTACCAGTCGATCGAGGCGGTCTCCGAGGCGCAGCGCCTGCGCGGCGACACGTTCGATCTCGTCATCTGCGATGAGGCGCACCGGACGACCGGCGTGACACTCGCGGACGAGAGCGAGTCGCACTTCGTCAAGGTGCACGACAACACGGTGATTCCGGCATCCGCCCGCGTCTACATGACCGCGACTCCGCGTATCTTCGCGCCGGAGGTCAAGAATGCGGCGTCCCAGAAATCGGCCGAGCTCGTGTCGATGGACGACGAGGAGCTGTTCGGGCCGGTGCTGTACCGGATCGGCTTCGACGAAGCCGTGCGCAAGGGGCTGCTCACCGACTACAAGGTCGTGGTGCTCGGCATCAGCGAGGACGAGATCGTCGAGACGCTGCAGCAGGAGCTCGCCTCCGAGGGGCGCGAACTGGTTGTGACCGACGTCGCCAAGCTCATCGGCTGCTGGAACGCCCTGGCCAAGCGCAACGCGGGTGCGATCGCCGAGGGCTTCGGCACGGATGTCGCGCCGATGCGCCGGGCAGTCGCGTTCGCGAAGGACATCAAGACGTCGAAGGGTGTCGCGAGCGACTTCACCGCGCTCGTCGAGGGACACCTCTCGAACATCACCAACGACGACGAGACCGATGACCTGACCGTCGAGGCGGAGCACGTCGACGGCACCATGAACGCCACTCAGCGCGGGGAGTTGCTGGATTGGCTGAAGGCCGCACCGGAAGAGGACCAGTACGGTCGACCGGTCGCGCGCGTGCTCACGAATGCGCGTTGCCTCAGCGAGGGTGTGGACGTACCAAGTCTGGATGCGGTGCTGTTCCTCAGCCCGCGCAAGAGCCAGGTCGACGTGGTGCAGGCCGTGGGGCGCGTGATGCGCCGGTCGCCGGGCAAAAACCTCGGCTACATCGTGCTGCCGATCGCGATTCCCGCGGGCGTCTCGCCCGAGGAGGCGCTCAACGACAACGAGCGCTACAAGGTCGTCTGGCAGGTGCTTCAGGCGCTACGTGCACACGACGAGCGGCTGGATGCCGCGATCAACCAGGCGACGTTCACGGGGAAGCTCCCCGAGCAGGTCGTGATCGAGCGGGTCCCGCTTACCTCGACGAAGAAGCGCGACGGGTCTGCGTTCGACTCCGAACGGGATCACGCGGAGAAGCCCGACTCGGGCGAGCAGTCCGGCCCGTCGCACCTTGCGCCGACTCTTCCCGGGCTGACCTCGACGGCGGATGCCTGGAAGGACTCGGTCTACGCCAAGCTCGTCGCCAAGGTCGGCGACCGCATGTACTGGGACGACTGGGCCGGCGACATTGCTCTGATCGCTCAGCGTTTCATCGCTCTGATCACCGCGCACGTCAATGCTGAAGGCGCCGACCGAGCGGCGTTCGAGGGATTCGCGAAGGCGCTGCGTGCCACGGTGAATCCCGAGGTCACCGAAGCCGAGGCGATCGAACTGCTGGCGCAGCACCTGATCACCAAGCCGGTATTCGAGGCGATGTTCCCCGAGGGATCCTTCGCACAGGACAACCCGGTGTCGACGGCGATGGAGCAGGTGCTCGCGACGTTCGCCGAGAACTCCGCCTTCGCCCGTGAGCGCGAGCCGCTCGACACCTTCTACGCCAAGGTCACCGAGCGTATCCGCGGGCTGGACTCCGTGCGAGCCAAGCAGCAGATGCTGGTCACGCTCTACGACAAGTTCTTCACCAAGGCGTTCCCGCTGCTCGCTGACCGCATGGGCATCGTCTTCACCCCGGTCGAGGTGGTCGACTACATCCTTCGCTCAGCGGACGCCGTACTGCACCAGCACTTCGGTAAGCGGCTCAGTGATGAGGGTGTGAACATCCTCGAGCCGTTCGTCGGGACGGGCACCTTCCTGACTCGACTGATGCAGACCGGGCTGATCAAGCCGGAGGACCTGACGCGCAAGTACACGCAGGAGCTTTTCGCCAACGAGATCGTGCTGCTGAGCTACTACATCGCCGCGGTGAACATTGAGAGCGTGTATCGCGAGTTGTGCGCCGAGCACGGAGTCGAGCCGGTGGATGGTGGATTCCCGGGGATCTCGCTGACGGATACCTTCGCGATGGACGAGCGGGACAGTCAGCTGGCCGGTGGGGTGTTCCCGGAGAATACCGCGCGGCTGGAGAAGCAACGGGCGACGAAGGTGGACGTCATCGTGATGAATCCGCCTTACCGCGCGGGACAGTCGAGCGCGAATGATGGAGCGCAGAACGCAAAGTATTCGAAGACGGATGCGCGGATCGCGGAGACGTACGCGAAGCGGTCAACCGCTTCGAACAAGAACGGGCTCTACGACTCGTATTACCGCGCACTCCGTTGGGCGACCGAACGCTTGGGAGACCAGGGAGTGCTCGCCTTCGTCTCGAACTCCGGATTCATCGATGGAGGCACGGCTGCAGGGGTGCGTTTGAGTTGGGCCGATGAGTTCAGCGACATCATTGTCTACAACCTGCGCGGGAACGCCCGCAACATAGGTGAAGCGCGAAGACGGGAGGCTGGGAACGTCTTCGGTGAAGGCACGCAGACCGGTATCGCTCTTACGATCCTCGTCAAGGACTCCACGCAAGCAGCGCCGGCGCGGGTCCATTACGCGGACATTGGCGACTACTTGAGCCGCGAGGAAAAGCTGGACCAGATACGGGTCGACGCCTCTGTCGATGCCACAGCCTTCCAGTTGCTGTCCCCTAATGAAGAGGGCGACTGGATCAATCAGCGTGACGAACGTTTCGCGCAGTGGCGGGCGCTCGGGGTGAAGGCAACGAAGGGGCAAGCCGAAACTGTCGGGGTATTCCGGGATTTCTCTAACGGAGTGAAGACGAACCGGGACGCTTGGACATTCAACTTCTCGCTAGCATCACTTCGGGATGGCGTCCGAGTGCATGTGAATCATCTGAATTTGGAGCGGGGGAGGGTCTGGGATTTGATCCGCGCTGGCGATTCGCGCGCTCCCGAGCAGATTCTGTTTCGAGACTCCACTAAGGGAACATGGTCGTCCTCGAATATCGCAGACCTGAAGCGTAATCGTGACACAGTAATAGACGCGGCAGGGTTCCGATCGGCGGTGTATCGACCATTCATGAAGCAGCACGTCTACCTCGATGGCGCAGGCAAGCTCACCGAGAGGCTCTACCAGATACCGAAGCTGTGGCCGGCTGCGAGCCTTTCAAACGTCGCGATCAGCGTCGACGCGGGCAGCGGGACTCCGCTCCTTGTTGATAATGTTCCTGATCTCCACGTCAACGGTGACGCCCAGGTCTTCCCCCGTTACACATGGGAACCGGCATCCGCACCCGACGGCGCTCTCAACCTCGACGCGCTCGCGGCATCCGATTCGGACGAGATCGTCGACGGCTACCGCCGCATCGACAACATCACCGACGCCACTCTCGCCACCTACCGTGAGGTCCACGGCGGCGCCGTCACGAAGGACGACATCTTTTACAGCATCTACGCGTTGCTGCATCACCCGACCTATCGGGAGAGGTATGCCGCCGATCTGCAGAAGATGCTCCCGCATATCCCGCAGGTGGAGGGCTTCATCGAATACGCGCGCATCGGCCGCGCCCTCGCCGACCTCCATGTCGATTACGAGTCCGTCAAGCAGCATCCGCTGGGGGAGGAACTCTCGCTCACCGCGCCCGAAGACGCTTACGAGCGATACCGCATCGACAAGCTCTCGTGGATCTCGCGCAAGGACCACACGGCGATCCGCTACAACTCGCATCTGACGATCACCGGAATCCCGGAAGATGAGGCGCTCTACAAGGTCGGTGGCCGCAGCCCGCTCGAATGGGTGATCGACCGGTACAAGGTGACGACCGACAAGAAGTCCGGCATCGTCAACGACCCGAACGCGTGGCTGCGTGAGCACGAGAATCCGCGCTATGTCGTCGATCTCATCCGCTCGCTCGTCACGGTCAGTCTGGAGACCCAGCGGCTGATCGCCGAGTTGCCCGCGTTCGAGGTGATTGAGAACTGACAGAATGAGTCACAGACGGATGGAGCCGCGCAGATGAAGAATATGGTCGACCAGCACATCGCCGTGTTCGGTGAGAGCGGCAGTGGCAAGACCGTGCTGCTCTCATCCTTTTATGGTCCCACGCAGGAGAAGGGGTTCGCCGAACGCAACCGCTTCAACGTCGTCGCGGAGAGCCAGACGCAGGCGGTTTCGCTGTACCAGAACTATGTCGGTATGAGGGACTCCCGCATCCTGCCCGAACCCACACAGTTCCGCTCCACGGCATATTCTTTCCTGCTCAAGATGGCTGTGAGAACGCCCGGGGCGCAGAAGAACAAACCGTCGCACGACATGATGCGGGTCGTCTGGCACGACTACCCTGGCGAGTGGTTCGAGAAGGATGTCTCGGGCGAAGAGGCGGATCGGCGGGTCGAAGGGTTCCGGGAACTCCTCGGCTCTGATGTCGCCATCCTTCTCGTAGACGCGCAGCGCCTGATCGACAACGCAGGTCAGGAGCATGCCTATCTCAAGTCGCTGTTCTTCAACTACCGCCAAGGGTTCGAAGCGTTGAAGGACAGTATCCTCGATGACGGTTCACCGCTCACGCGTTTTCCTCGTATCTGGATGATCGCGCTTTCCAAGGCGGACCTTCTCCCCGATCTCGACGTCCACGCCCTCAAAGACCTGGTCATCGGCAAGGCTGGCGCGGATCTCGCTCGGCTCAACGAAACGATCTCCTCTATGGTTCAAGCGCCCGACGCACTCTCTGTCGGCGATGATTTCCTGCTCCTGTCGTCGGCGAAGTTCACCCCGGAGGAGATTCGACTGGAAGACCGCATCGGCCTCGACCTGATCCTGCCGATCGCGTCGGTTCTGCCGTATGAGAGGCACTTGCGCTGGGTGAACGCGAAGCAGCTGCCGGTCGAGGTCGGCAAGCGCCTGCTCAGCAGTGCGGATGCCCTGGCTGGTGTTCTCGGCGGAGTGCTCGGTTTGCTGGCACGGCGCGCTCCGGTCAGGATCCGCCCCGTGGTCGGGCTCGTTGCCGGTTTCCTCTCGAAGGACAAGGTTGAGCAGTTCGTCGAGATGGGACGGGACAGGCTCGAAGAAGTCGAGCGGACCGCCGTCGAGAAGCGCGAGTACCTCATCGCAACTTTGGCGAAGTTTCGTATCGACCTCCAGGCGGGCGAAGCGGACGATGTGCTGCTGCGAAGCCTGCGATGAGATTCATCTGGGCGACCCGCGGTCGCTCCTGGGGATTCACCTTCCTGTCGGACGGAGGTTTTCAGGATCCGCTTCGTGCTTATGAGCAGGTGATGTCCGTCCTGGACGGCGCGGCGAGCGGCTGTGTGCGGGCTGGCGATGCTGTGGCGCTGAAGTTTGGTGATCCAGATCAGCGTCGTGATCGGGCTGGCCGACTCATCCCGCACTCCTTCGTTCTCTACGACGACCTTGCTCAGCGCGTTGCCACGGTCGAGGACGGGATGCGTGAGGTCTGGCCGCTGGTCTCTGAACGCTACGCCGAGGTGTGGGAGAAACCGACTGCGCCGTGACTCGTGGCCCCGTGGCAAGCACTGGCAGATGGAGTCATTAGCGATAATGAGAGTCGTGAACTCACACAGATCGCGACGATCCTCGACGTGCCTGTGCCGGAGGAGATTGCGTGCGACGCGGCTGCGGAGTCATCCCGTAGGGTCGTGGGTTACCCACCCGCTCAGAAGCTGCGTGGGAACAGCAGCGCACCAGCCCTTGCTACCGGTGCGCAGTCCCCGTACCTATGCGGATGCCGTGCCCACCCGCGTCATCCTGATCGACGGCAACCGCTTGGCGCGGCTGATGATCCGGTATGGCGTCGGCGTGCAGGTACATGAGACGTTCAGGGCGATTGAGATCGACGAAGATTTCTTCGCATGAAGCTTCACCTTCATCCACATTGGACGCGGTGAATTCGGCCTCGGCATCCGCTCCTGCCGCTCGCGCAGCATCCCTCATCTTCTTGAGAACAGCCGCGGCCGCGCGGTAGTTGCTCTTGTCGGTGACCTCGAGCGTCTGCAGCACGATCTCCCGATAGACGGGCAGCGTGTCAGTAGGCCGCTTCGCGATCCACCACGAACGTGACGAGCTTCTGATCCCAGCCGCGTCCGTCGAGCGCGATGCCGATGTGCGCGTCGGCGACGGCATCCGTGTGCAGTCCCGCCTCTTCGAGGTCGGTGTCGGCGATCGCGGCTCGGTGCTGCGCGATGCTCCGCCTGGGTGAGTGGGGGAGCCGTCGTGCGCACCGCTTGGCCGTACGCATCGAGCAGCGTTCACACCAGGCCGCCCTGCATCCCCGACGAGTCATCGGATCTCAGGGTTGCGTGGGTCGCAAGGATGATCGCCCGCTCGATCATGGGAATGAGCGCGGGGGTCGCAGCCGGCTGAGCCTCGAGAAGACCGACGGTGTCGCACGCGTCGGAGGCGTAGCTGTTCGCCTGCCAGTGGTCGTAGAAGCGTCGACTCGGCGTGAGGTCGCGGTTCACGATCGCCAGCAGATCGGCAGGATCATCGGATGGATGAGTTATCCACAGATTAACGAAACTATCTTCGAATGTCGGTGGTGTCTGAGAGTATGAAGTATGGCTGATTTCACCGATGTTGCAGCGCTGATCCCCACACTCAGCGCTCACCTCTCCGACGCCGGTGACGCGGAACTCGCCCGCGCGTCGATGATGTCGATGACGGATGCCGAGATCGTCGCGGTTCTCCGGGAGACGGCGTCCCTGGCGCGGGAGGTCGATCAGATCCAGGTGCTGGCGGCGGGCATCGCCGCAGTGCGGTCGAAGCGCGAGCACGGGCACTCCGGGCTCTCGCAGTCGCGTGGGCATCGCTCGGCTGCCGCGCTCATCCAGGACATGACCGGATCGACCAGGGCTGACGCCAACCGCAAGGTGCGGGTGGGGGAGTCGGTGATAGACGACACGGATGCGGCGAGCTCGTCCGGCGATGCGCGGGCGAGCGCGCAGCCGACTGCAGCGGAGCCCTGGTACCAGCCCCTGCGCGACGCACTGCGTGACAGCCGCCTGACGTCCTCGCAGTTCGATGCGATTCAGCGCGGGTTGGGTGATCCGCCGGAGGTGGACGATCGGGCGGACATGGATGCCGGTGCGACGGATGCTGGTGCGACGGATGCCGACGCGGTGGATGCTGAGACGGTGGATGCTGAGAGCACCCACATGCGCGATGCCGGGCGTGCGGCCTGGCGGCAGGCGGCGGAGCAGCTCATCGGTGAAGCCGCCGAGCGCACGGTCGAAGAACTGTGGCAGGCGGCGCGGACGATCCGCGACCTGCTCGATCCGGAGGGGGCCGAGGCGCGGTTCCTCGACAGGTTCGAGAAGCGCTCCTTTCGCACGTACCGGGGGCAGGACGGGCAGAAGCGCGCGAGCATGGTGCTCGATGACGAGGGTGATCTGTTCATCGAGACCGTGCTCGGGTCGGCGCTGAGGCCGCGACGCGGTGGTCCACGATTCGTGGATCCCGCAGAGAAGCAGCAGGCCGCCTCTCTGGTGGATGACCAGCGAACCAACGACCAGCTCGCCTACGACTTGATCATGGACGTGTTGCGCGCCGGTGTGCTCGCCGATGCCGAGAGTGTGTTCGGCACTCGTCAGGCCGGCGTGCGACTTGTGCAGGTTGTGGATGCAGACGGCGCTGGGGCGCCGGTCGCTCACAGCGAGGACCATCTGATTTCACTGCCTGGCTCGGTCGCGGCGCAGCACATCTGCGACAGCGGAACGGTCACGGTCACCGTCGACTCCTGCGGCAACGCGCTGGACGTGGGGCGCGAGCAGCGACTGTTCACGCCGAAGCAGCGCATCGCGTTCGCGATCCGAGATGGCGGATGCCGTTGGCGCGGCTGCGACCGCCCGGCCTCCTACTGCGAAGCGCATCACATCGATGAATGGATGCGAGATCGGGGAAGAACCGACATCGATCGCGGCATTCTGCTGTGCCGATATCACCACATGACGCTCCATCACGGCAGGTGGCGGATCACCCGCGACGGCAAAGACGACTTCGTCCTGCACCACAGGTCAGGTGAGGCGTTCCCCATGCGACCGCGCGCGGCATTGAGCTGTGCATGGGGTGGGATCGATCCGCCACCGAAGCGCTTCAGACCTGCGGCATGAACCGCCGGTCGCGCGCCGGTTGGGTGCGTTCTGGCCCGTGCGGTGGTGTGCACCATGACCTGCGCGCGGTGGTGTGCACCATGACCTGCGCGCGGTGGTGTGCACCCTGATCTGCGCGCGGTCGTGTGCATCGTGAATCGCGGGACGGGCGCGTCACATCTGCGATGATTCCACCATGTTCATGGTGACGACCAACGATGTCCCCGGCTACCGCATCACCCAGGTGCTCGGCGAGGTGATGGGCATCACCGTGCGCGCGGCGGACTTCGGCCGCAGCATCACCGCGGGCTTCCGCTCACTCGGCGGCGGCGAGATCCCCGAGTACACGCAGATCATGTACGACAGCCGTCAGGTGGTGATGCAGCGAATGTGGGCCGAAGCGCAGGCGCGCGGCGCCAATGCCGTCATCGCCATGCGCTTCGACACCGGTGCCATCGGCACGTACAGCGAGGTGTGCGGCTACGGCACCGCCGTCATCATCGAACCCCTGCCGGCCTGAACCCCGCACCCCGCCAGCGGCACACCACCCGCGGAGGTGTCAACCGCTCGCTCGCTGGAATCGCGCAGACTCGCGCCCTGCTGCTCCACTTGTGAGGTGAGCGCCGAGAGGCAGAGGGCCGGCTTCTGCTCACTCCCGAGGCGCGAGCACCAGCAGCTCGCCGACCTCGCAACCCAGCGCCTCGCAGATCGCCCGCAGAGTGGAGTAGCGGATCGCCCGCGCCCGATCGTTCTTCAGCACCGACAGGTTCACGATGCTCACGCCCACCCGCGCGCTCAGCTCGGTCAGCGTCATGTTCCGCTCGGCGAGCAGCTCGTCCAGACGGCAGTGGATGCCGGTGAACTCGTCCTCCGCTTCGGCCGGACTCACACCAGTCCCTCCGTTTCCCGCTGCAGCTGTGCTCCGTACCGGAAGATCGCAGCAAGGGCGAGCAGGCCGAGCGCGACCGCGAACGGCCACACCGGCGGCTGGAACACATAGGGCACGGTCACTCCCGGTGTCCATTCGAGCGCTCGAGCTGCGAGTGTCATCCCGATCGTCGTGGCGACATCCGCGACGAGCCCCGCACCCAGCGTGACGAGAGCGGCCCGAGTGAATGTGCGGTGCACCGAGGGATGAAACGGCTCGCGCTGACTCGCCAGCAATGCGGCCGTGTAGATCGACCAGGCGACCGCGATGGTCGCCAGGAAGGTGAACACCGCAGCCAGGAACAACGCGAGTCTCGGGGTGTGCGGCAGGTAGTTGATCGCACCCTTGCAGTATGAGAGCGCACCTTCGGCAGCGGGTGACCCCTCGACGAACGAGCCGTCCACGTCGCACGCGGGACTCTGCAAAGAGCCCAGATGATCGTCCACCCACGTGCGCATATTGTCATTGAGCCACGTCGGCTGCGCGACGAACTGATTGATGCCGCCGAAGATGAGCCCGACGAGCGACAGTCCGATGACGATGCCGGCGAGACTGCGCGTGACGCTGAGCGCGAGCGTATCGCTGCCGCGACGCCGTGCCCACCAGATCCCGAGTCCCACGACGACCCCGAGACCCGCCAGCCAGGCGAACGACTGCAGCAACCCCGGCCAGAGCTCATCAGAAGTCCACATCAGACCAGTCCTTCCGTATCATTCTGCATCCGGGTGCCGAGCTGGAACGCCCCGGCGAGAAGCCCGATCACCAGACCCCACCCGATCGGGGAGAGATCGATCGCGACCGCCAGCGAAGCGAACACGACGTCCTCCGATGCGCCGGCATTGAGAAATGCCGCGGCCTCCGCGCGTGCGATCCCTGCGGCCAGCTGGCCGAACAGGCCGCACACCATCACGGCGGATGCGACGACGACGAGCGCGAGAGGGAATCGGCGTGCGAACGGGCGCCCGTGCAGCATCCCGATCGCCAGCCAGACGGCGGTGGCGCACACGACCAGCACCAGCAGGATCGGCAGCAGATCCGCGGTCAGCAGCCAGGCCGATACGCTCGCCGGGGCATCGTCGATCGTCACGTCCACGGCGGTGGAACTTGCCCATTCGATCTGGGGGAGCGCCATCAGCGCATCCTCGACCTGTGCCACGCGTCGAGCCATGTTGTAGACCGTGACCGAACCGGGAGAGAGCGAACCGAAGAGCGTGTCGACCGCGTTGCCCAGAGCGACCACGCCGACGAACACCGCCCCACCCGCCACGAACGCGGTGCCGATGCGGTCCGACTTCGCCATGCCCTCGATCGATACCGGAGCGCGCCTCAGCAGCAGCACCATCGACCCAGCTCCGGCGCCGGCGCCGAGGAGCAGGCTGGCGACCACGATGATGTCCCCCGGCGTGAGATTCCACATGACAGCCCTCTCTTATCGATATTCGTTGTTATCGATGGTCGTTAACATAACGACAGTCGATATGGCGAGTCAAGAGGGCGGGGCCGTAAGGCCCGGACGATGAGTCGGCGCACGCTATGCCGACGGCGAACACGGGCATCCGTCGCCGTCGTGGTCGTTACGCTCGATGTACAAGGCGCCACCGCCGCTTCGCCCCGCGCGAAAGGAAGTCACAGCATGTTCGAGAGATTCACGGACCGAGCCCGTCGAGTTGTCGTCCTCGCCCAAGAAGAGGCGAAGATGCTCAACCACAACTACATCGGTACCGAGCACATCCTGCTCGGCCTGATCCACGAGGGCGAGGGTGTCGCAGCGAAGGCGCTCGAGAGCCTGGGCATCTCCCTCGACGCTGTGCGCGAGCAGGTGCAGGACATCATCGGTCAGGGTCAGCAGCAGCCGACAGGCCACATCCCGTTCACCCCGCGCGCCAAGAAGGTGCTCGAGCTGAGCCTGCGCGAGGCACTGCAGCTCGGCCACAACTACATCGGCACCGAGCACATCCTGCTCGGCCTGATCCGCGAGGGCGAGGGCGTCGCGGCCCAGGTGCTCGTCAAGCTCGGCGCCGACCTGAACAAGGTGCGCCAGCAGGTCATCCAGCTGCTCTCCGGTGCTCCCGGGCGTGAGACGGCCGCCGTCGGCGCGCAGGCGAACGACGGTCCGGCCTCCGCACAGGGCGGCTCGCAGGTGCTCGATCAGTTCGGCCGCAACCTCACCCAGGCCGCCCGTGATGGCAAGCTCGACCCGGTCATCGGCCGCGAGAAGGAGGCCGAGCGGGTCATGCAGATCCTCTCGCGCCGCTCCAAGAACAACCCCGTCCTGATCGGCGAGCCCGGCGTCGGCAAGACCGCCGTCGTCGAGGGGCTCGCCCAGGCGATCGTCAAGGGCGACGTGCCCGAGACGCTCAAGGACAAGCAGCTCTACTCGCTCGACCTCGGCTCGCTGATCGCCGGCTCCCGTTACCGCGGCGACTTCGAGGAGCGCCTGAAGAAGGTCACCAAGGAGATCCGCACCCGCGGCGACATCATCGTCTTCATCGACGAGATCCACACCCTGGTGGGTGCGGGTGCCGCCGAGGGCGCGATCGACGCGGCCAGCATCCTCAAGCCGCTGCTCGCCCGCGGTGAGCTGCAGACGATCGGCGCGACCACGCTGGACGAGTACCGCAAGTACTTCGAGAAGGATGCCGCACTCGAGCGTCGCTTCCAGCCCGTGCAGGTGCACGAGCCGACGCTGCCGCACGCGATCAACATCCTGAAGGGTCTGCGCGACCGCTACGAGGCGCACCACAAGGTGCAGATCACTGACGGTGCTCTCGTCGCTGCAGCGAACCTGGCCGACCGCTACGTGTCCGACCGGTTCCTGCCCGACAAGGCCATCGACCTGATCGACGAGGCGGGGGCGCGTCTGCGCCTGAGCATCCTCTCCTCGCCGCCCGAGCTGCGCGAGTTCGACGAGCGGATCGCCAAGGTCCGCGAGGACAAGGAGACCGCCAGCGAGGAGCAGGACTTCGAGAAGGCCGCGTCGCTGCGCGACCAGGAGAAGGAGCTGCTCGGCGAGCGGCTGCGCCTGGAGAAGCAGTGGCGCGCCGGAGACGTCTCCGGCCCGGCGGTCGTCGATGAGGGGCTGATCGCCGAGGTGCTCGCCCAGGCCACCGGCATCCCGGTCTTCAAGCTCACCGAGGAGGAGTCCAGCCGCCTCGTGTTCATGGAGCGGGCACTGCACCAGCGCGTCATCGGCCAGGAGGAGGCCATCGCCGCCCTCTCGCGCACGATCCGTCGCCAGCGTGCGGGGCTCAAGGACCCGAAGCGCCCCTCGGGCTCGTTCATCTTCGCCGGCCCCACCGGCGTCGGAAAGACCGAGCTGGCCAAGGCGCTCGCCGAGTTCCTGTTCGACGACGAGGCCGCGCTGATCTCCCTCGACATGTCGGAGTTCGGTGAGAAGCACACCGTCTCGCGCCTGTTCGGAGCCCCTCCCGGGTTCGTCGGGTTCGAAGAGGGCGGCCAGCTCACCGAGAAGGTGCGTCGCAAGCCGTTCTCGGTGGTGCTGTTCGACGAGATCGAGAAGGCCCACCCCGACATCTTCAACTCGCTGCTGCAGATCCTCGAAGAGGGCGCCTGACCGACGGTCAGGGCCGCATCGTCGACTTCAAGAACACCGTGATCATCATGACGACCAACCTCGGCTCGTCGGCGATCGCCGGTGGCCCGGTCGGCTTCCAGATCGAGGAAACTCGCAGACCACCTACGAGCGGATGAAGGGCAAGGTCGACGAAGAGCTCAAGCGCCACTTCAAGCCCGAGTTCCTCAACCGTCTCGATGACATCATCGTGTTCCCGCAGCTGAACAAGGATGAGCTGCGGCAGATCGTCGGCCTGTTCACCAAGCAGCTGGCCGATCGTCTGCTCGACCGCGACATGACGGTGGAGCTGTCGGACACCGCGAAGGACAAGCTGATCGACATCGGCTTCGACCCCTCGCTCGGCGCCCGTCCGCTGCGCCGCGCCATGCAGCGCGAGATCGAGGACATGCTCAGCGAGAAGATCCTGCACGGCGAGCTCAACAGCGGCGACCACGTGAAGGTCGACGTCGTCGACG
The DNA here is from genome assembly GCF_030296555.1 of Microbacterium suwonense. NCBI lineage: Bacteria > Bacillati > Actinomycetota > Actinomycetes > Micrococcales > Microbacteriaceae > Microbacterium > Microbacterium suwonense. Next base: position 2,967,590 of record NZ_AP027728.1, read on the forward strand.
GTGCGTTCACCTTCGACGCCGCACCGCGCGGAGAGAAGGTGTCGGTCGGCATCAACACCGGCGGCGGCATCTCGGGCACACCCGATCTGGCGGTCGCCAGCGGCGACTGACCGGTGCGTCAGACAGGGGCGCGGATGCTTCGGCATCCGCGCCCCTTCTGCGTCGTGCGGCGTGCCGTCCGGCACCACCCCGGCTCGCTTCACGTGACGCAGATGGCGGCATCAGGCGAGCGGATGCCGCGATTCGAGCCACCTGAGCGCAGAAGGAGCGCGGAAGGAGCCCGGTGACGAGCGCTGCGGGGAGAGCACTGGGAGCGGGTCACCCGGCGGCGAGGAACCACCAGATGCAAGCAGCGCTCGCCACGGCCGTCGCGAATGGGCCGATGATGTTCACCAGCGGGGTTCCCATCCCCGCAGAGCGAGCACGAAGGGCGATCGCCCCGTCGATCGCCTGGACGATCAGCATCGCGACGGCGATCGCCAGCAGCCATCCGTCGAACCGCCCGCACAGCGGGACGATCGCGAGCAGGAACAGCGCCAGGCTGCGCGCGGTCGTGTACTGCGCGATCACGCGGGTCTTCGGGTCGGTGCTGCGCATCTCCACCGCCGAGAAGAACAGGCTGGGCGCGGTGCTGATCAGCGTCACGATCGCCAGTACGAGGTAGGGCGCGTTCATACGCGAACTGTAGACCCGGCGGTGACCGAGCGGAAGGGCGAGTCTGCAGAAGAGCCCCCGCCGACGAGTCCTAGTCTGGAACGGTGACCGAGTACACCATCCGCGCAGCCCGCACCGCCGACATCTCCGGCATCCATGCGCTTCTGGAGCCGCTGGTCGAGCGACGTATCCTGCTCGGCAAGGATCTGGCGGTGCTGTACGGCGCGGTGCAGGAGTTCGTCGTCGCCGAGGTGGCGGGCGAACTGGTCGGATGCGGGGCCCTGCACGTCATGTGGGAGGACCTCGGAGAGGTGCGCACCCTGCTCGTGCGCGACGACCATCTGAATCACGGCATCGGGCGTGCGATCGTCGAAGGCCTCGAGCTGCGAGCCCGGGAGCTGGGCCTGTCGCGGCTGTTCTGCCTGACTTTCGAGACCGGCTTCTTCATCCGCCGTGGATTCGAGCCGATCGGCGAGCACATCGTCGACCCCGACGTGTACTCCCGCGCTGCGCAGCGGCGACGCGGGTGTGGAGGAGTTCCTCGACCTGGCGCACGTCAAGCCGAACACGCTCGGGAACACCCGGATGCTCAAGCACCTGAGCTGACTCGCCTAGCCTGGAATCATGCCCCGTCAGTCCGCCGCCGTCTACCGTCGCCGGCGGCTCGCCGTGCTCCTGGTGCTCATCCTGCTGATCGCCCTCATCGCAGGTGGGGTGTGGCTGGCGGTGGCCCAGCCGTGGAGCACCGCCGCCGATCCCACGCCGTCCGCCTCGGCACCGGCATCCGATACGCCGACTGCGGGCGCGACGGACGCGCCCGCCACCCCGTCGGACTCGCCGAGCCCGGATCCGTCCGAGACTCCGGGCATCGTCGCCTGCGAGGTGGGGGATGTCGAGGTGACGGCGGTGACGGATGCCGACACCTATGCCGCCGGGGTGCTGCCGAAGCTGTCGATCACCCTCACCAGCAAGAGCGATCACGACTGCACGCTGAACGTCGGATCGAGCACGCAGAAGTTCACGGTGACGAGTGGAAAGGACGTCTGGTGGCGCTCGACCGACTGCCAGACCGAGCCCAGCGATCAGATCGCGACGCTCAAGGCGGGATCGACGGTGAGCACCAAGAATCCGGTGGTGTGGGACCGCACGCGGTCGTCAGTGGACACCTGCGATCAGAAGAATCGTGCTCGCGCGCCGGGTGGTGGTGCGTCGTATCACGTCAGCGTATCGATCGGCGGATTCGACAGCGTCGCCTCGAGGCAGATCATCCTGCGCTGAGTCATCGGACAACCAGTATTTTGGGATACCATAGAACGAGGTTGTCCGTTCTGAGCGGTGAAGCCATCCCCAGTGGTGTCGTATCAGCGTCCCCAGCGCTTCGACACTCGCCGCGGAGACAACCGGAGGACCCTCTCGAATACTCCAGTCCCCACTGGATGATTCGAGAGGGTCCCACTCTCTTAAGCTGGATGCATGGCGAAGAAGAGGGCGGGCGCGAAGCGCCCCAGTCCCGGGGATTTCCGCTCGGAGGCGCTGGCTCAGGCGCTGGAGAAGCAGGACATGGCGGCGGTGGCGCTGGCGTTGCGCAACGGCAACACCGTGGTGCCGCTGATCAAGCCTGGTCCGCGTGATAATCCGCTCGATGGCGGCGAGGTGTGGACCTATCGCGATCCGACCACCGGCGATGTCGCGCTGCTGCTGTTCAGCGACGCCAAGAACAAGCCGGCGAACCTGCCTCCCGGCGTGGGGATCTACTCCCCGGCCTGGCTGAAGTCCTTTCTCGTCGCGCACCGCGACACCATCACCACCGTGTTCCTCGACATTGCAGGGCCGCACCCCATGCAGGCTCCGCCCGCCGAGCTGCTGAAGGCATTGGAGGTCTCGTCCGGATCCTGACGCGGTGCGCTCAGAACGGAGGGATATCGTCTTCGCGGCGTCGCTCGGTCATGCGCGAGCGTATGTCGCTCAACGCGGAGCGCAACGTCTTCGAGCGGTCGTCGACCACCTGCCGGTAACCCAGCCGCGCCGCCTCGCTGCGCCGCTGTGTCGCCTGTGTGACCGGACGGATCTCGCCTGCCAGTGACAGCTCGCCGACGGCGGCGACGGTGCGAGGCACCGACAGCTGTCGGATCGACCCCGCCACGGCGACGGCGATCGCCAGATCCGCCGCCGGCTCGGTGAAGCGCACCCCGCCCACCGTCGACACGTAGACGTCGAGCTTAGAGGTCTGGATGCCGGCACGGCGCTCAAGGATCGCCAGCACCATCGCCACCCGCGAGGAGTCCAGGCCGTGTACCACGCGGCGTGGATTCGGTGCCGTCGACTCGATGGTGAGCGCCTGCACCTCCACGGGCAGCGCACGCCTGCCCTCCATCGCGATCGCCACGCACGTGCCCGGCTCTGCGGCGCCCTGCGACAGGAACAGCCCGCTGGGATCGGGCACCTCGGCGATCCCCGCACCGGTCATCTCGAAGCATCCGACCTCGTCGGTCGGCCCGAAGCGGTTCTTCAGCGCGCGGATGAAGCGCAGCGCCGTCTGCCGATCGCCCTCGAAGTGGCAGACCACGTCGACGAGATGCTCCAGCACCCGCGGGCCCGCCACCTGGCCGTCCTTGGTGACATGACCGACGATGATCACGGGCAGGCCGCGGTCCTTGGCGACGCGGATGAGGGTGGCCGCCACCTCGCGCACCTGGCTGGGCTGCCCGGCTGCGCCGTCGATCAGGCCGGATGCCACGGTCTGCACCGAGTCCACGATCACCAGGTCGGGCTTGACCTCGTCGATATGCCCGAGGATCGTGGCCAGATCGGTCTCGCTGGCCAGGAACAGCTCCTCGTGCAGTGCGCCGGTGCGCTCCGCCCGCAGCCGCACCTGCGCGGGCGACTCCTCGGCACTGGCGTACAGCACGCGGCGCCCGGACTTCGCCGTGGCCGCCGCGACCTCCAGCAGGAGCGTGGACTTGCCGACACCGGGCTCACCGCTGAGCAGGATCGCGGCGCCCGGCACGATGCCGCCGCCGAGTACCCGGTCGAACTCGCCGACGCCGCTGCTGCGCCGCGGGGCGTCGGCCGTGGTGATCTGCGTGATCGGGCGTGCGGCGCGGTCGGCGGCCGGGGCCACGGCATCCGTCTGCCGCAGGATGCCGGCCTTCGCACCCTGCTCCTGCACCGTGCCCCACTGCTGGCATTCGCCGCAGCGGCCGACCCACTTCGCCGTCGTCCAGCCGCATTCCGTGCAGACGAAGGCGGGCGGTGCGGGTCGACGGGTGGTGGCCATGCAGCAAGGTTATCCGTGGCATCCGACAGCGCCCCCGTCGCGCGCCGATCCCCGCTTCAGGTGGCGCAGCTGGCTGCTTCCCGCGCGAGGAAGCGGCGTGTTGCGCCACCTGAAGCAAAGAGGGCGGAGAGGAAGAAGGGGAGAGGGGTCAGGGGGAGCGAGGGGTCAGAGGGGAAAGAGGGCGGAGAGGGGTCAGGGGCCTTGCGGCCGACGTCCTTCAGCATCCCTGCCACCACCAGCGCGAACGCGCCGACCAGCACCAGCAGCCACAGCCCCAGCGAGTACGAGCCCGACTCCGGGTGGTAGGTCGCGCCCATCACCAGCGGTGGGAAGTACCCGCCCAGGCCTCCGGCTGCGGCGACCACGCCGCTGACCGCACCGACCTTCTCCTTCGGAGTGGACGGCCCGATCCACGCGAACACCGCTCCCATCCCGAGTCCCATCGCCGACGCCATCAGGATGAATGTCACCCCGGTGACGATGCCTTCGGCGGGCTGCTGACCGACCACGTAGGCCAGGGTGACGATGCCGCCCAGTGAGATCAGCGAGATCACCTTCGGGCCGAATCGATCGGCCAGCACACCGCCGACGGGCCGGGCGATCACCGCCGCGGCGGCGAACAGCGCCGTGCGCATGCCGGCACCGAGAACATCCACCTCATCCGGGTAGATCGTGGTCAGATACTTGGGCAGGAAGTTCGAGAAGGCCACGAACCCGCCGAACACGATCCCGTATAGGAACGCCATCTCCCACGTGACTGGCAGCTTCAGCGCGCCGATCACCTTCGGCACCAGCTTCTCGCGGTTCGGCTGCCACACCGGCGACTCCCGCATGCCGAACCACACCACCGCGGCCATCGCCACCAGCGCCCCGGCGATCACCAGGTGCGTGGGCAGGTAGCCGATGTCCTGCGCCAGGCGTGGCGTCGCCAGCGCCGAGACGGCCGTGCCGATCATGCCCATGCCGAAGACGCCATTGGCGAAGCCGCGGCGCTGTGGCGGGAACCAGGCGCTGGAGAACGGCACGCCCACCGCGAAGATCGTGCCCGCCACACCCAGATAGAACCCGGCGATCAGCAGCAGCGGAAAGCTGCGGATGCTGCCGGCCAGCGCCACCAGCAGCACCGCCGGTGCCGACAGCAGCAGCACGGCCGTGAACATCCGCCGGCCGCCGAACCGGTCGGTCATCGCCCCGATCACGATGCGACCGAGCGCGCCGACGAGCACGGGGGTGGCCAGCATGAGCGAGATCTGCCCCTCGTCCAGGCCCATCTGAGAGGCGTAGGTCTGCTGCAGCGGAGAGATGGACATCCACGCCCAGAAGCCGATGGTCGAGGCGAGCGTGGCCAGCAGCACCTGCGCGAATCCGCCGGTGAGGTCCGTCGTCGATGGCGCAGCGGAGGTGGTCGGAGCAGTCATCAGGCTTCCCTTCGATAACGGTGACCGTAGCCTGCGTCGGCGCCGGTGGCTATACCTGGAGCCGGAGAAAACCCGGATCGGGCGATTCCCGTAGCGCCCGCCCACAGCACCCGGCAGCGGCGCCACACAGCAGCATCCGATTAAACACGGCCCGCCCTTGTGTCGGTTCGCCCCGTGAAGCAGGATGCTGAAGTACCACGTGTACTCCGGGAAGGAGCAGCGATGACCACCGGAACCCGCACTCATGGTGCGCCTGCGACAGACGGGCCGCTCGCCGATGCCCTGCTGAACATGGGTCGCTTCGTGCGACCGGGCCAGACCAGCGAAGACCTGCGCGCGGTGTTCCTGCAGGGCGGGCGCGCGGGAGACGCGTTCTATCGCGACCGCTGGTCGCACGACAAGGTGGTCCGCTCCACCCACGGCGTGAACTGCACCGGATCGTGCTCGTGGAAGGTGTACGTCAAAGACGGCATCATCACGTGGGAGGCACAGCAGACCGACTACCCGAGCGTCGGCCCCGACTCGCCCGAGTACGAACCGCGCGGCTGCCCCCGCGGCGCCGCGTTCAGCTGGTACACCTACTCGCCCACCCGCGTGCGCTACCCGTACATCCGCGACACGCTGGCCCAGCTGTACCGAGCGGCCAAGGCGCAGCATCCGGATCCCGTCGACGCCTGGGCGTCGATCGTCGAGGATCCCGAGAAGGCGCAGAGCTACAAGCGCGTGCGCGGCAAGGGCGGCCTGGTGCGCACCACGTGGGACGAGGTCATGGAGATCGCCGCCGCCGCGCACGTGCACACGGTGAAGACCTACGGGCCCGACCGCGTGGCGGGCTTCTCGCCCATCCCGGCCATGTCGATGGTCTCGCACGGCGCCGGCTCGCGCTTCATGAACCTCATCGGCGGCACGATGCTGTCGTTCTACGACTGGTACGCCGACCTGCCGGTCGCCAGCCCGCAGGTGTTCGGCGATCAGACCGACGTGCCGGAGTCGGCCGACTGGTGGAACGCCGGCTACCTGATCATGTGGGGCTCGAACGTTCCCGTCACCCGCACACCCGACGCGCACTTCATGGTCGAGGCGCGCTATCGCGGCCAGAAGGTGATCACCGTGTCGCCGGACTACACCGACAACACGAAGTTCGCCGACGAATGGGTCGCACCGCACCCCGGCACCGATGCCGCGCTGGCCCTGGCGATGGGCCACGTCATCCTCAACGAGCACTTCGTGCAGAAGCGCACCGAGCGCTTCGAGGACTACATGCGCCGCTACACCGACGCGCCCTTCCTCGTCGAGCTCGAGGAGCGCGACGGCGGGCTCGTGCCGGGCAAGTTCGTCACGGCATCCGATCTGCCGGGCGCGGAGGCCGACCAGTCCCGGGCCGACTTCAAACCCGTGCTGATGGATGCCGACGGCACACCGGTGGTGCCCAACGGCTCGCTGGGGCACCGCTTCAGCCCCGAGGATCAGGGCCGGTGGAACCTGGATCTGGGAGACGTGGTGCCGCCGCTGTCGGTTGCCGACCTGGCGTCGTGGGACGGCGCGGCCGCCGAGGTGCGGCTGCCCCGCTTCGACCTGGACCCGGAGCCGGGGCAGGAGCACGCCGGCGGATCCGGCGCGATCACCCGCGGCGTGCCGGTGCGCACGGTCGCAGGCAGGACCGTCACCACCGTGTTCGACCTGATGCTCGCGCAGTACGGCGTGGGGCGCGAGCGGATGCCGGGGCAGTGGCCCACCGGCTACGACGACGCGTCCAGCCCGGGCACGCCCGCCTGGCAGGAGGAGCACACCTCGGTGCCGGCGCCGCAGGCCGAGCGCATCGCGCGCGAGTTCGCCGACAACGCCGAGCGCTCGGGCGGCCGCTCGATGATCCTGATGGGGGCCGGCACCAACCACTGGTTCCACTCCGACACCATCTACCGCACCTTCCTCGCGTTGACGACGATGACCGGATGCCAGGGTGTGAACGGCGGGGGATGGGCGCACTACGTCGGGCAGGAGAAGGTGCGCCCGCTCACCGGCTACCAGCAGTACGCCGGCGCCTCGGACTGGGTGCGCCCGCCGCGGTACACGATCGGCACGGCGTTCTTCTACCTATCCACCGACCAGTGGCGCTACGACGGGCTGCCGGCGGATCAGCTGTCCTCTCCGCTCGGCAAGGGCACCTTCCACGGCCGCACCACCGCTGACTGCCTGGTGGAGTCGGTGCAGCGCGGCTGGATGCCCAGCTATCCGACCTTCGATCGCAACCCGCTCGACCTCGTGGACGAGGCCGAGGCGGCGGGCAAGGATCCCGCTCAGCACGTCGTGGACAGTCTCGACGACGGCTCGCTGCGCTTCGCTGTGGAGGATCCGGATGCTCCGGAGAACTTCCCGCGCGTGATGACGATGTGGCGCGCCAACGTGCTCGGCTCCTCGGGCAAGGGCAACGAGTACTTCCTCAAGCACCTGCTGGGCACGGATGCCGCCGTGCGCGCGCCGGAGGCCGCAGAGGGCTCCCGCCCGGTGTCGATGACCTGGCACGAGAAGGCGCCCGAGGGCAAGCTCGATCTGCTGATGACCGCGGATTTCCGCATGACCAGCACCACACTGTTCAGCGACATCGTGCTGCCGGCGGCGACCTGGTACGAGAAGTACGATCTGTCGTCCACCGACATGCATCCGTTCATCCACGCGTTCAACCCGGCCATCTCGCCGCCCTGGCAGACCAAGACCGACTTCGAGACGTTCCGCATCCTCGCCGAGAAGTTCAGCGAGATGGCCCGCACCCACCTCGGTGTGCGGCGCGACGTGGTCGCCACCCCGCTGCAGCACGACACCCCCGACGTGATGGCCACCCCGCACGGCCGCGTGCAGGATCTGCCGCGGGTCCCGGGCGTCACCATGCCGAAGCTGACGGTCGTCGAACGCGACTATCCGAAGCTCGCCGAGCAGTGGAAGGCACTCGGCCCGCTCACGGCGAAGCTGGGGCTGACGACCAAGGGCATCACCTACCGCGCCGAACCCGAGATCGAGATGCTGAAGAGCAAGAACGGCACGGTCGGCGCAGGTCCCTACACCGGCGCCGTGCGGCTGGACAGCGACCAGCGCGCCTGCGAGATGATCCTGGCGTTCTCGGGCACCAGCAACGGACGCCTGGCCGTGCAGGGATTCCGGACGCTCGAGAAGCACACCGGCCAGCAGATGGCCTTCCTCGCCGACGAGCACGAGGGCACGCACCTGAGCTTCCAGGACGTGTCGGTGCAGCCGCGCAGCGTGATCACCTCGCCGGAGTGGTCGGGATCCGAGCACGGCGGCAGGCGGTACACCGCCTTCGCGATCAACGTCGAGCACCTCAAACCGTGGCACACGCTCACCGGCCGTCAGCACTTCTACCTCGACCACGACTGGATGGACGAGCTGGGCGAGGCGCTGCCGATCTACCGGCCGCCGCTGGACATGCACCGCCTGTTCGGCGACGTGGTGCCGGGCACGGCATCCGCCGCCGAGGTGAACGTGCGGTACCTGACCCCGCATTCGAAGTGGTCGATCCACTCCGAGTACCAGGACAACCTGTTCATGCTCTCGCTCTCGCGCGGCGGCCCCACGATCTGGATGAGCCCGCAGGACGCCGAGAAGATCGGTGTGCGCGACAACGACTGGATCGAGTCGTACAACCGCAACGGCGTGGTGGTAGCGCGGGCCAACGTCTCGCATCGGATGCCGGAGGGCACGGTGTACATGTACCACGCCAAGGACCGCACCGTGGATGTGCCGATCAGCGAGACCAGCGGGCTGCGCGGCGGCATCCACAACTCGCTCACCCGCATCCTGCTCAAGCCGAGCCACCTGATCGGCGGCTACGCGCAGCTGGCGTGGGCGTTCAACTACCTGGGGCCGACGGGGAACCAGCGCGACGAGGTCACCACGATCCGCCGCCGCAACCAGGAGGTGGTCTACCGATGAAGGTCATGGCGCAGATGTCGATGGTGATGAACCTCGACAAGTGCATCGGATGCCACACCTGTTCGGTCACGTGCAAGCAGGCGTGGACGAACCGCACCGGCGTGGAGTACGTGTGGTTCAACAACGTCGAGACCCGGCCCGGCGTCGGGTATCCGCGCGGGTACGAGGATCAGGACAAGTGGCAGGGCGGCTGGGTGCGCAACAAGCGGGGCCGGCTCAAGCTGCGTTCGGGCGGGCGCCTGGCGAAGCTGGCGCGGATCTTCTCGAACCCGAAGCTGCCCGGCATCGACGACTACTACGAGCCGTGGACCTATGACTACGACATGCTCGTGAACGCGCCCAGCGGTGAGCACACTCCGGTGGCCAGGCCCAAGAGCCTGATCACCGGCAAGGACATGAAGGTGTCGTGGTCGGCCAACTGGGATGACGATCTGGGTGGCTCGGTGGAGACCATGCAGCAGGACCCGATCCTGCAGAAGATGAGCGAAGAGGTGAAGGCCGAGTTCGAGAAGGCCTTCATGTTCTACCTGCCGCGCATCTGCGAGCACTGCCTGAACCCCTCGTGCGTGGCATCCTGCCCCTCCGGTGCGATGTACAAGCGCCAGGAGGACGGCATCGTGCTCGTCGACCAGGACGCCTGCCGCGGCTGGCGGATGTGCGTCTCGGGCTGCCCGTACAAGAAGGTGTACTTCAACCACAAGACCGGCAAGGCCGAGAAGTGCACGATGTGCTACCCGCGTATCGAGGTCGGATTGCCCACGGTGTGCTCGGAGACCTGCGTCGGCCGGCTGCGGTACCTGGGACTGGTGCTCTACGACGCCGACCGGGTGGCAGAGGCCGCCGCCGTGGAGGACGAGCACGAGCTGCTGGCCGCGCAGCGGTCGGTGCTGCTGGATCCGCACGATCCCGAGGTGATCGAGGCGGCGCGCCGCGACGGCATCGCCGAGGACTGGATCGAGGCCGCCCAGCGCAGCCCGGTCTGGCGGCTCATCCACGACTACGAGGTGGCGTTGCCGCTGCATCCGGAGTACCGCACCATGCCGATGGTCTGGTACATCCCGCCGCTGTCGCCGGTGGTCGACGTCGTGACCGGCTCCGGCAACGACGGCGAGGATGCCAGGACGCTGTTCGCCGCGATCGACAAGCTGCGCATCCCGATCGGCTACCTGGCCGAGCTGTTCACCGCCGGGGACATCGCCCCGGTGGATGCCGCGCTGCGCAAGCTCGCCGCGATGCGCTCGTACATGCGCGGCATCAGCATCGACGATGAGCGCGACGAGCGCATCGCGAACGCGGTGGGCATGAGCGGACGCGAGATCGAGGAGATGTACCGGCTGCTCGCGATCGCGAAGTACGAGGAGCGCTACGTCATCCCCTCCGCCCACCAGGAGCAGGCGCACGACCTCGAGGAGATGGCCTGCTCGCTGGACTTCGAGGGCGGGCCGGGCATGGGCGGCGCCGGCGGGCCGTTCGGTGCGGCCAGCGGCCACTCGGTGCCGGTCGCGGTGGAGAACTTCCACATGCTCTCCGACCGGCAGACGGCTGACCGGCCGTCCACACCGGGACGGGTGAACCTGCTGAACTGGGATGGAAACGGGCGACCGGAAGGGCTGTTCCCGCCGTCTGAGCGCGCCCAGCCCCGCTCGTACGACGAAACTCCACCGGTTCCTGAGCGAGCGAAGCGAGACGAAGGATGAGCACCGTCCTGCCCCCGCGGGTCACGCCTCGGCGGGCCCTGCCCGACGCGCTCACCCCGGCGTCCCTCACGCGCGCGCAGCGGTGCACGGTGCACATGCTCGCCTCGCTGCTGCTGGACTACCCGGACGCGCAGTGGTTCGAGCGCCTGGACGTGTTCGAGGCGGGCGCGGCCACGCTCCCGGCATCCGTCTCCGAACCGCTGGAGCGGTTCATCACCCGCGCGCGCGAGGCCGGAACATCCGCGTGGCAGAAGATCTACGTGACCACCTTCGACCTCAAACGCAAGTGCTCGCTGTATCTGAGCTACTACGCCACCGGCGACACGCGTCGCCGCGGCACGGCGCTGGTGACCTTCCTCGACGCGTACCGCGCGGCGGGCTGGGAGTTCGATGCGGCTGAGCTGCCCGACTACCTGCCTGCGGTGCTGGAGTTCTCGGCCCGGTCGCAGTCGGAGGTGGCGGATGCCGTGCTCGCCGCGCACCGCGAGGGCGTCGAGGTGCTGCGTGCGGCGCTGGAGGGCATGGACAGCCCCTGGGCCGACGTCGTGCGCGCCATCACGCTGTCGCTGCCGAAGGTGGACCAGCGCACCCGCGAGCGTGTGCTGGCGCTGGTGAGCGAGGGGCCGCCCACCGAGACGGTCGGGCTGAGTCTGCCGATGCCGACCTTCGGGGCACCGGCCGGCGCGGGCCCGGCATCGCGAGGCTTCATCGGAACGGGGGATCGACCGTGAACACCATGCAGACCCTGCTGTGGGTGGCGCTGCCGTACATCTGCGCGGCCGTGTTCGTCCTCGGGCACATCTGGCGGTACCGCTACGACAAGTTCGGCTGGACGACCAGGTCGTCACAGAGCTACGAGAACCGGATGCTGCGCTGGGGCTCGCCGATGTTCCACCTCGGGATCCTGATGGTCATCGCCGGACACGTGGTGGGCCTGCTGGTGCCGCGGGAGTGGCTGTACGCGATCGGGATCAGCGAGGAGATCTATCACCTCGGCGCGACCGTGCTCGGCACTTTCGCCGCCGTGCTGACCCTGGCCGGCCTCGCCATCCTCGTGTTCCGCCGGCGCACGGTGCCGGCGGTGTTCCTGGCGACCACAGTGATGGACAAGATCATGTTCGTCTTCCTGGGTGCGACCCTGCTGTTCGGCACCGCCGCGACCGTCGTGCATCAGGTGTTCGGGGCGGGGTTCCACTACCGCGAGACGATCTCGCCGTGGGTGCGCGAAGCGATGATCTTCCGCCCGCGTCCCGAGCTGATGCTCGAGGTGCCGCTGCTGTTCCAGCTGCACGTGATCACCGCCTGCCTGCTGTTCGCTCTGTGGCCGTTCACCCGGCTGGTGCACGTGTTCTCGGCGCCGGTGGGCTACCTGTTCCGCCCGTACATCGTGTACCGCTCGCGTGACGAGCAGCGCGGCAGCCGTGCGCCCAAGCGCGGCTGGGATCCGGTGGGGGCGGCGCCCGACCCCGCCCGGCTGCGCAGGCCGTAGGCGGTTTCGTCGGGGACGGATGCTTCAGGTGGCGCGGATGGTGGCTTCCCTGTGCGGGAGGCTGCCATTCGGGTCCCGCGAAGGGGCTTTTCGGGGGCGATTCGCGCACCGTGATTATTCACGGCCCGGGGTCTCGCGGTTCTGGGGGTTCTGGCACACAATGGAGGCATGACAGGCGGTGGGCTCGTATACGGGCCGATCTCGAGCTACTCCCGGGTGCAGATCCTGCATCTGGTGCAGAATCGTGCCGAGCGCACCATCGGCGAGCTGTGCGAGGCCACCGGGCTGCACGCCAACACCGTGCGGGAGCACCTGCAGCGCCTGATCGACGGCGGTTACGTCATCCAGACCACCGAGCACCGCACCACTCGTGGTCGACCGCGCACGCTGTACAGTGCCGCGACGGGAACGCCGGAGGCGTCGAGCCCGGTCGCTCGCGACAAGGTCGCGGAGGCCGCCAGGCGCGGTGACATGATGCGCCGCATTCTTCGGGAGGATGGTTCGGAGCTGGGCCGCGAGGCCACCTATCAGCTGGACGCGCTGATCGAGCACCTGGAGGAGAGCGGCTTCGAGCCCGTCGTCGACGAGGAGGGGCTGACGGTGGAGCTCAGCCCGTGCCCGCATGCCGCAGCGAGGCCCGAGCATCGGCCGGTGCTGTGCCAGGTGCATCTCGGTCTGATGCAGGCTGTGCTGACGCAGGCCGGTGGTCCGATCGCCACCGAGTGCGTGCTCGCAACGACCCGGCCCGAGGAGTGCACGGTGCAGCTGCGCCTGGTCGAGGACGCTGCCTGAGCGCATCCGGCCGCACTCCTGGGTCGCCTTCGTGCACTCCTGGGTCGACTTAGGGTGGCGCGAACGGCTGCCTCGCCGTGGGATGACGCGGCGTGTTGCGCCCCGCGAACCAGAAGATCCCGCGCCGTCAGGCCCCGGTGGCGAGAAGCGTGGTCAGCTCCGCGGTGATCGAGGAGCGCAGCGCGTCGTGACGAGGGCCGAGGGCGTGCGCGGGGTCACTCCAGTGCGCGGCGTCGTAGAGCCAGACCGGCTTCTGCACGAGGCCTGCGGGCTCCCAGTCGTAGCGCGGCCACAGGTGCGCGTGCACGAAAGCATCGGTGTTGCCGAGGATCTCGATGTTCATGCGCCGGAACGCGGGGTCGTGCTTCCGGCAGGCGCGCTCGACCGCGGTGGCGAGCAGATCGACGTCGGAGAGGTACTGCACCCGCTCGGTGCGCGGCAGGTCGGCCAGGGCCCTGGCATCCGTATCGCGGCTCAGCAGCACGCTGTAACCCGGCAGGAACTGCACGTCCCCGATCACCGCGTACCCCGCCGGGGTCTGTGCCAGCAGCGTCGGGTTCTCGCCGCGTGCGGCCGAACCGATCCTGTCATCGCGCCAGTGCATGAGCATGAGCCTAACCGGGGCATTTCGATTAGCGCGCGGGTCTGCCGATAACGTAAGCTTGTCCGCGGTGACGTGTCCGAGCGGCCGAAGGTGCAACTCTCGAAAAGTTGTGTAGGGTAACCCCCTACCGTGGGTTCAAATCCCACCGTCACCGCCAAGTGTCCTGAGTCGCGACATCGTTTACGAACGTGTCGCGGCTCAGGACTTCTTCGCGGTCAATGATTGATGATGCGACTCACCTGCACTCGGGAGAGCCCGACTGCGTCGCCGATGGCGGACTGCCTCATCCCTGCCTTGTACGCGGCACGGATCGTCTCATCCCGTTCTCGGTGCGCCTTCTCGATGCGGCCCGCCGATGCGGCGAGCCGACGCTCCCAATCAGCCACGGCTCCTGACTTCTCTGAGGAGCGCCGCCGCAGCCACGATGAGGGCGATGACGGCGACCACTGTGATCACGTTCGCCATGGTGCTCCTTTCGCCGGCATGTGAGAGTCTGAACAGACAAGTGTAACACGGATGCATCAGAAATTCATCATGAGTGATACATGTGCGTGCGCAGCGGACGCGCCTCCCCGCGTAAGCTCGAACACCATGGCGACAGGCTCGACGATCCACACCTTCGATGTGCAGCTGGCGGATGTCGATCGGGGCGTGTACGAGCAGTTCGTGCTGCGCATGGCACGGCATCCGTCCGAGACAGACGCGTACCTGCTCACCCGTCTGCTGGCGTACTGCCTCGAATATGAAGAGGGCATCGCGTTCACCGAGGGCGTCGCGGCGACCGACGAGCCGGCCGTGCTCGTGCGCGATCTGACCGGTCGGGTCACCGCCTGGATCGAGGTGGGGGCGCCGGATGCCGGACGCCTGCACTTCGGGAGCAAACTGGCCGATCGCACCGTGGTGTACACCTATCGCGATCCCGCCAAGGTCCTCGCACAGTGGGCGGGGAAGACGATCCACCAGGCGGATGCCATCGTGCTGCACAGCTTCGACGCGGGTTTCCTCGACGGTGCTGCCGCTGCGCTCGCCCGGCGCAACACAGTGAGCGTCTCGGTCACCGAACGGCAGCTGTACCTGGAGCTCAACGCGGTGCACCTCGACTCAGCGGTGCACGACCACGCGATCCGTTAGCCGCGATCCCGCGTCCGCGGAATCGCCTTGCCCGCGACGCCGTCAGCTCGGCACGGAATCGGCGGCCGTCTCCGCAGCCGGATTCCGCCGGATGCCGATCCACGACACCACGCCGCCCACCGCGAACAACGTCGCGGTGACCCAGGCCGCGCTGTGGAACCCGTCCAGATCGAGCGTGCCGCCGACGATCGTCGACAGCAGGGCCACGACGAGCAGTCCGGCGACGCGGGATACGGCGTTGTTCACCGCGGATGCGATGCCGCTGCGGTGCTCGTCGATCGCGCCGAGGATCGCCGCCGTCAGCGGTGCGACGGTCAGCGACAGGCCGAGCCCGAGCACGACCATTGCGGGAAGCACCTGCCACCAGTAGGTGAAGTCGCTCCCGACGGTGAGCAGCAGCAGTGCGCCGGCGGCCATCAGCAGCGGCCCGACCGTCATGAACAGCCGCGGTCCCCGCCGTCCGGCCCAGGCGCCGGCACGGGAGCTGAGCAGGATCATCAGGATCGTGATCGGCAGGCTCGCCAGCCCCGCGGCCGTGGCGCTGAGCCCCGGGCCCTGCTGCAGGTAGACGCCGATCACGAAGCCGTTCAGCGACAGCGCTGCGTAGACGAACAGCGTCGCGAGGTTCCCCCAGCCGAAATTACGCACCCGGAACAGCGCGAGCGGCATCAGTGCAGCATCCGATCCTCGCTGCCGCAGCAGGAACACCGCCAGCAGCAGAATGCCGACCGCACCGGGGATCCAGATCGCCGGCGATGACCAGCCCATCCTCTCCTGCTCGATGAGGGCGAACACCAGTGCGCCGAGTCCCAGCGCGCAGATCACCCCGCTGAACCAGTCCACCCGGATCGTGCGCGGATGCTGCGGCAGCTGCACCTTCGCCAGCAGGATGAGGTTCACGGCGATCGGCAGCACGTTGATGAGGAACACGAACCGCCACGACAGCAGGTCGACGAACAGGCCGCCCATCAGCGGCCCGACCAGCTGCGCGCCGGTGGTGAACGCCGTCCACACGCCGATCGCCCTGGATTGCACCTCGCCGCGCATGGTCGTGGTGATCAGTGCGAGAGAGCTGGGCACCAGCAGCGCACCGGCCGCGCCCTGCGCCGCCCGGGCGATGATCAGCACCAGCGGGTCGGGAGCCGCGGCGACGGCGACGGATGCCAGGCCGAACGCGATCAGCCCGATCCGCATCACGGTGATGCGCCCGTAGGCGTCGGACACGGAGCCTGCCAGCAGGATCAGCGCGCTGAGCGTGATCAGATACGCGTCGACCACCCACTGCTGTGTGGCGATCCCGCCACCCAGCTCCCGGCTGATCGCGGGCAGTGCGACGGTGACGACGGTGCCGTCGAGAAAGGTCACGAACGAGGCCAGGATCGCGACCGATACGACCAGCCTCTGCAGTGCGGTGAACGTCGGCACAGCATGACACTACATCCGCCCATCGACGCCGGCATCGCTCAGGCGTACTCTGGCGTCAGGCGGGTTCACCTGCCCGCCCGCAGTCGGCGAGAGCCCAAGACGAGGAGCGGTGCGCGATGGATGCGACGATGATGGACGCCATGTCGGCGGAGATGAAGATGCCGGGCATGGAGATGATGGACATGGCCGCGATGCAGGCCTGTATGGATGCGTGCTCAGCCTGTGAGCAGGCCTGCACGGTCTGCTCGATGCAGATGATGGACTGTGCGCCGGCCTGTATGAACTGCGCCGACATGTGCAACACGATGATGCGCGCCATGCTGCGGATGCAGGGCATGACCCCGGCCGCGATGATGGCGATGCTCGACGCCTGCATCGCCATGTGCCAGACGTGCATGGACGAGTGCATGCAGCACGCCGAGAACAGCGACGTCTGCCGGATGTGCGCTCAGGCGTGCAAGTCGTGCATGGACGCCTGCATGGCCATGCGCGAGTCGATGGTGAAGATGGCCTCCTGATCCCTCATCAAGCGGCTCGGCCATGAGGTGGCCACGCGCCCCGAGGGTCGAGGCGTCGCGAAGCGGCGACTTGAGCGGGGCGTGGGGATCAGCGCGCGATGTTGTACTGCACCGCACCGATCGCCAGCACGTCGTGGTCGCGGTGCAGCGCCACCGGTGTGCCTGCGACGGCTTCGAGCGCAGCGCCTCCGGCGTTCCAGACGGTGATGGCGTCGCCGTCGAGGGTGCGCAGCGTCACGATGCCGGATGCCGGGTCGGCTGCCGCCACCAGAGCGTCCACCCAGCCCCGCGGCGTCGCCGACGCCATCCGCGCCTGGATCAGGTGCAGGGCGTGTCCCGGGGCGAACGACGAGCACGCGTACCCGTGCTCGCACATGCACGCCGCACGCTCACGCACCTCGAGGGGCGAAAGACGGGTCTGCGGCGTGGTCACGGTGATCTCCTCACGATCGGATGATCCGAGGTTACGACCGGCCGTCGCCCCCGTCGATCAGCGACGAAACGCGAAGAAACATTGCCGGTGGGTGTGTTCAGGCACCGCGTGCGGTCAGTTGAAGCCGCTGAGCCCGCCGAGGATCACGATGCACGGTCCGATGATCACGAGCCACATCGCGGCGGCGATGATCAGGATGCCGGTGGCGTACGAGCGGGTCTTCGCGAAGAACATCATCGCGATCGATGCGACGGCGATCAGGAGGAAAGGCCACAGCAGGCCGAACATCCCGCCCACCCCGCCCAGCGCGCCGAGCGAGGAGAACATCAGCACGATGCCGAACACGTGCGCGACGACGCCGATTCCCAGCCCGATGCCGAGACCGGCGCCGAAGCTCAGCCCACGACGCGCAGGGGTCGGCTGCGGCCATGGGCCGGGCGTGTATCCCCCGGGCCGGGCTGGTACGGCTGTCCCGGCTGCGGCTGGTAGGGCTGACCGGGGTAGGGCCGACCGGGGTGCGGCTGACCCGGGTAGGGCTGACCGGGTTGACCTGGCGGCATCGGCGGCGGAATCACCGGCGGGCCCGCGGCGTAGGGATTCTCCGGCGGAGCGGATGCTGGATCCGTCGGCGCCTCGGATGCCGGATCCGTCGGCGCCTCGGATGCGGGGGCCTCCGGCTGCCCGGGTTCGGGCTCCTCGGGGGACGGAACGGGCTCGTCAGGCGTGCTGTCCATCGCGCACCTTCCTCTCGTCTCTCGTGGCGACCTCGGCGCGGAAACGCCCGGTGCGCAGCATCCAGATCATTCTGGCGGCCAGCAGCGGAATCGTCACCAGCAGGAACAGCTGCGGGCGCGTCAAGCCCATCCAGGCCACCTCATTGCCGCGGACGAACTCGACCGCGAAGCGGAACACCGCGTACGCCGCGATGTACAGGGTCAGCGTCTCACCGGCCGCGATCGGGCGGTGCCGCAGCCAGAACCACAGCACCGCGAACGCGACCAGATGGAAGACGATCTCGTACACGAAACTCGGATGCAGGGGCACGCCCGCCGGTGAGCCGGTGCGGGCCGCGGCCTCCGCGTCGAGCACGATGCCCCATGACGCGCCGGTCGGGGTTCCGGGCTGCTCGGTGAGCAGGCATCCGATCCGTCCGACCGCCATCGCCAGCGCCACCGCCGGGGCGAACAGATCGCCGCTGCGCTCGGGATAGCCGCACAGTCTCTTCGCGATGTGCACGCCCAGCCAGGCGCCCACCAGAGCCGAGAGCATCGAGGCGTTCCCGCGGGAGAGCTGCTCGATCAGGCTGAGGTTCTGCGCGGGGTCCAGGTGCTGCGCCCAGGTTCCCAGCCGGGACAGCACGGCGGCGCCGACCAGCGCCCCCAGCACCAGGTAGGCGATGCGATGGTCGGTCACCCCGCGGCGGCGCTTCTCGATGAGGAACACGAGGCCGGCGGCGGCCAGCCCCAGAGCGACGAACACCGAGTGCGTGTCCACCGGCGGCAGCCAGCGCACGAGGTCGCTCAGGGTCGGGAACACGTCAGCCGCCCAGCATCCGCATCCAGAGCATCACCCAGAACGGGATCGCGACGATCGAGGCGACCGCGATCACGCTCAGATACGCGAGCACGAGCCGGGTGTCGCCCAGCTTGCAGCGAGAGCGCAGCAGCCCGCCGCGGCGGGCCTTCGCGTAACCGGCGATCGCGATCAGCGCGAAGGCGAGCACGGCGATCGGCCCCAGGACGGCGGAGATCAGCGCGATCGTGGTGAACACGCACAGCCGCAGCGGGTCGAACGGCGGCGCCGGGTCACCGACCGAGGCGTCGTACTGGTTCAGCGGGGAGTGGTCACGCTGACACCACCGGCAGACGTGTGCGAGCGCCGGTCTCGCGCACCTCGGTCGTCGTCGAGGCGGGCCGGCCGGTCGCGGTCGAGATGCGAGTGCGGCTCAGCGGCGCCCACGCCTGCAGCGCGCAGAACGGCGCGCACTGGTGCGCGTTCGTCTGCTCGTTCACGGTCGCCACATGCACGCAGCACTGCGTCAGGCGCTCCTCGATCATGGTGTTGATGTCCATGAACGGCTTCACGGTGACGCGCAGCACGCGGTCGGCGAGCATCGCCCGCATCCGCTTGTGCTGACCCGGCAGCTTCGACGCCGCGAGCGTGGCGAGGGTGCCGACGCCGAGGTCGCAGTTCACGCAGATGTCACGCCAGATGTCGCCCATCGACGGATGCGACAGGGACGACTGCTCGCTGAGCAGATCCAGCAGCGAGCTCTTCACGACGTCACGGATCGCCTTGTTCACATTCGAGTCGGCGATGCGATTGGCGATCAGGTCGGGGTTGAGATCGAGGAACTCCTTCAGCCGCTCATGGCCGATGAGACCCACCAGCGACTTCCACTCGCCCGCGTCGTCTTTGAGGAAGTACCCGACCGAACAGCAGTGCGGGTGGCTGCACGGCAGGGCGGTCAGATCGCGCCAGGTGATCTCGCCGTCGGTCTGCGGACCGAGCCGTGCCAGCACGCCGGTGTGCGTGAGCCGGTCGTTCGGGTCGATGCCCGAGCTGCGGCCCGAGCCGAACACCGGCTGGATGGTCACTCCGCCCACGTACGGGGTCGCCTGCGCTCGCCGGATCACCGCGCCGATCTCGTGGTCGTTCACGCCCAGCGTGGCCGTCATGGTCAGGGTGGTGAACACCCCGGCATCCGACAGCCTCTCCAGCGCCCGCTCCTTGAACCGGCGGATGTCCGCTCCGCGATGGAAGGCGACCGACGCCGCCTCCTCGCCGTCGTACTGCAGGTAGATCTCCACGCGCTCCCGGTGCTTGGCGAGGAACGCGACGAACTCGTCGTCGTTGGCGATGCGCAGCCCGTTCGAGTTCAGCAGGATGCGCACGATCGGCCGGGCGACCAGATGCTCGATGAGCTGCTCCAGCCAGGGATACAGCGTCGGCTCGCCGCCGGAGAGCATCAGCACGTCGATGCGGTCGTTCTCGCGCGACAGCTTCGCGTCGACGGATGCCAGCACCTCGGCCAGCGGGGCGACTGCGGAGGCGGCAGGGCTGGACTCGGCGAAGCAGGTCGGGCAGCGCAGGTTGCAGTGGTCGGTGATGTCCTCGAGCAGGATGCAGGTGTGCTGCGTCTGCATCTCGGGCAGGCCGTCCTCATAGGCCTGCGGGACGGGCTTGAAGTTGCCGGCCACATCGGGGGTGTGCACCTTGGTCGGTGCGGTCCATTGCTCCAGGTACCTCAGGATCTCCACGTTCTCGTCGTACATCGTCGACACGAGCCCGTGCTCCGGGCATCCGCGCTCCAGCCAGACCGTGCCGTCGCGGTCGGCCAGCCAGCCCGACAGACGGCGCACCTCGCTGAGCGGCTGATCCGGGTTCTCCTCGTGGCAGACCGGACAGAACGCGTTCACGTAGCGGTGGATGCGGTGATCGCGCAGTGGCATCCCCGCGCCGGGCTTCGTCGCCATGTGACCCCCTCGTTCGGTCTCAGAGTAGCCGCAGAACCGGCGGAGTACACTGGCGACGTGCTGTTCGCAATTTCTGTATCAGCAGAGTGCGCCCGTGTGGCGCGAGAGGTGATCGTCGGCGCGTCACGCGCCGACGGCAGAGGCTGAGAGCGATCCGGCGGCGGAACCCCCGTCACCGGAGAAACGTCGTACCCGGTTTCCGGGCTCCACTCTCTCCTTCCGCCGTCATCGGCGGTCCTGAAACAGAAAGCACTTCCATGCGTCCCATCGACGAGCGCGCCATCCGCGCCTCCTTCCGCAACGCCTCCCGCAAAGAGGTCTCATCCCTCACCCTGCCCGCCGACTTTGCCGAGCTCGACTTCGAGAACCTCGACTACCTCGGCTGGTTCGACCCGAAGATGCCCCGCCGGGCATATGTCGTCGCCGAGGTCGACGACGGCCTCGTCGGTGTGCTGCTGCAGCGCACCGAGCAGCGCACCGCCAGGCGGGCGCAGTGCGCCTGGTGCGACGATGTCACCCTGCGCAACGACGTGCAGTTCTTCTCGGCGCGCAAAGCCGGCGCGGCGGGCCGCAAGGGCGACACGATCGGCACGCTGATCTGCGAGAACTTCGGCTGCTCCGCGAACGTCCGCAAGCTCCCGCCGCTGGCCTACGAGGGCTACGACCGGGAACTCGCCCGCGACCTGCGGATGCTGCGTCTGCAGGAGCACGTGGCGTCGTTCCTGGGCGAGATCGGCTGACCTGCTCCCGCCCCACCCCTGCTCAGACTGTTCCCGTCGCACTTTCCGTCGCCCTCCGTGTAGGTCGGGCGGCAGAAAGTGCGACGGGGGCGATCAGTGGGTGGGTGGTCAGGCGCCCGGGGTGGCAGTCGTGCGAACGTGCTCCCATGCCGGTTCGGTGAGGGTCGCCGACAGTCGCTGGAACGTCTCGACGCTGCGGGCGCCGGGCCAGTCGGCGGGCAGCAGCTCGTGCGGAAGCCCGGGATCGATGTAGGGCAGCACCCGCCAGCTGTCGATCAGGCGCACGTATGCGGCGAACGGCATGGACGGGTCGAGTCCGTCGACGGATGCGAGGAATCGCTCGTGCTCGGCGCGCAGAGCGCCCAGATCCCACCACCTCGCGACGGCATCGGCGAGTGGCTCAGCGGGCCGGGGGTCGGAGGTGCGGAACAGCGTCGCGGATCCGCGTGCGCCGAGCTCTTCGAGAAGCTCCTCGACCTCGGCATCCAGATGCCCCGGAAGGATCCACAGTCCCGCCGACACCGCGCCGGCGCCGAGGAACTGCAGCCGGCGTCGCAGCTGGTGCCGCAGGTCGCGTCGGGTCTCCGGGATGGTCGCTGACACCAGCATCCACTCGTCACCGGGGTGCATGGTGCGCACGGCGAAGATGCGACGATCGCCGCGTTCGAGCATCCCGATCGCGGCCGGATTCAGGATGTACCCGCGATCATCGGCGAGCAGCAGTCCGCGCTGCTTGAGCCGGGTGATCGCGGTGCGTGCGCGGTCGGCCGGGATGCCGAGGTCGCCGGCGAGCCGCACCAGTGCGCTCGACGAGATCCGCTCGCCGAGCGGTCGCAGGTACAGCCCGATCACCGTCCGCAGCAGCGAGGTGGCGCTGCCCGGACGCGCATCGATGTCATCGAGCACCACCCGACGATTCCCCCTTCGCCGAGACCCCTCCTGATCGTCGATACCCCTCCTGATTCGCGCGATTCAGGAGGGGTCTCGGCGGCAGTGAGGGGTTTCGGCGGAGAGTTGCGGGGGTGGGGGCGGGAGCGGACACGGGGGTCGGCGAAGATGCGGGAGTCATGCCAGTGCGTCGCGGACGGCGTGGATGCCGTGCAGCGTCTCCTCGTGCGAGGTGCTCAGCGGCGACAGGCCCAGACGGATGCCGTCGGGGAAGCGGAAGTCGGGGATGACCCCGTCGGCCCACAGTCGCTGCGTGACCTCTTGGAACGAGTCGTGCCCGATCGTGATGTGCCCGCCGCGATGCGCAGCGTCCCGCGTCGACAGCAGTCGCACGCCCAGCGGGGCGAGCAGCGCGTCGTAGGCGCGCACCGCGAAGTCGGTCAGCGAGATCGACTTCGCGCGCACCGCGGTGATCCCCTCTGCGGCGATGATGTCCAGCATCCCCTGCATCGCGAGCATCGACATCACCGGCGGGGTGCCGCTGAGCAGCTGACGGATGCCGGCGACCGGCGCATACTCCGGGCCCATCGCGAAGATGTCAGCCGCACCCCACCAACCGTGGATGGGCTGCATGACGGCGCCGTGGTGCTCGGTGCGCAGGTACGCGAAGGCGGGGAGCCCGGGCCGCCGTTGAGGTACTTGTAGGTGCACCCCACGGCGATGTCGACGCCCCACTCGTCCAGCTGCATCGGCACGACGCCGACCGAGTGGCACAGGTCCCACATCATCAGCGCACCCGCGTCCTGCACGACGCGGGTGATGGCCGGCATGTCGGCCAGCGCGCCGGAACGGTAGTCGACGTGGCTGAGCACGACCAGCGCTGTACGCTGCGAGACGACAGCCGCGACATCGTCGACGGTGACGCCGGTGACGGCATCCGGCTGCACCCAGCGCAGCGTGGCACCGGCCTCCTTCGCGACACCCGCGGCGATGAACCGGTCGGTGGGGAAGTTGCCCGCCTCGATGACGATCTCGTCTCGTCCCGGTCGTGCGGTGACAGCGGCCCGCATCAGCTTGTACAGCAGCACGCTGGTGGAGTCGGCGACGACGGTCTGCCCGGCGGCGGCGCCCAGCGCGACCTCGGC
Organism: Microbacterium suwonense; assembly: GCF_030296555.1. Taxonomy (NCBI): domain Bacteria; kingdom Bacillati; phylum Actinomycetota; class Actinomycetes; order Micrococcales; family Microbacteriaceae; genus Microbacterium; species Microbacterium suwonense. Next base: position 2,991,222 of record NZ_AP027728.1, read on the forward strand.
GATGCGGTCGCCGAGCATCATCGGCAGCTCCATCCACTGCTCGTCCCACGAGCGGATCAGCCGGGTGCCCCAGTCGTCGCGGATGAACGCGCCGACCTTCTCGGGCAGGTCACGCAGCGGGCGCCCGAGCGAGTTGCCGTCGAGGTAGGCGGTCACGCCGGGGGCGTCGGCGAAGGAGTTCAAGTGGTGCGCCAGCGGGTCGGCGGCATCCAGTCGGCGGGCCTCGCTGAGCAGGTCGGGTGAGTCGATGCCGGCGATGCGGCGGTGCTCGTCCTCAAGGGATTCGGGTGAGGATGCTTCGGTCATGTCAGGCCTCCAGATCAGCGGGGGTGAGCGGGCGGGCGAGCGAAGGGTCGCCGACGGGAAGGAAGAGCGCCGGGGCGCCAACGGGCGCGAGTGCGTGCAGCAGACGGATGCCGTCGACGCCGGCTTCGCGGAGGGCATCGATCTCGGCCGTGTTCAGGTCGACGGGGGTGCGGCCGTTGCCCATGTCGGTGCCGTAGAGCACGACCCCGCCGGCGTCGGCGAAGCGGCGGACGTTGTCGATCGCGATCGCGCGGTGTGCGTCGTCGTGGATCGCGAGCGTCGAGACCCATTCCACGGATGCCGCCTGCTCGGCGATCTCGTCGTCGCTGAGCCGCTCGCTGAACGGCGCGTGCGCCAGCCTGCTCGCCCCCAGTCGCGCCGCGCGCTGTGCCTGCCCGGCGCCTTCGGCGTGCGCCACGACGGGCAGGCCATGGACGGATGCCGCGGCGACCACCGCACCGAAGCTCTCATCGTCCAGCACGGGACCTGCCTCGCTGTGCGCGACGATCTTGATGCAGCACGCTCCGGTCTCGGCGACCTCAGCCACGATGGCGGCCGCACTCGCAGCATCCGGAATCTCCCGAATGGAGCCCTCCGGCGCCCACGCGCGATCGGACGGGTACCCGCCCGGCGCCGTGAGGAACGGGCCCGCGTACTCGACGACCGGACCTGCCAGGGATCGGAGCACCGCCGGGTTCCCGCCGAGGTCGACCACGCGGCCGAGCCGCGAGCCGGACAGCAGGGTGTGATCGACCAGCTGCAGGTGCACGTGGTGGTCGGTGAAGCGGCCGGTGACGATGCCGCCGTCGACGTGCCGGATCATCCGCTGCCGACTCCTCATCGTCCGATCTCGGTACGCACGCTGTAGAGCTCGGGGAAGAAGGTCAGGTCCAGCGCGCGCCGCAGGAAGTCCACGCCGGTCGAACCGCCGGTCCCGCGCTTCATGCCGATCGTGCGGGTGACGGTGCGCAGGTGGCGGAAGCGCCAGAACTGGAAGTTGTCCTCCACGTCGACGAGCTCCTCGCACGCCTCGTACAGATCCCAGTGCTCGTGCGGGTGCTCGTAGATCTCGCGGATCGCCTCGACCAGTTCGGCGCTCTCCCGGTACGGCTGGCGCACGTCGCGTTCGAGCACCTCGGCGGGGATGGGCAGGCCGCGGCGGGCGGCCAGCCGCAGGAACTCGTCGTACAGGGTGGGGCGCTCCCACTCGCGGGTGAGCATGGCCAGGTTCTCGGGGTGGTCGCGGAAGACGCTCAGCATCCGCTCGTTCTTGTTGCCCAGCGCGAACTCGACGCAACGGTACTGCACCGACTGGAAGCCGGAGGAGCTTCCCAGGTCGTCGCGGAACTCGGCGTACTCGGTGGGGGTCAGCGTCGCGAGCACCGACCACTGCTGGGTGAGCACCTCCTGGATGTGCTTGACACGTGCGATGTGCTTGAGCGCTGCGCGGAGGTCGTCGCCGGCGAGGCGATCGCGGGCGGTGCCCAGTTCGTGGACGACGAGCTTGAGCCACAGCTCGGTGGTCTGGTGCTGGATGATGAACAGCATCTCGTCATGATGCTGCGGCTGCGAGACCGGATGCTGGGCGCTGAGCAGGCGATCCAGATCGAGGTACGAGCCGTAGGTCATCCGATCCTTGAGATCGGTGACGATGCCGTCTTCGAGTGCGCGCTCATTCGCTTCGGTGCCCATGCGCCGACGGTATCACTATCGTGTCGAGCGTCACAATATTGAAATCACCCAGCAGTCTCAGCAGTCGGCCCGCCGCTCGTCGCGGCGGCACCGCCGTTCGTCGCACAGTCGAACCCGCATGGCGGATGCGCCCCCGCATCCGTCACGCACTCTCTAGCCTGGCGACACGCAATGCCGCGTGTGAAGGAGAAACCCATGACAGCTGTCTCCCCGGAGGAGAGGGCGCCGACGGCACCCTCGAACAGGATCCCGCCCTGCCGCCGGTCGCCGTATCCGAAGCCGATCACGAACGGGAGTCCCGCTGGACCCTGCCGAAGATCCTGCTCTGGGCGGCGATCGCCCTGCTCGGCGGCGTCGCCTGGACGATGCTCGCGATCGTACGAGGCGAGACCGTCAACGCGATCTGGTTCGTGTTCGCCGCGGTCTGCACCTATCTGATCGGCTACCGGTTCTACGCGAAGGTCATCGAGAAGTACCTCCTGCGTCCGGATGACCGCCGCGCGACCCCGGCCGAGGTCCTTGAGGACGGCAAGGACTTCGTGCCGACCGATCGTCGTGTGCTGTACGGGCACCACTTCGCCGCCATCGCCGGCGCCGGCCCGCTGGTGGGTCCGGTGCTCGCCGCGCAGATGGGGTTCCTGCCGGGAACCATCTGGATCATCGTCGGCGTCGTGCTCGCCGGCGCTGTGCAGGACTACACGGTGCTGTTCTTCTCGATGCGCCGCGGCGGGCGCTCGATCGGTCAGATGGCCCGCGACGTGCTCGGGAAGTTCGGCGGCACGGCCGCCATCATCGCCTCGCTGCTGATCATGGTCATCATCATCGCCATCCTCGCGCTCGTCGTGGTCAATGCGCTGGGCGAGAGCCCCTGGGGTGTCTTCAGCGTCGGGATGACGCTGCCCATCGCCCTGTTCATGGGCGTCTACCTGCGCTACCTTCGCCCCGGCAGGGTCACCGAGGTCTCCCTGATCGGATTCGTGCTGCTGATCGCCGCGATCATCGGCGGCGGCGCGGTCGCCGGCACCGAGTGGGGCCAGGCCGTCTTCACCCTCGACCGCACCACGATCGCCTGGGGCATCATCGTCTACGGTTTCATCGCCGCGATCCTCCCCGTCTGGCTGCTGCTGGCGCCGCGCGACTACCTGTCCACCTTCATGAAGGTGGGCGTGATCGTCATGCTCGCCGGTGCCATCGTGCTCGTGCGTCCCGAGATCTCGGTGCCCGCGTTCACCGAGTTCGCCGAGACCGGCCTCGGTCCGGTGTTCTCCGGCGCGCTGTTCCCGTTCCTGTTCGTGACGATCGCGTGCGGTGCCCTCTCCGGGTTCCACGCGCTGATCTCCTCGGGCACCACGCCGAAGCTCATCGAGAAGGAGCGCCAGACCCGGTTCATCGGCTACGGCGGAATGCTGATGGAGTCGTTCGTCGCCATCATGGCGCTGGTCGCGGCGATCTCCATCGACCAGGGCATCTACTTCGCGATGAACGCACCGGCTGCTCTCACCGGCGGCACCGTCGAGAACGCGGCCGCGTTCGTGAACTCGCTCGGACTGACCGGCGTGAACGTCACTCCGGATGTGCTCAGCTCCACGGCGTCGGCGGTGGGCGAGGAGAGCATCGTCTCGCGCACCGGCGGCGCGCCGACCCTGGCGCTCGGCCTCGCGCACATCATGCACCAGCTCATCGGCGGCCCCGCCATCATGGGCTTCTGGTACCACTTCGCGATCATGTTCGAGGCGCTGTTCATCCTCACCGCCGTGGACGCCGGCACCCGCGTGGCGCGCTTCATGCTGCAGGACACCATCGGCGCCTTCCTGCCGCGCTTCCGCGACGTCAGCTGGCGACCGGGCGTGTGGATCTGCACGGCGATCATGGTCGCCGGCTGGGGTTACATCCTCATCCTCGGTGTCACCGACCCGCTGGGCGGCATCAACACCTTCTTCCCGCTGTTCGGAATCGCCAATCAGCTGCTGGCCGGCATCGCCCTGGCCGTGGTGTTCGCCATCGTCGCCAAGCGCGGGAAATCCTACGTGCGCTGGCTGTGGATCATCGCGCTGCCGCTCGCCTTCACTGCGGTGATCACGATCACGGCATCGCTGTACAAGATCTTCTCGCCGGTGCCGGGCATCGGGTACTGGGCGAACAACGCCAAGTACCGTGCCGCGCAGGTGGCGGGAGACGGCAGCCTGGGCAGCCCCGAGGTGGTCGAGGCGGTCATCCGCAACACGGCGGTGCAGGGCACGCTGTCGATCATCTTCGTGGTGCTCACGGCGATCGTGATGGTGATCGCCGTCGTGGTCGGCATCAAGGCGATCCGCTCCGGCGTCGTCGACGACAGCGGCGAGGAGCCCGCTGTGCCGTCGCGCCGGTTCGCCCCCGCGGGGCTGATCCCCACGCGCGCCGAACGCGAGCTGGAGAGCCGCTGGCAGGAGCACGAGCTCACGCAGCCCCGCCGAGGACCGTCGAGGCACTGATGGCCCCTCTCGCAAGGGCCGCCGACCCCGGCACCCGCTCCGCATCCGTCGCCGTGTGGCGGCGGATGCGGAGCGCCGCCACCGCGGTCCGCTGGTACGTGACGACGCTGATGGGCGACCGCGACTACGAGGTGTACGTCGCGCATCAGCGTGCGCACCACCCCGATGCGCCCATTCCGACCGAGCGGCAGTTCTGGCGCGACCGGATGGCGGAGCAGGACCGCAACCCGGGCGCCCGCTGCTGTTGAGCGCCCGTTCGAGGCCGACAGGCCACCGTATGCTGAGCGCATGACCGATCAGACGGTGCTCGCCGGCGCGATCGGCGTCGCTGTGGGAGTGCTGCTCGCCCTCGCCCTCATCCTCATCCGGCGGCTGGCCCGCGGCTCCCGCGACCTGGGTGGTGAGGTGGAGCGCGCCACCTCCCGCACCCTGCACGTCGCCGGCCTCGCCGCCGCCGAACTGCGGGGCGCGTCCGGGCCCGATCTGCCGCGAGCGGCTCGACACCTGCGGACGCTGCTCGGCGCGCAGGCCGTGGCCATCGTGCTGGCCGACGGCGAGGTCGCCACCGATGGGCCCGTGACGGGACTGGAGACCTCGGCGCGACGCATCGCCGAGCGCGTGCGCGAGACGGGGCGCCGGCAGGTGTTCCCACGGCGCGACGCCCGCGACGGCACGCAGTACGAGGCCGTCGGCGCGCCGATCCTCGTCGAAGGGCAGGTGCGCGGGGTGCTCATCGCCTTCGCCGACGCCGTGCGCGGCCCGCTGGTGCGGGCGACCGGCGAGGTGGCGGAGTGGTGCGCATCGCAGATCGTGCTCGCCGATCTGGAGGTGTCGCGCGCCAGTCTCGCGGAAGCCGAGCTGCGGGCCCTGCGCGCGCAGATCAGCCCGCACTTCATCTACAACTCGCTGGCGGCGATCGCCTCGTTCATCACCACCGACCCCGAGCGCGCGCGCACCCTGGTGCTGGACTTCGCGGACTTCACCCGCTACTCGTTCCGGCAGAAGGGCGAGTTCACGACCCTCGCGCAGGAGCTGGTCAGCATCCGTCACTACCTCGAGCTCGAGCGCGCGCGGTTCGGGGAGCGGCTGGACGTGCGCCTGCGGATCGCCCCCGAGACGCTCTCGACGGTGATCCCCTTCCTGTCGGTGCAGCCGCTGGTGGAGAACGCCGTCCGGCACGGTCTCGAACCGCTCGCGGACGGTGGGCGGATCGTGATCGCGGCGGCCGACGAGATGACGCACACCGAGATCTCGGTGGAGGACGACGGCGCGGGCATGGATCCCGACGTGGTGCAGCGGGCGCTGTCCGGTCCGGTTCTGAGCACGCACGTGGGGCTGCGCAACGTCGACACCCGGCTGCGCCGGCTGTACGGGCGAGCCGGAGGATTGGTCGTGGAGACGAACATCGGCGCCGGTACCATGGTCCGGATGCGGATACCGAAGTCGCAGCCGCTGCACGAGACGGAAGCGCCATGATCCTCGATGTGCTGATCGCGGACGACGAGCCGCCTGCGCTGGCGGAGCTGGCCGGTTTCCTGCAGTCGGATGCCAGGATCGGCGCGATCCACCAGGCGGCCAGCGGCGCCGACGCCCTGCGGCTGCTGTCGACGGCCGCCGTGGATGCCGTGTTCCTGGACATCCACATGCCCGGCATCAGCGGGTTCGACCTGGCTCGGGCGCTGGAGCGGTTCGCACAGCGCCCCGCCGTCGTCTTCGTCACCGCCGACGAGGCCGGTGCGCTGGAGGCCTTCGAGGTTCGCGCGGTCGACTACGTTCTCAAGCCCATCCGTCCCGAGCGGCTGCGCCGTGCGATCGACCGGGTGCTGGCTGAGCGCCGGGGGATGGAGGCCGGCGACGAGGAGGATGCCGAGACCATACCGGTACCCGTCGGCCAGACCGTGCGCCTGGTGCGACGCGGCGACGTGCGCTGGGTCAAGGCGGAGGGCGACTACTCCCGGATGTGGACCGCATCCGGGGACAGCCATCTCGTGCGGATGCCGATCTCAGAGCTCGAGGAGCGCTGGGCTGCGGCGGGGTTCGTGCGCATCCACCGCTCCTACCTCGTACACATCGACGCCGTCACCGAGGTGCGATTGAGCGGGTCGACGCCCGCGGTGGTGCTGGCCGAGGTGGAGCTGCCGGTCAGCCGACGGCTCATCCCCGCCGTGCGCAGCCGCCTGGTGCGGACGGACCGGAGATGAGCTCTTCGGCCGGCGATCGCCCTGCCCGCGTGCGGGTCACGGCCGATCAGACCTTGACCGCCGCCGAGAGTGCAGCGACGTCGGGAATCGCCCTGCCCGGAGCACCGGTGCACGAAGCCGACACCGTGTTCCTGAACGGGCTGATCCGCGCGCAGCTGCGATTGGCGGTCGGATGCCTGGGCGGCTTCCTGCTGGTCTCGCTCGTCCTCACCCTCATGATCTTCGTCATCGCCCGCACCGCCGACCCCCTCCTCATCGGCGTGCCGCTGTCGTGGCTGCTGCAGGCGTACGGCTACTACCCCGTCGTGCTCGTCTTCGCGATCCTGTACGCACGCGGCGCGACGCGCAACGAGCGGCGCTATCGAGCGCTCGCCGACGATGAGCGCGAGACGATCCTGTGAACGCGGCGCTGGATCTGACCGCCATCGCGCTGGTGGTCGTCGCGACCGTGGTGCTCGGCGTGATGGGCGTGCGCCTCAGCCGCACCACCGGCGACTTCTTCGTCGCCTCCCGCAGCGTGCGCTCGGTGTGGAACGCGTCGGCGATCAGCGGCGAGTACCTCTCCGCCGGCACCTTCCTCGGTCTGTCCGGCCTGGTGCTGCTGGTCGGCGCGGACGGCTTCTGGTTCCCGATCGGCTACGCGGCGGGGTACCTGCTGCTCCTGCTGTTCGTCGCGGCGCCGCTGCGGCGCAGCGGCGCGTACACGCTCCCCGATTTCATCGAGGCGCGGCTGGAATCCGGTGCCGCCAGGCGGATCTCCAGCCTGCTCGTGCTCGTGATCGGCTGGCTGTACATCGTGCCGCAGCTGCACGGTGCCTCGCTCACGCTGCGCGTCGTCGCGGATCTTCCGCCGTGGGTGGGAGCCGTGGTGGTGGTCGCCGTGGTGACGGGAATCGTCGCGGCCGGAGGTATGCGGGCGATCACCGTCGTGCAGGCGATGCAGTACTGGCTGAAGCTGACCGCTCTGCTGGTGCCTGCGGTGGTGCTGCTGATCGTGCTGTCCGGGCGGGAGCCGTCGCTGGAGCCGGCGCTCGCGTTTCCGGTCGAGGTGGGGCCGTCGGCGACGGATGCCTACTCGACGGCGTCGCTGATGATCGCCCTGCTGCTGGGGACGATCGGTCTGCCGCACGTGCTGGTGCGTTTCTACACGAGTCCGGACGGAGGCTCGGCGCGGCGGACGACCGTCCTGGTGGTGGCGATGATCGGGGCGTTCTACGCGGTGTCGGGGACTCTGGGCCTGATCGCCCGCGTCGCAGCTCCCGACCTCGCTCAGCCCGGTCTGGCCGACACCGTCGTGCTGGCGCTGCCGTCGCGCGTGCTGCCCGGCCCCATCGGGACGGCGCTCACCGCACTCGTGGTCGCGGGCGCGTTCGCGGCGTTCCTGTCGACCTCCTCCGGGCTGGTCGTGTCGCTGGCGGGGGTGATCAGCCAGGACGTCTTCGACGGCTCGGTGCGCTCGTTCCGGCTCTCGGCGGTGCTGTGCGCGACCGTGCCGCTGGCGATCGCCCTGCTCACGGGGCCGGAGGCTCTGGTGTCCAGCGTCGGCACGGTGTTCCTGGTCGCGGCGACCAGCCTCACCCCGGTCATCCTGCTCGGCGTGTGGTGGCGTGGCCTCACCGCCCGCGGTGCGGCGACGGGGATGCTGGTCGGTGCACTCACCTGCGGGATCTCGCTGCTGGTCTCGATGCTGTGGGGTGCGGATGCCGGGTTCGCCGGGGTGCTGCTGGCCCAGCCTGCGGCCTGGGCGATCCCGCTGACCACTGCTGTGGTGATCGTCGTCTCGCGGCTGGATCGGCATCGCGCTCCGACGAGGGCCGATCGCTATCTGGCGCGGCTGCACCTTCCCGAGCACCGGCAGCCCGATTCGACGCCTGAACGCTGAGCGACGCGATCCGGCGCCGGCCCTCAGGGGGCGATGCCGGCGGAGGCGAGCACGGCGGCGGTGTCGGCCAGTGTGATCTGCGGCGGGTACAGCCCCATGACGTGCAGCGCCGCCGCATGATTCTCTGCGGTGGAGCCCGCGCAGGCGTCGGTCGCGATGGTGAGCCGGGCACCGGCATCCGCGCCGGCCAGCGCCGTCGACAGCACGCAGCAGTCGGTCGAGACCCCGGTGAGCACGACGTGCCCGCCGCGCCCGACGATCGCCTCCAGCCCCGCGCCCCACTTGCCGAAGGTCGGCAGATCCAGCGTCGGATGCGGGGAGAGCGACGCGGCCTCGGGAACCAGGTCGAACAGCGGATCGGATGCCGGCTGGTCGGCGAACGGCCACGCCGCGAAGTACTCGCCCCACGACGTGGAGCGGTCGGCCGTCGGCATCCAGCGCGTCACCAGCACGCGCTCGCCGAAGGCGTCGGCGAGAAGGCGGATGTTCGTCATCGCCTCGTCGAAGAACGGCGAGCCCCACTCGGAGTCGGGCGAGGCGAAGATGTTCTGCGGGTCGATGACGACCAGCCAGGCCCCGTGCCGGTTCACACCTGCTCCTGGCGGCGGATCCTCCCGGCCCGTGCGAACCAGGTGACCAGGAACGACAGCACCAGGGCGAAGAAGACGCCGAGGTTCGCGCCCGCCCACACGCTGTCGTCGCCACCGACCAGGAACAGCAGATAGCCCTGCCAGTTGTTCCACGCGGCTTCAGCGGCGAACAGGTTCACGACGAAGCCCCAGCCGATGACCGAGGCGACGACCATCGTGACGATCGCGGTCCAGTCCCAGGCGCCGTAGCGGCCCTTCGGATCGAACAGGGCCAGCTCGTCGTAGTCCCGCTTGCGGCGCAGGATATCGGCGATGAGGATGCCGGCCCAGGCGGCCAGCGGCACACCGAGCGTGATCAGGAACGACTGGAACGGCCCGAGGAAGTCCTCGGCGAAGAAGACGACCCAGATCGTGCCGAGGGTCAGGATGAGCCCGTCGATCGCCGCGGCCGAGGGACGGGGGATGCGGATGCCCAGGCTCAGCAGTGTGAGGCCCGAGGAGTAGATGCCGAGCACGGCGCCCGAGACCAGCGCCAGCACGGCCGTGAGCAGGAACGGCACGAGCACCCAGATCGGCAGGATCGCAGCCAGGGCACCGATCGGATCGGCGCCGACGGCATCCATCAGCTTCTGGTCGGAGCCGGCGAGCAGCACACCGAAGACCACGAGGATCGCCGGGGCGATCGCGCCACCGAAGGTGTTCCAGAAGACGATCGCGCCGTCGCTCGCGGTGCGCTTCTGGTAGCGCGACCAGTCGGCGGCGATGTTGATCCAGCCCAGGCCGAACCCCGTCATCACCATCACCAGCGCGCCGATCACCTGACCGATGTTGCCGTCGGGGTGGGCGAGCACGGCGGCGAAGTCGATGTGCGGCACCGCCAGGATCACGTACAGGATGGTCACCGCACCGGTGATCCAGGTGAGCACCGACTGCATCTTCATGATCGTGTGGTAGCCGAGCACGGATGCCGCCACGATGAGCGCCGCGACGATCAGCGTCGCGATGATCCGCAGGGCGATGCTGTCACCGTCGCCGCCGAGCCGCGTGATCACGGTGGCGGTGGCGAGCACGGCCATGATCGCCAGGAACGTCTCCCAGCCGATCGAGGTGAGCCACGAGACGATGCCGGGCACCTTCTGACCGTGCACGCCGAACGCCGCACGGGAGAGCACCATGGTCGGCGTCGAGCCGCGTTTGCCCGCGATGGCGATCAGCCCGCACAGGAAGAACGACACGACGATGCCGATCACCGATACGACGGTCGCCTGCCAGAACGAGATGCCGAAGCCCAGCACGAACGAGCCGTAGCTCATGCCGAACACCGACACGTTCGCGGCGAACCACGGCCAGAACAGGTCGCGGGGTTTGGCGGTGCGATCGGACTCGGGGATGATCTCGATGCCGGTGCGCTCGATCAGCGCGGGCGCTGAGGGGATGTTCTCGGACATGCCCTCATCCTGGCACTGCGCACACCATCGTGGGGTGTTTCGGGCTTCGCGTGGCACGATTCGCCGCCTCAACGCGCGGGATTCGGCCAGCTGGGCCACCTGAAGTGCCCCAGCGCGCGGGTCAGCCGGCGAAGAAGGTGCGGGCCACGCGCGAGAGGTCGTACAGGTCGCTGACGCCGGCGAGCTCGCGGGCGGAGTGCATCGACAGGATCGGGATGCCGACGTCCACCGTGCGGATGCCGAGCCGCGTGGCGGTGATCGGCCCGATCGTGGACCCGCAGGGCACGGTGTTGTTCGACACGAACTCCTGCGAGGGCACACCGGCGCCCTCGCACCAGGCCGCCCAGGCTGCTGCTCCGACGGCATCCGTCGCGTAGCGCTGGTTGGCGTTGATCTTCAGGATCGGACCCGACCCGAGCAGCGGCTGCACCACGGGGTCGTGCCTGTGCGCGAAGTTCGGGTGCACAGAGTGGCCGACATCGCTGGAGAGGTGCCAGGATGCCGCGAACGCGCGGCGCTGATCGGCGGCATCCGCGCCGAGCGAGGCGTACACGCGGGCGAGCACGTCCTCGAGGAAGGGTCCGGCGGCGCCGGAACGGGATGCCGAGCCGAGCTCCTCGTGGTCGAAGGCGGCGAGCATCGGGATGACCGGCGCCGGCGCGTCCGCGGCCTCGATCAGTGCGACCACGCCGGCGTGCACCGAGGCGAGATCGTCGAGCCGGCCGGCGGCGAAGAAGGCGTCGTCCTTGCCGAACACGGCACCGCGGGCGGCGTCGGCCACTACGGCGTCGAAGCCGCGGATGTCAGCGGCGTCGACCCCGGCTGCCGACGCGAGCTCGGCGAGCAGATCGGCGGATGCCGCATCGCCGAGGCCCCACACCGGCTGCGTGCCGGTCTGCTTGTCGAGGGCGAGCCCGTCGTTCACTCCGCGGTCGAGGTGGATCGCCAGCTGCGGCAGGCGCAGCAGTGGCCCGGTCGCGGCGAGCACGACTCGGCCGTCGCTCAGGGCGAGGCGCCCGGCCAGGCGCAGCTCACGATCGAGCCAGGAGTTCAGCAGCGGGCCGCCGTAGACCTCGACCGCCGCCTGCAGCCAGCCATGCGAACCCGTCGTGGGCTTGGGCTTCAGTTTGAAGCCGGGGAGTCCGTGTGCGCACCCAACACGTGCACGGGGGTCGTGCCTGCGGCATCCGTCGGCACCGCCCAGGCGATCACCGCGCCGTCGCGCACCACGACGAACCGTCCGCCGGCCTGTGCCGGCCAGGACGCCGTCTCGTCGAGCCGGGTGAAGCCGGCATCCTGCAGCCTGCGGGCGACCTCGTGCGCCGCATGATAGCTCGACGGCGACACGGCCACGAAGTCCGCGAGATCGTCGGCATGGGCGAGGGCAGCAGCGCGGGCGGGCATGACTACGATGCTAGTCGGCTCGAGCAGGGGAGCCGAAGGTGCGGATCAGTGGAAGTCGATGAGACCAGCGTGCGCGGCGGTCACCAGGATCTGCACGCGGTCGCGCACACCCCATTTCGACATGATGCGGCCGAGGTGCGCCTTCACGGTGCCCTCCGAGACGATGAGCGCCTGGGCGATCTCGGCGTTCGACATGCCCTGAGCCAGACGCTCGAGCACCTCCATCTCGCGGTCGGTGAGTGCCTCGAGCGCCTCGGCAGCGCCGCTGGCCGGCTCGGTGCTGCGCACGTGCTTGACCAGCAGCGAGGCGATGCGCGGCGAGAGCGAACTCGCTCCGCTGTACACCTCGCGCACGCCTTCGAGGATGCTCTCGGCGCTGGAATCCTTCAGCAGATAGCCCGACGCCCCGGCGCTGAGCATCGGCAGCACGGTCTCGCTGCCGTCCAGGGTGGTGACGGCCAGGATGCGCACCTCCGGCCAGCGCTCGCTGATCGCTGCGGTGGCCTCGATGCCGTTCATCTCGGGCATCTGCACGTCCATCATCACGACATCGGGACGGTCGTGCTCGAGGAAGGCGATCGCCTCGAGCCCGTTCTCGGCCTCGCCCACGACGGTGACATCGGAGCCGCGCGAGACGAAGTGAGCGAGTGCGGAGCGCACCAGCGGGTCGTCGTCGACGATGAGGACGCGAATCTGCGGCATGGAAGAAGCCTATCGGTGCGGCGCAGGAGGTCAGGGAGAGACCTAGACCTTCGTCTAGCGAAGTATGACCGTGAGTTGGATGTGCTTTGAGGAGCTAACCGAGAAGATTAATGAGTACTTAGACATCCGACCACATCTTGGAGGTGAATTCGATGTCTTTCTGGGAGCAGATCGCACGCCTTTTCGGCGCCATTCGCTGATTATAACCGGCAAATAGGAGATACTCGACCTATGCCGTTCGGTCGAACGACCCGGGATGACCCCGGTCTTCTCCGCCTCAGTCGAGGAGAGCGTCTCACCACGCTCGAGCGCGTCGCCGTGCTCGTGTTTCTGGTGGTCGTCACCTTCTTCGACGTCATCGGCCTCATATCCACCCCTGATATCGATCCGATCGGACCGCTGTTCAGCATCGCGGCCACGGTCGTCTTCGCCTTCTACCTGTGGTGGCCGCCCGTCGCCACCATCCTGCTGGGGAGTGTCTTCCTCCTCTCGTTCGTCGTCGGCCAGGACTCGATCGTCCTGATCCCTGCTGCGGTCGCCGCAGGGATGGTCATGCGCCTGGGATCCACGGCATTGGTTCTCGCCTATGCTGGCGGTTTTCTCGTCGCCACCGCTGCGGTCGCCTACGGCGACCACCGCGTGCCCGTCAACGTCGGCATCTATCTGGTCGTGGCCGCCGTCGCCGGTGCCCTCGGCTATGCGCTGCGCCTGGCTTCCGCCCGCGGTAACAGCCTTGAGCGACGCCTCGCGGAGAGTGCGGAACAGGAGCGGCAGGCCGTGCTCGCCGAGCGGCGATGGATCGCCGGCGAACTGCACGACAGCATCGCCCACCACCTCACCGTCGTCGCGCTGCACGTGCAGATGCTCGACGACCCCGATATGACCACGGCCTCGCAGGAGGCCATCCGGGTGGCCGCACGCAAGGCGATGGCCGACCTCCGATTCGTCATCGAGCTCGCCGACGACGGACCGCGCGTCGCCGGCGTGCACACCGGCGATCTGGACGAGGCGATCGGCGAGGCGATATCGGAGATCGATGCCGCCGGCCACACCGTGCGCGCCGAGGGCAGTCCGCTCGACGAGCGGATCCCGCGCGTCGCGGACATCGTGTTCGCCCGGATCGTCAGGGAGTCGGCGACGAACATCCTCAAGCACGCCGGCCCCGGCGAGGTGCTCATCCGCCTGGACGTGGACGACGAGCATGCCGCACTGACCATTCGCAGTCCTCTGCCGCAGACGCCACGCCGCGACCTGCCCTCCAGCGGAACAGGACTGAATCGGATGGCGGAACGCGTCATCGGTGCGAGCGGCGAGTTCAGCGCGGGGCCCTCGGATGGGGCCTGGCAGGTGTTCGCACGGCTGCCGCTGTCATGACATGCGGGTCGATATTAGACGAAAGTCCAGCTAGATCTCGCCCTTCGGCTCTAGGTGCCGCATCGCGCCCGCACATATCCTGAAGGTTCCCAGATGGGCGTCCCCAGCGCCTATAGCGTCCCCAGCGCTACGATCGCGAGCGTGATCTCTAGGCTTTTGTACCGCCACGCTCGCGATCGTCTCTGTTTCTGAGCGCAAGCAGTGCTGTGAGACTCCGGGTTGTATGACTCCGCCCAACCAGCCTTGTCCCGCGCGGTTCACGCGCGCTCACGCCCGCCCTGCGCTCGTGCCGCGTTCATGACGGCAGCGGGTAGCGACGCCGCAGCACCGCGCGCTGCCCGAGCGTCCAGGTCACCGTGACCACGAGGTAGAGCGCAGCGGCCAGCGGAACGAGCACGGCGAACACGGCGGTCAGATAGTGCAGTGCGCTCATCAGCCCCAACATCCCTGGTGTCGCCAGCGGGCCCTCTGTGGGCACCTGCGGACGGAACAGTCGGCGCGTGATGTCGGCGACGATCAGGATGATCAGCAGCACCACCGCCCAGACGACTCCGGTCGGCGCATCGATCCCCGCGCCGAACGCGTGCACCAGCGACGTGCCCAGTGGCGCACCGAGCAGATCGTGGGTCAGCAGGGCATTGGCATGCCCGGCGATCTGCGGGCGCAGGAACAGCGTGTACAGGACGCCGACCACGGCCGCCTGCACGATCAGCGGCAGGCATCCGGCCAGCGGTGAGGCCTGCTCGTCACGGTACAGCGCGAGGGTCTCCCGCTGCAGGCGCTCACGATCCTTCCCGTGCCGCTGCTGCAGAGCGCGCATCTTCGGGGCGAGTCGGGCACGCAGCTGCTCGGCCCTGGCCTGCGAGACGCCGACGGGGATGAGGCATGTGCGCACCATGAGGGTGACGAGGATGACGGCGAGCGCTGCGGAGACCGAGCCGGTGAACGGCTGCAGCACCCCCACGAGCCAGAGCAGGGCGTTGTAGGCGCCATCGAGAAGAAAGGTCAGTGGAGGGAAGGCGAAGATGTCCATGGGTGTCCGTTCGCAGGGTCGGAAGGGGTCGGCGAAGGCCGCGGTCTCCCGACGTCAGCGGAGGGCTGCTCTCGGTGTTCTGCGCAGAGGAGCACCCCGCCCGCACGGGATCACGCGGCGGACGCGACTCCCGGGGCCCGCGGGCGCGGATGACCGGAGGCATCCGGATCGCTCTGCGCGAGCAGGGTGGACACATCGATGGCGCGCCGCGGGTGCGGCGCGGAGCGGATGCCGAAGACCGGCGTCACCGTGGTGAGCGCGATCGCGATCACGGCGACGGCGACGAGGATCGCGGCCACGCCGAGCATGCCGCCCGCTGTCATCCCGGCAGGGAGGGGAACCACGCCCAGCGCCGTCAGCATGAGCTGCAGCAGCGAGCCGATCGCCTCGGTCATGAGCGTCCCCCTTCTGCGGAAGAGGTTAGCAGCCAGTCCTGGAATCGGGTGGGAAGGATCCGCGCACCGGCATCCGGGAGCAGTGTCTCGGCGGCCGGCCGGCCCCGAAGTACCGGCCCTCAGGTCCGGAGCGTACGTCGCGGTCGTCGTGGCGGGCCCGCAGCGCCCGGGAGACGAAGCCTGCCAGCGGCATCCGCTCGGGGCCGGCGATCTCGATGTCGGCCTGCAGGGGCGCCGCCAGAGCCAGTTCCACCATCACGTCGGCCACATCGGCACCCGCTGCGGGCTGCACGTCGACGTCCGGCAGGGTGATCGCGCCGTCGGCATCGGCCATCGCGGCGATCGCCGGAGCGAACTCGAAGAACTGCGTGGCGTGCACGAGCGACCACGGCACACCGGAATCCCGAACGGTGCGCTCGCCGAGCGTCTTCGCCCGGTAGAAGGGGATGTCGTGCGGACGCCCCGAGCCGACGATGGTCAGCCCCAGGTGGTGACGGATGCCGTGCGCCCGTTCGGCGCGCATCAGATTGGCCGTGCCGGTGGTGAAGAACTCCTGCACCGATGCCGGGTCGCCTGCGTGCGGCTTGGAGACATCGATCACGACCGAGGCGCCGGCGAGCACAGCATCCAGACCCCTGCCGGTGACCAGGTCGACTCCGGTGCTCGGGGATGCCGCTGCGGCGCTGTGACCGCGCTCACGCAGCCGGGCGACCGTCTTCGCGCCGATCTGCCCGGTGCCGCCGACGACGATGACCTCCACCATGACCCCACGGTACAGCGGCCCGGGTCAGCGGAGCCGGGGTCAGCCGCCCTGGGTCGGGACCGCGCCGGTGGCGGGGTAGTCGGGCCGCTCGGGCTGGCGGTTCTGCCGCCCTCCTCGCCGCCTTCCCGGCCGCCGTACGGACGCCCGTGATCGGCGAACTCCTCCCGGCTGAACACGAGTGTCCAGTCACCGATCGTGAAGCGCGCACCCGTGCGCAGGGTCTCGACGCGCTCGCCGTGCTCTCCGGGCGGGCTGCTCGCGTTCATCCGGCCCGCACCGTGCATCGTGAGGACGTACTCGTCGCGGTCGTCGTGCGTGATCGTGGCGTGCAGAGCCGCGGCGCCCGCCAACGCCAGCGTGCAGTCGTCACCCGAGCCGATGGTCACGACATCCGTCGTGAGGTGGTGCACGAAGCGATCCGCGTCGTCGCGGGAGACCAGCAGACGCGGGTCTCCCGCTCCCCACTCGGCGTGCGTGGTCGTGGGCGTGTACCCGCGCCCGTGCTCTGCGCTGTCCTGCTCGGCCATGTCCTTCCTCCTCTGCTGCCGACCATACTCACCGGGACGCTCCGAAGGTAGGCGATCTGCGACGCAGGGATGCGCTGCGAGACGCGAGGCGGTGGGTGTCAACCCCTCCGCGTTCGACGGTGCGGAATGCGAGCATCGGGCGAAGTGAGAGGAGGCCGACATGACCGATCCCGAGATCCACACCTGGTGGCCGCGGCTGTCCGCTGAGGCCAAGGAGGTTCTCGACGCCCTGGGCGGAGAGATCATCCCCGACATCGTGCGCGACGAGGTCGAGCTGCTGACCGGCACCCGGATGCTGAGGGCCGAACGCCTCACGGTTCGAGACCGCGACTTCATCCGCACGCAGCGCGAAGCCGTGGACTGATCCACGGGGCGTCCGGCCGACGGCATCCGTCAGCCGTTGCGGACTTCCCAGCCGCCCTCCTCGCCGTCCTCGCCGGAGCCGGCGGCATGCTGCTGATCCGAACCGGACGCCTGCTGCCGCGCGTAGTCCGGACGCTGCGGCTGCGGGGGCTGATCCGAGAGCTCGCCGCCCTCGCGCCCGCCGAAGGGGCGACCGTGATCGGCGTACTCCGCTCTCATGAACACCAGCGTCCAGTCGGCGATCGTGAATCGGGCGCCCGTGCGCAGCACCTCGGTGCGACTGTCGTCCTCCGACCAGGCGTTCATCTGGCCTTCGCCGTGCATCGTGAGAACGTACTCGTCCCTGTCGTCGTGCGTGATGGTGGCGTGCAGCGGATCCGCTCCGTCCAGCACGAGTTCGGCATCCGTCGCCGAGCCGATGCGGATCAGCTCCTGAGCGATGCCGAATGTGCTTCGTTCGCCCTCCCTGGTCACCAGCAGATGCGGGTCGCCCGAGCCCCATTCGGAATGGGTCGTGCCGGCATCCGCCGGTCGTCGACGCAGATCCTCAGCCATCGCTTCGCGGTCACCTCCCACGCCGGATCTGTTCTCGTTCATCGTGAGATCCGTTCCACGGTCTCGCCGGTGTCCTGCGCGTCAAGACGCCGTGCGATGTCGGCCTCGGCCACGATGCCGACCAGCACGTGGTCGTCGATGACCGGGATGCGGCGCACCTGGTGCTCCTGCATCAACTCGAGCACATGGCGGGCGTCGTCCTCGGTGTCCACCATGAACGGCCTGCCCTCAGCGAGAGCCCCGGCTGTGGTCGTGTCGGCCGCGTGGCCGTTCGCGATCGCCTTGACGACGATGTCGCGGTCCGTCAGCATGCCCTTGAGCTTGCCGTCTTCACCGCAGATCGGCAGCGAGCCGATATCCAGATCCGCCATCAGCCGTGCCGCGGTCTCCAGCGAGTCGTTCTCGCCGATGCACCGGGCGCCGGGCGTCATGATGTCCTTTGCCAGAAGCTCTGTCGTCAGCGTCATCATCTCTCCTCGGGGTGCGTTCAGGATGCTGCGGGTTCAGGGTCTGACCCTACGGAGTTCCCGCCGGGCCCCGCAGGGGGTTGACAGTCCTTCGAGTGCGGCATCCGTGCCGTCACACGGCTGCGGCCATCACACCGAGTTGCGGCCCGAGATCATGCGGATGAGCCAGGCGATCACCGCAAGTGCCAGCAGGACGAGTCCGACCCAGAGCAGGAAGCTCAGGGACTGCACGAGTCCACCGGTGACCGCGAGGATGATCGCGACGACGGCGATGATGATGAACAGGATATTCATGGCGAACCTTCCATCCTGCGGGGCAGGGGTGCCCCGGCATCCGTGACACTACGCCGGGCCGCGAACGGCGAACAGGGGGTTGACGGCAGGCTGCGGCGCTGTCATCGGCGGGATCGCCTAACGTAGTGCTCAGGCCGGATGCCGTCGGACGGCAGCCGGTGGTCGGACGGAGGATGCATGGGCAAGTTCATCTACGAGGGCGGGGTGAAGGCGGAGTTCGAGGATCGGGCTCTGATGCATCTTCAGCTCGTCATCACGGCGAAGCTGAGACGCGGCGAACCCTTCCCGTTCAGCTGGCGTGAGGACGTCAGCGTGGGCGGCGGACGCACGACGGTGTGGATCCACCCGGGCAGCTCGCTCGTCTTCAAGTACTACGGCAGCCGCCAGCCTTCCATCAATCGCGGATGGACCGAGGGGCTCGCATTCACTGCGAACTCTCCCGGCGGCCTCTACCTCGTCCCGGAGACGGCCGAGGGCAGCGACGGCGGCGAGGGCGCTGGCGGCGTCGAGGCGAGCGAGCTGCGCGTGGGCATGCCCGACAACTGAGCGGCGGCATCGAGCGCGGATGCCCGGGCGTAGCCTCGAAGAATGACTGATCTGCGCGAACTGCTCGGCATCCGGCATCCGATCATCCTGGCGCCGTTCGGCGGACTGTCATCCGTCGCGCTCACCGCCGCGGTGAGCGATGCCGGCGGGCTGGGGTCGTACGGGCTCTACGGGTACGACGGCGAGCGGATCCGGGCGACGGCGCGCGCCCTGCGCGAGGCGACGTCGGCGCCGTTCTCGCTGAACATCTGGCTCCCCACCGGCGACGAGGTGCTGCCGGGGCCGGAGCACGATGCGTACGCGGCGGCCCTCGAGTCGTTCTTCGCCGAGGTCGGCATCGAGCGGCCCGCCAGGCCGGAGCGGTATCTGCCGTCGCTGGAGGAGCAGCTCGACGCGATCTGGGAGGCCGCGCCCGCTGTGCTCAGCGTGGTGTTCGGCGTGCCGGCAGCGTCGCTGGTGGACGAGGCGCATCGCCGCGGCATCCGGGTGCTGGGCACGGCGACGACGGTCGCCGAGGCCGTCGCACTGGCGGACGGCGGCGTGGATGCGATCGTCGCGACCGGTGCAGAGGCGGCCGGGCATCGCGTGTCGTTCCTGCGTGCGGCGGAGGAGTCGCTGGTCGGGCTGGTCTCGCTCGTGCCCCAGGTGGCGGATGCCGTGGATGTGCCGGTCATCGCGGCGGGCGGCATCGCGGACAGGCGCGGTGCGGCGGCGGCGTTCGCGCTCGGTGCCTCCGGTGTGCAGGTCGGCACGTCGTTCCTCGTCACCGAGGAGTCGGCCGCCAACGACGCCCATCGCGCGGCGATCCGATCCACCGCGGCGGATGCCAGTGTGCTCACCCGCGCGATGAGCGGCCGACTCTCCCGGGGCGTGCGCAACCGTGCGGTGGCCGAGATCGAGGCATCCGCGGCCATCGCGCCCTTCCCGGCGCAGAACTGGCTGACCGGGCGATTCCGTGCGGTGGCGGGTCAGCGGGGCATGGGCGAGCTGCAATCGCTGTGGCTGGGCCAGTCGGCGCCGCTGGCGAGCCGGGCCACTGCCGCCGCCGTCTTCACCGAGCTGCTCGCCGGAGTGCCCGCAGTCTGACCCACACCCGTCTATCTGGCGCTTGTGCACGGGGCGCTCGGCGTGTCGCGTGCAGGAGTGACATATAGACGGGCTGGTCAGAGGATGACGGTGGAGCGGCCGTGCACGATCACGCGGTCCTCGGCGTGCCATTTCACCGCGCGGGCCAGCACGAAGCGCTCCACATCGGCGCCGCGGCGCTGCGCTCGGCGGCGGACTCGGCGTGCGTGACGCGCGTGACGTCCTGCTCGATGATCGGCCCCTCGTCGAGGTCGGCGGTGGCGTAGTGCGCGGTCGCGCCGATCAGCTTCACGCCGCGGTCCTTGGCCCGCGCGTACGGGTTGGCGCCGACGAAGGCGGGCAGGAACGAATGGTGGATGTTGATCACCGGCGCCCCGATGCGTGCGATGAAGTCGTCGGTGAGGATCTGCATGTACCGGGCGAGCACGACCAGATCGACGTTGCCCTGCAGCAGCTCCAGCTGACGAGCCTCCATCTCGGCCTTCGCATCCGCTCCTCGCCGCGGGGGATGTGCACGAACGGCACCCCGAACGAGCGCACCGACTCGGCCAGATCCGGGTGGTTGGAGACCACCATGGTCACGTCGATGTCGAGCTCTCCGCGCTGGGTGCGCCACAGCAGCTCCATCAGGCAGTGGTCGTACTTGGACACGAAGATCGCCACCCGCTTGCGCGTCGCGGTGTCGTGCAGCGACCACTCCATCTCGAACCGCTCCGCGACATCGCCGATCGAGGTCTCCAGCGCAGGGCGCTTGGCCGCCAGCCCGTCGAGGTGCAGCACCGTGCGCTGGAAGAAGCGACCGCCCTGCTCGTCGGTGGAATGCTGATCGAGGGAGATGATGTTCGCGCCGTGCTCCGCCAGCACCCCGGCGACGGCCGCGACGATTCCGGGCTGGTCGTCACAGGCGATGAGAAGGCGTGCGGTGTCGGACTGCGGCATGGGTGCTCCTTGCAGGGGTTGTCTCGATTCTGCCTGCATTCACCGGCAGTGGGCGAATCGTTAGCCTGGAGGAATGACCACCACCGCCGCGCTGCTGGAGAGCGCGCGCCGGCGCCTGGAGGAGGCCGCGCGAAGGGCTCGGCCTGCTGCGCACCTCGCGCTGGCGCGCCGACCGCATCGTGCGGGCCGGGGAGGCCTGGCATCTCGGAGTGCTGCTGCTCACCGACGACGGGGTCGCCGAGACGGGGGAGATCCTGCGCGCGGCCGAGGAGGTGCGCCGCGGCTACCCGGCGGAGTCGGCGCGGGCGCGAGCAGAACGCCGGGCACAGGCACGGCGAGGCGGGTTCGCCGAGGGGAGGTGGTGCACGTCGGCTGGCGGATGCTGGATGTGACGGCGGTCGACGCCGGCACGGCATCCGGCCCCCTCGCAGTGGTCGACGGTGTGCCGAGCGTGCGCTGGTCGCGCGCCGGCGGGCTGGTGCCGCTGGCCGGCTACCTCGACGAGAGGATCGCCCTCCTCGGCGGTTGACGCCGTTGGTGACTGAGCCGCCTCGCCGGGCTCAGCGTCCGAGCAGCCCCGGGAAGCGGCCCAGCAGGTCGGCTCCCTCGACGGATGCCGAGAGCACCTTCTGCTCGATCGCGGCGTACTCGCCGGGGTCGAAATAGCCCGCCGCGCGATACACCGCCATCCGATCCGCGAAGTCCTGCGGCGACGCCTCGGGGTGGAATTGCGTGGCATAGAGGCGCTCGCCCACCCGGTACGCCTGCACCGGGCATCCGTCGTTGCTCGCCAGAAGTTCGGCATCCGGCGGGGTCTCGGCGGCGGATTCGTTGTGCGCGGTGAACACGGACATCGCCGGAGCACTGGGGCCGAACAGAGGATCCTTCGTGCCGGCGGAGGTGATGCGGATGCGCGTCGCCTGCACGCGCTCCGGGTGATCCATCGTCACTCTGCCACCCAGCATCCGCGTGACCACTCCGATGCCGTAGCAGGTGAACAGCGCCGACGCGGCGCCGTCGATCGCCCTGGCGGCGATGCGCTCAAGGTCGTGCTCCACCGCCTGCTGGGCTTCGCTCTTGTCGGCGCTGGTGACGTTGAACGGCGAGCCTCCGATCACGAAACCGCCGTACTGCTCCCACTCGACGGATTCCAGGGACGCATGCAGCAGGTCGATGCGGGCGAGGTTCCGGATGCCGAGATCGCGAGCGAAGGAGCGGTGCTCGGCATCCGCCGCGCTGCGCTCCGGACGCACGCACACGTACAGCACCGAGGACATGCACCGATTCTATGGGCCGGTTTGACGTCGGCCGGGAATAGGCGTCATCATATGTCGTTGAACTTGATAGAAGCACGCTCAAGTTTGAGAGGAAGCGAAATGCCCAACGACTTCAACGAGGCGGGTTCGGGCTCGTTCGACGAGTTCCTGGCGCGCTACCTGGCGGGTGAGCAGGCCCGGCAGACGCGGTCGATCGACCTCAGCCGGTTCCTCACCGCGCGCACGCAGCAGATCCTGCAGCGTGCCGGCCGCTTCGCGCTGGAGCGCGGCCAGACCGAGCTGGACGCCCTGCATGTGCTGCGGGTGATCGTCGAGGACGAGGCCGTCTCGCACGCCATCCGGCGCATCGGCGCCGACCCCGTCGCTATCGCGAAGGCCGTCGATGCGGGTCTTCCGGAGAGCCGTCCGGCAGCTGAGGTGGATGCCGCGAGCCTGACCTCCAGCGCCAGCCGGGCGCTGTTCCACGCCTACCAGGTCGCCCGGTCCTCGGGCTCGACCTACATCGAACCCGAGCACGTGTTCTTCGCCCTCGTGATCGCCCAGGACTCGCCCTCCGGGCAGATCCTCGCGCGCTCCGGCGTCACCGCCGAGGCGCTCACGCAGAGCCTGCGCGGCGAGCCGGTGCCGGCAGGTGTGGCACCGAGCACGCAGGCCGGTGACCCGGCATCCGAGACCCCGATGCTGGACCAGTACGGACTCGACCTGACCGCGCTGGCACGTGCAGGCGAGCTGGACCCGGTGATCGGACGCGCGTCCGAGATCGAGCAGACCATCGAGATCCTCAGCCGGCGCACCAAGAACAACCCGGTGCTGATCGGCGAGGCCGGTGTCGGCAAGACCGCCGTCGTCGAGGGCCTGGCGCGCGCGATCGTCGAGGGCGAGGTGCCTGCGCAGCTGAAGGATCGTCGCGTGGTCTCGCTGGATCTGCCGGGGATGCTCTCCGGCACCCGGTACCGCGGAGACTTCGAGGAGCGGCTGACGAAGACGATGGACGAGATCGCCGCGCACAAGGGCGAGATCATCGTGTTCGTCGACGAGCTGCACACCGTGGTCGGCGCCGGCGGCTCGGGCGAGAGCGGCGGGATGGATGCCGGGAACATCCTCAAGCCGCGGCTGGCGCGCGGCGAGCTGCACCTGGTGGGCGCGACCACGCTCGGCGAGTACCGCCGGATCGAGAAGGATGCGGCGCTGGAGCGCCGGTTCCAGCCCGTGAAGGTCTCCGAGCCCTCGATCGAGGATGCTGTGCGGATTCTGCAGGGGCTGAAGCCCGCGTATCAGGAGCACCACGCCGTCGCCTACACCGATGAGGCGATCCGCGCCGCGGTCGAGCTGAGCGCCCGCTACCTGCCCGATCGGGTGCTGCCCGACAAGGCCATCGACCTGATCGACCAGGCCGGGGCCCGGCTGCGCCTGCAGCTGGGCGCCACCGCCGATGTCGATGCGCTGCTGGCGCAGCTGGCCGAGCTGGAGGCGCAGAAGAATGCCGCCGTCAGCGCGGAGCACTACGAGGAGGCTTCTCGCGTGCGAGACGAGATCCTCGCCGTGCAGGCGCGGATCGACCAGGCGGGAGCGCCCGCCTCGGCGGACGCCGTCGTCGACGAGGCGCAGATCGCTGCGGTGATCTCGCGCGCCACCGGGATCCCGGTCAGCCGTCTGACCGAGACCGAGCGCGAGCGTCTGGGCGGCCTGGAGGCCGACCTGCACTCCCGGGTGATCGGTCAGGACGATGCGGTCGCGGCCGTGGCCCGCGCGGTCCGTCGCAGCCGCACCGGCATGGGCGACGCGCGCCGGCCGGTGGGCTCGTTCCTGTTCCTCGGGCCGACCGGTGTCGGCAAGACCGAGCTGGCCAAGGCCCTCGCAGACCGTCTCTTCGACGACGAGACCGCCGTGATCCGATTCGACATGAGCGAGTTCGGCGAGCGGCACACGGTGTCGCGCCTGGTCGGCGCCCCTCCGGGATACGTCGGCTATGACGAGGCCGGTCAGCTCACCGAGCGCGTGCGGCGCAACCCGTACTCGATCGTGCTGTTCGACGAGATCGAGAAGGCGCACCCCGACGTGTTCAACCTGCTGCTGCAGGTGCTCGACGATGGTCGGCTCACCGATGGTCAGGGGCGCACGGTCGACTTCCGCAACACCGTGGTCGTGATGACCTCGAACATCGGATCGGAGTTCCTGGCGTCGCGCTCGGGCGCGCTCGGGTTCGTGGCCTCGCAGGATGCGTCGGCATCCGGATTCGCCTCGCAGGAGGACCTGCGGGCGCGGGTGATGGGCAAGCTTCGCGAGGCGATGCGTCCGGAGTTCCTGAACCGCATCGACGAGATCGTGATCTTCCAGAAGCTCTCGCGCGAGGAGCTGGGCCGCATCGTGCGGCTGATGCTCGAGGCGACGGCGAAGCGGCTGGCGGATCGTGAGATCGCGTTCGAGGCGACGGATGCCGCGGTGGAGTGGCTCGGCGAGCATGGCTACGAGCCGGAGTACGGTGCGCGTCCGCTGCGTCGCCTGATCCAGCGCGAGGTCGACGATCGCATCGCCGACCTGCTCGTCGCTGGCTCGCTGGCAGACGGCGGCCAGGTGCGCGTGGACGCGTCCGATGGCGCCCTCCAGGTCGCCGCCCTGGCCGCATCCCTGGCCCCCGCCGCCTGACCCCCACCCCACCCCCAAGCCCGTCTATTTGTGCCAAATGCGGGCGGTCCCCTCGGAATCGGCCGCGTTCGGCACAAATAGACGGGCTTTCAGCGGGAGGAGTTCGGGGTGCGGCCGCGCACGATGCCGACGAAGGCCTCGACATCGGGCGTGGTCGCCTCGCGCGGCCAGGCCAGTGCGACCGTCGAGGCGGGGCCGCCCTGCAGTGGCCGATAGTCGGCATCCTTGCGCTGGTGCAGCCGGGCCAGCGACATCGGCACCACCAGGATGCCGACGCCGGATGCCACCGTCTCCACCGCGTCCCTGGTGGTGGCGAGCATCGGGAACGACGGTGTGATCGTGGGCAGATCGAGCGGGCCGAGCACGTCGTCGGCCGGGGTGATCAGCACCTCACCGGCGAGATCGTCGGCGGTGAGCTGCTCGGCGGCCAGCAGATGCGATTCGCGGGATGCCACCACCACCGGCACCTCGTCGTAGAGCGGGATGACGTGCAGCTCGTCGGTGCGTTCCAGGGGAAGGCGGATGAGCGCGAGATCCACCTCGCTGAGACGCTCGCGCTGCCCGGCGAACGTCAGTGGAACGAGTTCGAGCTCGACGTGCGGCATCCGCTGCTTCCAGGTGTCGATCCACCTGCCCGGCGTCGTCCCTGGCACCAGCCCGAGGCGAAGCGTGCGCGGCTGCTCCGGCGCGGGACGCTGCTGCTTCGGGGTCCTCGCAACGGGCTTCGCGGTCGACTGCCTCTTCGGAGCTGCTTTCTTCGGTGCCGCCTTCTTCGATGCCGGCTTGCCGGGGCGCGGCCGCGCGGGGCGGCGCCGGTCGTTTCTCATCGCATCAGCGTAGACCGCGGATGCCGAGATCACTGCGCGCGACGGATCGCCACGCAGCACTGCCCGACGTGCGGCTCTCCGTGCGCGCGCAGGTGCGGGCAGTGCATCCCCTCCAGGACGCCGCCGATCAGCGCGAGGTTCGCCGAGCAGACCAGCTCGGTGTGCTCGCGGGCGAGCGAGTCGAAGGGGCAGTTCGCGAGCGTGAGCGCACCGTCCTGCTCACGCGGTTCGAACCCCTGGGCGGCGAGCACAGCGGACACGCGCTCGAGATCGTCGGCAGGATCATCGGGTTCGGGCCCGGATGCCGCGATGCGCAGCCCCTCATCGTGCGCGACCTCGGCGACGGAGGCGTTCAGATCGGCGCCTTCGGCGGCACGCTCGATCGCGCCGGCGAGCAGGTGCCCGACCAGGTCGTACCGGCGCTCCGGCAGCGACACCGAGATCGTGCCGTCGGAGCGGCGGTACAGCTTGGACGGTCGCCCCGCCCCGGGGCCGGTGCGTCCGGTCAGCCGCCGGAACTCGGTCTGCAGCAGCCCGGCGTCGACCAGCTTGTCCAGGTGGAAGCGCGCCATGTTCGGGGAGACGCCGACGGCGCTCGCCGCGGCCTCACGGCTGACGGGCTCGGGTTGGGCCGAGACGTGCTCGTACAGCGCCCGGCGGGTGTCGTCGGAGAGGGTGCCGATGCTCGAGGCCCGTGCGGTGATGTCCATGATGAACCCTCTGCAAGAAGAACGCCGTGCGCTGAGAACTCAGTGCTTCTATCTGCAATCGTAACTTCTTTTAGAAGAGGTTGGGCTTGAGAATGGACTCGGCGCCTCCGATCAGACGCGCGTCGTGAGTCGCCGCTGGGCGTGTCGGATCAGGCCGACCAGACCGGTGATGAGCACCAGCACACCGATCGTCAGCAGCACGAGGGCGGTGATGGTACCCGGCGTGAGCGAAGCGAAGGCATCCGC
Organism: Microbacterium suwonense; assembly: GCF_030296555.1. Lineage (NCBI taxonomy): Bacteria > Bacillati > Actinomycetota > Actinomycetes > Micrococcales > Microbacteriaceae > Microbacterium > Microbacterium suwonense. The sequence goes on from NZ_AP027728.1 coordinate 3,017,966, forward strand.
GACCCCGTCCCGGCGGTCTGCACTGCCGAGCATCCAGATCCCCGCCCAGGCGATCCCGGCGAAGCACACACCCCAGACGATCGCCGCCCAGCGGGTGCGAGGCAGGGGCGCGGATGCGGGCAGCTCGGCATCCGCACTGAACGCAGTCGTGCCGTCGGCGGGCGCCGACGCATCCGGGAGCGGGAGCGTCTCGGCCGAGTCCGGCAGCGGCGTGGTGGGCTCGGCGTTCATTCTGGCTTCTCCTGGTCGGGACGGGTCAAGTAGAGGACGCGGATCTGTCCGGAGTCCTGGTCGATGGTGACGGGCACCGAGACGACGGTCTGTGGGACATCAGGATCATCAGCTGGACGATTCGGGTCGAGTGGTGTCGTGACCGTCTCGCGGTAGACCGTGCTGCCGTCGGCCTGTCGTGAGCCGGAGTACGAGCCATCTTCAGTGCCGATGGTGTCGCCATCGGCACTGAGGTCGATTCGTTGCCATTGCACTCTGACGTCGCGCACGGTCGCGGTCAGCTGCAGCTTCACGCCGTCACCCACATAGATCTCCGTGTATCCGGATCCCTTGTGAACTGTCACCGGAGGCGAGGCCAAGCTCGGCAGATTCTGGAGCTGGATCATGGTGGTCCCGAACGGCTGTCGGATCGAGTTGCTGCCTTCTGAATTCCATACGCTGGTGCTCCCGAACCGCACATCTCCCAGCGTGGCGGCTCCGCCGGTGATCAGTGCGGCGACCAGCGCGATCACGGTGACGAACGCCAGGAAGCCGCTGCGCCGGCGTGCCACGCCGGCGACCACCATGCCCAGAGCCAGCACGAGCGCGGCCGAGAACAGCGCCAGCCCTGCGGTCACGACATCCGGGTTCTGCGACAGCAGCCACACGACGGCGCCGGCGACTACGGCCAGGCCGATCGCGGTGGCCACGTAGGCGAAGCTCGCACGCGGGTTCGACGCACGGCGGATGCGGCGCCGTTCGGCGGCCTCGGCGGCGAACTCGGCGGCCATCGTCTGCCGCTCCCGGCGTGCTTGATCGCGCGCCGCGCGCTCGGCATCCTGCTGCTGCCGCCGCCAGGCCTGATCCTGCTCCTGCCAGGCAGCGTGCTGCGCACGCCAGGCCTCCAGCGCGGCAGCGTCGGCGGTGGGGGCGCCGAGGGGAGGGAGGATGCCGGTATCGCGCCCTCCGCGGCGGCATCCTCCTCTCGTGTCTCCGCATCGACGGCGGCGCCCGAATAGCCGGCCGGAGCGGAGGGGAACGGGGAGGTGCGACCGCGGAAGCCATGCGCGGGTCGGTCACCTCACCCCGGGAGTGCGGCGCGCGGCGCGCACGATCAGGACGAGCAGGATGCCGACCAGCACCAGCCCGATGACGAACAGGAAGACCCCGAACGCACTGATCCCGTACGACGGGTAGGCGTAGGGGTTGAGGATGCGCGCGACGAGGAACAGCGTCGCCGGCGGCGACATGGTGGACAGCCCGACGATCAGGCCGGCGAGGATCCCCAGCTGTGCGGGCTGGAAGCGCCCGCGGAACAGCTCCCGCAGGTGGATGCGCCCCTCCGGATCGGGCAGCAGCGCCCACGCCAGCGCGTAGACGAGGATCATCGGCAGTCCGCACAGTGCCGCCACCACCAGCACGCCGCGCACGATCAGCGGGTCGATGCGCAGCCGCGAGGCGATGCCGGCGGCGACCCCGCCGATCCACCCATCGGAGCGGGCGATTCCGAGACCGGCGACCCACGCGTAGAAGCGATCGGAACGGTGCGGCGGCTCGGGGCGCGCTGTCTCGGCGGACGGCGGAGCGGTCGGGAAGGTCATGCTTCGATCATTCCGGTGCGCGGACCAGTGCCGCCATGGGGTGATCCCCTGACTCGACCCTGAACCTCGCCCTCCCCGCCCCGGATCGCCCGGGGCGGGTGGTTGGATGGCGTCATGTCCTCTTCCCTGTCGCATCCGTCAGCGACCGCGGTTCGCCCTCCGGGCGCGGCCCTGCCGCCGCGACCGGTGCTGTCGCGCGTGCGCGAATGCCTGATCTCCGGAACTGCTGCAGGTCTGGCCCGCCATCTCGGCGCACAGGTCTGGCAGGTGCGGATGCTGTTCATCGCCCTCACGGTGCTCGGCGGAGCGGGCGTCCTGCTGTACGCCTGGTGCTGGGCGTTCACGCCGTGGGAGCGGGGAGAGTCTGCGCCGTCGCGCCGGGCACCGGTGGCGTGGATCCTGCTCTCCGTCGCAGTGCTGCTGGAGCTGGTCGTGCTTCCGCAGTTGGGGAGCGGGTACATCATCAGCATCCCGCTGCTGGACGGATTCGCCTACAGCTACACGTCCGCGCGTCTCTCGATCGTCGCGCTGCTCGGCATCGTGGCTGTTCTCGTCGCCGCTGCACTGTGGGCGGACCTCATCGACCGCGGCGACCCGGCACGCGGGCCGCGTCATGCCGCCGTCGTGCGAGGGGTCTCGGTGCTCCTGCTCGTGGTGCAGATCGTGATGCTCGCGCACAACCCGGGGTTCGTGTTCGTGCCGTTCGCGGGTCTGCTGGCGATGTTCGCCTCGGCGCTCGTGCACCGCTGGCACGAGCTGGCGGGTGAGCGGGTGCGCCGCATCCGTGAGGAGCAGCGCAGCGAGATGGCCGCGCACCTGCACGACTCGGTGCTGCAGACGCTCGCCCTGATCCAGAACCGGGCCGGCGCCTCGAGCGAGGCTGCGCGTCTCGCCCGCGCGCAGGAGCGGGAGCTGCGGGCCTGGCTGTACGACGGCGACGCCCCGGCCGACAGCGATCTGGCCACCGACCTGCGCGACTACGCCGGCGCCCTGGAGCTGGACTATCCCGTGCGCATCGACGTCGTCTCGGCGGGACTGTCCACCGAGCGTGCCAGTGGGGAACTGGCTGCCGCAGCGCGCGAGGCGATGCTGAACGCCGCGCGCCATGCCGGCGACGAGGTCTCGGTGTACATCGAGGGATCGGCATCCGGCGTCGACGTGTTCGTCCGCGACCGCGGACCCGGCTTCGACCTCGACGAGGTGGCCGACGACCGGCTCGGCGTGCGCCAGTCGATCATCGGACGGATGCGGCGAGCCGGCGGGTCGGCGAGCGTGCGCAGCGACGAGAACGGCACTGAGGTGCATCTGCGGATCATCGGAGCAGCGGGAGAGAACCATGACTGACGGCATCCGTGTCGTGATCGTCGACGATCACTCGATCTTCCGGTCGGGCCTGCGCGCCGACCTCGACACGGCCGTCGAGGTCGTGGGCGAGGCGGCCGACGTTCCCTCAGCGATCCGGGTGATCGGCGAGACGCAGCCCGACGTCGTACTGCTCGACGTGCATCTGCCCGGTGGCCCGTCCACTGGTCCGGAGGCCGCCGGCGGTGAAGCCGTCATCCGGGGCAGTGCTCCCACCGGCGTGCGATTCCTGGCGCTGAGCGTCTCGGATGCCGCGGAGGATGTCGTGCGGGTGATCCGGGCAGGCGCCCGCGGATACATCACCAAGGGCTCGTCGGGCATCGAGGTCTCGAAGGCGGTGCAGGCGGTCGCCGAGGGCGATGCCGTGTTCTCACCGCGACTGGCCGGCTTCGTGCTGGACGCGTTCGGCGCGGTCGCCGGCGAGACCGCTGCGGTGGACGACGAACTCGACCGGCTCTCGGCGCGCGAGCAGGAGGTCATGCGCCTGATCGCTCGCGGCTACGCCTACAAGGAGGTCGCCGCCGAGCTGTTCATCTCGATCAAGACCGTGGAGACGCATGTCTCGGCAGTGCTGCGCAAACTGCAGCTCTCCTCCCGGCACGAGCTCACGGTATGGGCATCGGAGCGTCGCCTGCTCTGACCCCCGCAACCCCGTCTATATGGCGCTGATGCACGCGACACGCCGGTCCGTGCGTGCACGCACGCCAGATAGACGGGGGTTGAGGTCAGGCGTGCTCCCGGATCGGACGTTCAGGCCGCCAGCCAGAGCCCTTTCCGGTCGGTGGTGATGCGCAGTCCCGCAGCGACGGTCTCGTCGTCGCCGATACGCGCGCCCCGGGCGATGCGGGCCCCCGCTCCGACCTCGGTGCGCACGCCGATGTGAGCGTCTGCGCCGATCACCGCGCCCTGCCCGACATGCGCGTGCGCGTCGATGTACGCGTTCTCGCCGATCACAGCATCCGATTCGACCCATGCGCCGCGGACGATCCTCGCCCCGGCGCCGATCTTCGCCCCGGGTTCGACATAGGCCCCGGCTTCGATGAGCGCCTTGGGGTTCACCTTCGCGCCGTGCGCGACGAGGCCACGGCCGTTGGCGTGCTTGCGATACCGCAGCGTTCCGCCCCGCTCGTCCTCGATGTCGATGTAGTTCTTGCCCACGATCCCTCCCGTGTCCGGATACGTTCGGATATAACTACAACCACAGACGGTGAAAATTCATTCCCCGGTCGGGGTGAAGGTCAGTGCTGGCAGTTCGGACACCAGAATGTGACGCGCTCGCGGGTGGCGTCGGCGCCCAGTTCGCCGCGGCGGATCAGCGTTCCGCATCGACGGCAGGGGCGTCCCGCGCGGCCGTACACCCAGTCCGTCGCGCCGCGCCGGGCGTGGCCGGTGAACGTGCGATCGACGCGATCGCGGTTGGCGCGGATCGTGCGGACCCCGAGGTCGAGGAGCATAGCGACGTCGACATCCGTCACCGGCGTCTCGGGAAGGATTCCGCGCAGGAACAGTAGCTCTGCGGCGTACTCGTTGCCGAAACCGGCGACGTTGCGCTGGTCGAGCAGGGCGACATGGATGCTGCGGGTGTCGATGCTCAGACGCCGGACGGCCTCCCCGGCATCCCAGTCCTCGGCGAGCGGATCGGGTCCGAGGTGGCCGACCAGCTCCTGCTCGTCGCGGGTGGCGACGACCTTCACCTCGGCGAGGTCGACGCCGACGGCCTCCCGGGTTGCCGTGCCGACGATCGCGCGAACCTTGAAAGCCGGATGCCGCCACTTCTCGCCGGGCCGGTGCAGTCGCCAGGAACCGTCCATGCGCAGATGGGAATGCAGCGTGTGCTCGCCGATGCGCATCAGGATGTGCTTGCCGCGCGGTGCGACCTCGCGCACCGTCTCGCCGGTCAGATCGACGGTTGCGGCGCGGGGGACGCGCAGGTCGAATCGCGTGACGACCTGCCCCCGCAGCGCCTCATCGAGGCGGCGCGAGGTCTGGAAGACGGTGTCGCCCTCAGGCATGTGCGGTTCGCGGGGGAGGGGGATCGGCGAGCAGCTCGCGGGCGAGCAGGGTGGCGCCGGCGACGGCGGTGGGCATGATGAACACGGCGCCGAGGGGCACCATGAAGCACAGCTGCGTCGCGACGCCGAAACCCAGCAGGCGGGAGCGGCGCGTTGCGAGCAGGCGGGAGCGCTCGCGGCTGGGGACGTCGCGCGCGTTCAGCGCACGGCCGGTGAGCTCGCGGGCGAGGAGCCGCCCGGTGAGCAGCACGCTGACCACTGCGGCGACGGGCGCACCGATGCCCGGTACCAGTCCGACGGCCAGCGCGAGGATCGCGACCAGGATGCCCAGCGCGACCAGACGGATGCTCTCGCCGAGCGCCACGCGCAGCCCGCCGTCGCCTTCGGGAACGTCTCCGCCCAAGTCCAGCTCGACTGCCCGCCAGATGCGCTGATAGAACGGGTCGCCGATCAGCAGCGTGAGCGCGGTGAACACCACGCTGGCCAGTACGAGCGAGCCGATGACGATCACCACGCCCACCGCGATCCGAAGCGCGGTCTCCCATCCCGGATCCCAGGAATCCGCGAACGGGGTGAGCCAGGCAGTGATCGACCCGAGCGAGAGCAGCAGCGGGATGATCGCCGCAGCCAGGATCATCAGCGCGATCAGCCCCGGGATGAGCCCCCGCAGCATCAGCCCCGGCATCCGCTTCCAGTAGCCGAAGCCGCGCCCCAGAAACCGGATGCCGGTGAGCAGCTCACTGATCATGATGGCCAGACTATGGCAGGTCGCCTCAAGGAATCCCCGTGGGCGGGGTGTCGAGGCGCTCCCGCACCTGTATCAAAAGTGAGACGGTGTGAGTCATGGGAGAACTGGCCACGATGGCCGGATCACTCTCCGCTACGCCGAACATGGTGGCACTTCGCCCTGAGGCGGACTGCTCACACGACTCTGCGCAGGGCATAGCCGCGCGGGGTGGGCACGAAGCCGGCCTCCTGGAGGGCCAGGGCGAAGGGCGTGCCGTAGACCCCGGCGCCGTTGATCTTCTCCACCGTGAGGGTCTCCAGCTTTCGGGCGCGGGAGGTGGTGACGAGATCGGATGCGGCGACCCGCAGCACCTCGGGATCGTCGTCGAAGGCGAGCACCGTGCGACCGCCGCGCTCCAGGTACAGCACGAGCGCACCGTCGACGAGCACAACCAGGCCGCCGGCCTTGCGCCCCGGCCGGTGCGAGACCTCATCGAGCCGGGGCCAGCCGAGCGCCGCACCGTAGGGGTTCGCGGGATCGGTGGCCGCGAGAGTGACAGCCCGGCGCGGGGGAGGATCGGCCAGTCCCGCGAAGGTGCGCAGCCGGTCGACGGTCGTGGATGCCGCGAACTGCGCCGCGCCGAGCTTCTCGATCACGTAGCCGCGGCGGCAGTGCCCGGCCTCCTCGAAGCCGGCGAGTACCCGATAGACCTGGGCGAACCCGCCGGGGATGCCTTCGGCCTGCACGGCGCCGCGGGTCACGACCCCGTAGCGGTCGAGCAGAAGCCCGGCGGTGACCGTGGCGCGACGCGCGGCATCCGGATCGGTCTCCGGCAGCACCGCCCAGCGCCCGCCGAACCCGACCGATGACGGTCGTGCGTCCGGCCTCGCCAGCGAGATGCCGCGGTAGGTGCGGGTGCGCGGCGCGCGCCGGGTGGTCTTGTGCGCCTGCGAGCCTCCGGCGAGCAGCGCCCGCACCGGTGAGAACGTGTCGTTCGTCACGTGCCCCTGCCAGGTGAGCGTCCACAGGGCATCGAGCACGGACTGTTCATTCTCGGCATCCGTCATCGCCTTCACTGCACTCGCGAAGGAGGCGCCGCTCAGTCGCAGCGAGTCGAGCACTCTCTCCTCGAGGGAGCCCGCGGCCGGAGCCTCCTCGGGGACGGGCAGTGTGAACGGAGCGAGGTCTGCCGGATGCAGCGACACCCAGCCGTCGCGCCCGGGCAGGGAGCCGTGCCCCGCCCAGACGACCTCGCCGGAGGCGGTGAGCTCGTCCAGCAGCGACGGGGCATAGTCGCGCACGCGCCCAGGCAGCACGAGGGACTCCCAGGCGCTGGCCGGGATCGGCACACCGGCGAACTGCTCGATCACGCTCAGCACGCCGTCGACGCCCTCCAGCGGACGGGCGAGGTGCTGCCAGTCGGGCAGGAACCGCGCATAGGCCCGTGGGCTGACCGGCTCGACACTGCCCCGGATCGCCGCCAGCGACCGCATCCGCAGCCGGCGCAGCACCTCGGCGTCGCACCACTCCTTCGCCCCGCCGGGGTCGGCGTCGGCGGCCGGCAGGAAGTACCCGCTGGTCAGCCGTCCGGCGGATTCCAGCCGCTGCAGGGTGTGCCGGGCCACGGCTGCGCCGATGCCCAGGCGTGCGGCCACGGCATCCGTCGTGAAGGGACCGTGCGTGCGGGCGTGCCGCGAGACCAGGTCGCCGAGCGGGTCGGCGACGGGCTCCAGGAAAGCGACCGGGATTCCGGTGGGCAGCGCCGCGCCGAGGGCGTCGCGCAGCCGCCCGGCATCCTCGATCACGGCGAAGCGCGCATGCCCGGCGATCGTGACGGCGATGGCGCGACGGGCGGTGACGAGTTCGGAGAGGAGAGCGGATGCCTGCTCCCGGCGCGCTGAAGTGGTCGGATCGTCGGCGTTCTCCAGCCGCTCGGCGACGTCGGCGGCATCCATCGGGCCCAGCATCCGCAGCAGATCCGCGACGCCCTCCAGACCTCGTGCACGGCGCTGCGGATCGAGCCGCTGCGCCTCGCGCTCGAACTGCACGATCACATCGGGGTCGAGCAGCTCGCGCATCTCGACGGTGCCCAGCAGCTCGCCCAGCAGGGACGGGTCGACCGAGAGGGCCGCCGCACGCCGCTCGGCCAGTGGCGAGTCGCCCTCGTACATGAACGCGCCGACGTAGCCGAACAGCAGATCGCGGGCATACGGAGACGGCTGTGCGGGCTCGGTCTCGACCAGGCGGATGCGGCGCTCGGCGACGTCGGTGATGAGCCGGCGCAGCGACGGCAGATCGTAGACGTCCTGCAGCACCTCGCGCAGGGTCTCCAGGATGACCGGGAAGGTCGGATGCCGGCGAGCGACCTCCAGCAGCTGGGCCGAGCGCTGGCGCTGCTGCCACAGCGGTGTGCGCTTGTTCGGGTTCATCCTCGGCATCAGCAGCGCACGGGCCGCGCACTCGCGGAAGCGCGAGGCGAACAGCGCCGACCCGCCGACCTCGGCGGTGACGATCTGCTCCAGCTCATCGGCGTCGAACACGAACAGCTCGGCGCCGGGCGGCTCGGCATCGGCATCCGGGATGCGCACGATGATGCCGTCGTCGCTCGCGACCGCCGAGCCCTCCACCCCCAGCCGCTCGCGGATCCGCGCGTTGACGGCCAGCGCCCAGGGCGCGTGCACCTTCATGCCGTATGGGGAATGCAGGATGACCCGCCAGTCGCCGACCTCGTCGTGCCCCCGCTCCACGGTGAGCGTGCGGTCGGTCGGCAGCGTTCCCGTCGCCTCGCGCTGCTCGGTGAGGTGGCCGATCAGGTTGTCGCGGGCCCGCTCGTCGAGCCCCGCATCGATCAGCCGCTGCTGCGCCTTGGCCGGTGTCGCGGTGGAGACCTCGCGCGAGAAGCGGCCCAGGGCCTCGCCCAGCTCGAACGGCCTGCCGATGCCGTCGCCGTGCCAGAACGGCACCTTTCCGGGCTGCCCGTAAGCGGGGATCACATTGACGCGGTCGTGGGTGATCTCGGCGATCCGCCAGCTCGTGGTCCCGAGGGTGAACACGTCGCCCACGCGCGATTCGTAGACCATCTCCTCATCGAGCTCGCCGACCCGCGCGCCCGTGCTCTCACCCGCGACGAAGACCCCGAACAGTCCGCGGTCGGGGATCGTGCCACCGCTGGTCACCGCGATGCGCTGAGCCCCTGGGCGCCCGGTGAGGGTGCCGGCATCCCGATCCCACACCAGCCGTGGCCGCAGCTCGGCGAACTCATCAGAGGGGTACTTTCCGGCCAGCAGATCCAGTGTCGCCTCGTACGCGGAGCGGGGCAGGGTCTGGAAGGGAGCGCTGCGGCGCACGGTCTCGTACCAGTCCTCCACCGAGATCGGATCCAGCGCGCAGGCCGCGACGGTCTGCTGGGCGAGGATGTCCAGCGGGTTGCGGGGCACGGAGATCGCCTCGATCTGACCCTTCAGCATCCGCTCGGTGACGATGGCGGTGTGCAGCACGTCGCCGCGATGTTTCGGGAACAGCGAGGCCCGGCTGATCTCGCCGACCTGGTGCCCCGCACGGCCGACCCGCTGCAGACCGGATGCCGCAGACGGCGGCGCCTCCACCTGGATCACCAGATCGACCGCGCCCATGTCGATGCCGAGCTCCAGGCTGCTGGTGGCGACCACGCAGCGCAGGATGCCGGACTTCAGCTCCTCTTCGACGATGGCGCGCTGCTCCTTCGAGACCGACCCGTGGTGGGCCTTCGCGAGCACGGGATCGGCGTCCGTCCGACTCGTCTCGCTGTGCTCGCCCGACGATCGGGCTTCGTAGATCTCGTTGAGCCTGCCGGTGAGCCGCTCGGCCAGTCTGCGCGAGTTGGCGAACACGATCGTGGACTGGTTCTGGAGCACCTTGTCGACGATCGCCTCCTCGACGTGCGGCCACACCGAGCCGGTGACTTCGGTGTACTCGGCCTCGGCGGCATCCGTCGGCGATGGCGCGCCCGGTGGCGGAGGAGGATTGCGCATGTCGTCGATGGGGACGATCACACCCAGTTCGAAGGTCTTCACCGCGCGCGGCGCAACGATCTCGACCGGTGCCGAACCACCGAGGAACCGCGCGACCTCGTCGATCGGACGCACCGTCGCCGACAGGCCGATGCGCTGCGCTGGCTGCTGGCTCCCATGTGCGGCGCGCAGCGCGTCCAGCCGTTCCAGGCTGACCGCGAGGTGCGCGCCGCGCTTGGTGGCCGCGACCGCGTGCACCTCATCGATGATCACCGTGTGCACCCCGCGCAGCGTCTCGCCGGCACGGCTGGTGAGCATGAGGTACAGCGACTCGGGAGTGGTGATGAGGATGTCGGGCGGATTGCTGACCAGCCTGCGCCGGTCGCCCGCGGTCGTGTCGCCCGAGCGCACTCCGACCGTGATCTGCGGCGGGTTCAGACCGAGGCGCCGCGCGGACTGGCCGATGCCGATCAGGGGCGAGCGCAGGTTGCGCTCGACGTCGACGCCCAGAGCCTTCAGCGGTGAGATGTAGAGGACGCGGGTGCGCGGCGGGGCGTCATCGCCGGCATCCGCCGTCTGCCTCTGGGCCTGCTCGCGGAACACGCTGTCGATCGCCCACAGGAACGCCGAGAGCGTCTTGCCGGATCCGGTCGGAGCGACGACCAGGGCGTTGCGCGCCGCCGAGATCGCTTCCCACGCGCCGGCCTGGGCCGGGGTGGGCGCGTCGAACGCCCCGCGGAACCAGTCCTGGGTCGCGGGAGTGAAGCGGTCGAGCACATCGCCCATCCCTCCATCATGCGGCAGGCCGCCGACACCGGGACTCCCTCGCCGCCGGTGCGGCGCATCCCACGTCCGGATAGCGTGGTGTGATGGACGACGCGGAGTTCGAGCGGCTGTACGGACGATGGGAACCTCGCACTCCGGACGACGTCCGCGACCTCTTCGACGACTACCCGGGCGTCTGGTGGGTCGCGGGCGGGTGGTCGCTGCAGGCCTTCACAGGCATCGAACGTCATCACGAGGACATCGATCCCGGCATCCTGCGCGATGAGCTGCCGCTGCTGCGTGCGCACGTGAAGGGGCGTCTGGACCTGTGGGGCGCCTCGTCGGGCGCGCTGAAGCCGGTCGCATCCGACGACCCCGCCGACCTGCTGGAGGGATGCGGGCAGCTCTGGGCGCGCCGCAGCGCCGCAGAACCCTGGGAGTACGACATCCTGCTGGGGCCAGGAACCCGCCAGGAGTGGCAGTACAAACGGGACACCAGCATCCGGATGCCGATGCGCCGAGCGCTCTGGGAGCGGGACGGCATCCGCTACCTGCAGCCCGAGATCCAGCTGCTGTACAAGGCGAAGGGGCTGCGGGAGAAGGATCGGGCCGATTTCGACGCGACCCTGCCGTTCCTCGACGCGCGGCGCAGGGAGTGGCTGGCGGGTGTCCTCGAGCAGACACTGCCCCGGCATCCGTGGCTCGACCGGCTCAGCTGAGGTGCGCGGGCATCGCCTCTCGACAATGTCGGAAGTGCGCCCGGCCGAATACGCCGCGCTCGCAGCGGACCCCGAGATCGGAGGCGTCACCCGACCTCGGACAGGCGGCCCTCTGCACTCAGCTCGAGGGTGAGGTCGAGTCCGAGGCGTTCCAGGAACACGTCGTCGTGGCTGACGACGAGCACCGCTCCGCGATACGCGCGCAGCGCCTGGACCAGCTGATCGACCGTGTCGAGATCGAGGTTGTTGGTCGGCTCGTCCAGCACCACGAGATGCGGAGCAGGATCCGCGAGCAGCAGCCTGGCCAGCGCGACGCGGAACCGCTCCTCCGGAGAGCGCGCTGACCGGGCGGTTCATCGTCTCCTCGGATCAGGAACCGGGCGAGCCGGTTGCGCAGCTCTTTGTCGGGCACGTGCGGTGCGGCGGAGGCGATGCTCGCCACCACCGAGGCGTTCTCGTCGAGCCCGTCCACGCGCTGAGAGAGGTAGCCGATCCGGTCGGTGTGCACACCGGAGTCGTGCACACCGGAGTCCTGCACGCCGGAGTCGTGCACGGAAGCCGTCACCAGCCGCCGTAGCAGGGTGGTCTTGCCGACCCCGTTGCGGCCGATCAGCGCGACCCGCTCCGGCCCCTGCACCATCCACGAGCGCTCGCCGTCCCCGATCGTCACGATTCGGCGTGACGATGACACACCCGGGTCGGGCAGCTCGATCCTCATGCTGTCATCGTCGCGCACGCGGTGACCGGCGGCGTCCAGCGCCTGCCGTGCGGCATCCTCCTTCTCCTCCACCTCGGTGCGCAGTTTTCCTGCCGAGACCTGCGCGGCCATCTTGCGTCCGTTGGCGACGATCTTCGGCACCCGCTTCTCCTCAAACGCCTTGCGCCCCATCTTGGCGCGAGTGGCGAGCTTCGTCTCGGCCTCGATGCGCTGGCGCCTCTCCTTCTTCAGCGCTCGCTTCGCGTCGCGCTCGTCCTGCCGGGCGGCCTCCTGCTCGGCATCCAGCCACGCCCGCCACTGCGAGTACGGGCCCCCGAACACGCTCAGGCTGCTGCCGTACAGCTCGGCGGTGTCGTCCATCAGCTCCAGCAGTGCGATGTCGTGACTGACCACGATCAGAGCTCCCCGCCAGCTGCGGACCATCTCGGCCAGGCGCGCCCGCGCCTCGCGATCGAGATTGTTGGTCGGCTCATCGAGCAGGGTGATCGGTGCGCGGCGCAGACGGATGCCGGCGATCGCCACCAGCACGGATTCGCCGCCGGACAGCTCGCCGACCGTGCGATCGAGGAACGAAGGATCGAGCCCCGCCTCGGCGAGCGAGGCCTCGGCCCTGGCCTCGATGTCCCAGTCGTCGCCGACGGCGTCGAAGTGCGCCGGGTCGACGTCTCCCGCGGCGATGGCGCGGACGGCGTCGAGAGGCCCCGCGACGCCGAGCAGGTCGGCGACGCGACGGTCGGTGTCGAGTGTGAGGCGCTGCGGCAGGTACGCGACGTCGTCGGTGCGGATGATCAGGCCCGATGTGGGCGCGAGCTCACCGGCGATCAGACGCAGCAGCGTGGATTTTCCGGCGCCGTTGCGCCCGACGAGCCCGGTGCGGCCGGATCCGAACGAGCCGGAGACGGCGTCGAGCGCGACCGATCCGTCCGGCCAGGTGAAGGTCAGCCGGTCGAGTGTGATGGTGGCGGTGGTGAAAGTGGTCGGTGTTGACATGGGCGACTCCCGGAGTGTGCGGGTGCGCGGATGCCGACGGCCGCGGTGCCTGAGTCTCGCGGCGGGTCACGTCACGAAGGACGGAGGATGACCGGATGCCGGTGGAGCAGGACCTGCCCTGAACGAGCTCGGGCGAGCCGAAGTGAGGTCGTCGGATCAGCGCGTGGATGAGAACGCGGAGAGGCGACGATTCAGATCAAGGGACTTCCAGACACGGCGGACAGAACCCTGAGACCCTATCCGCAGTGCGGTGGATCGCGCAACCCGGGCGTGTCGCGATATCCGTCGTGCGGGGATGCTCGGCATCCGTTCCCGCCGTACCGTGGTGCTCCGGGATCGGCTGATCCTCAGCCGGTGACGCTCAATCGGCGATGCCGTCTTTCCACTGCGACAGGAACACGTTCACATCGGCCAGCTCCTGCTCGGAGATCGAATGCGTCAGCCCGGGATACACGCGTCCGGACAGCTCGGAGTGGCCCGGCAGCCATTGCGCCGTGTGGTCGATCAGGTTCGGAGGGATCACATCATCCCGATTGCCGCGTCCCCAGAACACCGGCGGCTTCTGCTCCTGCAGCACGGCATCGTTCGGCAGCTCGCCGAGCGCCGCATAGCCGCTCAGCGCCACGACCGCGTCGATCCGCTCCGGGGCGAGCCGCAGTGCCTGCAGCGACACCGCAGCACCCTGCGAGAAGCCCAGCAGGGCCACGGAGGGTGCATCGCCGACAGCCGCGTCGAGCCAGCGCAGCAGCGCCTCCGCGGCGAGCGTGATGCCCGAGGCATCCCGGGAGCTCAGCGAGTCGATCGCGTACCAGGAGCGGCCGGGCATCGGCCACGGCGGGGCGAGCGGAGCGGCGACGGATGCCACGGCGATGCCGTCCGGCAGGTAGGCGGCCAGCCCGAACAGGTCGTTCTCGTCGGCGCCGTAGCCGTGCAGCAGCACCAGCAGCGGAAGGCCTGTGCGCTCACCGGGAGTCCAGCGGGTCAGGCCGTCGTCGATCGTCAGCACGTCGTCCATTCCTCCATCTTGCCTGCTGCGCGCTCACGGGCTGGTGCCAGGGCAGGTCGATGTCGTCATCGCCTGGTAGAACAGACACATGGCGGTGCGCACTCCAGACCCTGACCCCGACGACGGCTTCGGGTTCGACGACGAGCCGTCTGCGAATGCCAATCCGGCCTGGCTGACGGACATCGAACTGGAACAGGCCCGGCGGCGTCTGCCCATGCTCTACGTCGAGGCCGTTCCGGTCATCACCGACGGCTCGGGACAGGTCACCTCGATCGGGGTGCTGCTGCGCTCCACGCCGCTCGGTGAGATCACCCGCACGCTGGTGTCGGGCCGGGTGCGCTACGGCGAGACCGTGCGCGATGCACTCTTCCGGCACATCGAGAACGATCTCGGCCCGATGGCGTTCCCGCTGCTGCCGGTGTCGCCGACGCCGTTCGCCGTGGCCGAGTACTTCCCCATCCCGGGAGTGAGCGCCTTCCACGACGACCGGCAGCATGCCGTCTCGCTCGTCTTCGTCGTCCCGGTCACCGGCACCTGCGAACCCCGTCAGGATGCGCTGGAGGTCACCTGGTTCTCGCCCGAGGAGGCGGCGTCCGACACCGTCTCGGCCGAGATGGAGGGCGGCCGCGGCACACTGCTGCGCCAAGCGCTCGCTCACCTCGGTCTGCTGCGCTGATCGGCATCCGCCGCCGACCTCTCGCCGACCAGCTCTCTGTCGGCGGCCGCTGACGCGTAGGCTCGTCGGGTGACCGACAACATCGTCTTCCCCACGGCATCCGGCGACTGGCTCGCCTTCGTCACCACCCGCGTCTCGGAGCGGCTCGGCCGCGTCGAAGAACTCGCCGATCGGCTCAAGGACGGCACCGCACGCACCACGATCGAGACCCTCAGCCTGTGGAACGAGCTGCAGATCGCACTGCGGCGCGCGCACAGCGAGTCCAGCGTGCTGTGCGAGGTGCATCCCGACGCCGAGGTGCGCGCCGCCGCCGAGAAGGGCGTCACCGACACGCAGGCCGTCGAATCGGCGCTGATGGCGGATGCCGCGCTCGCCGCCGTCTTCGCCGCGACGGATCCGGCTGGTCTCGACACGGACGCCGCGCGCGTGCGGGACCATCTGCTGCGCGACTTCCGCCGCGGTGGGGCGGATCGCGACGAAGCCACCCGGCAGAGGGCGCAGGAGCTGGCCGCCCGCGACAGCGAGCTGAGTCTGGCCTTCGCGCGGAACATCCGCGAGGGGCGTCGTGAGATCCGGGTCGCGCCGGAGGCTCTGGACGGGCTGCCCGAGGACTTCATCGCTCAGCATCCGATCGGCGAAGACGGACTGGTCGCGCTGTCGACCGACAACCTCGACGTGATGGCCGTGGTCAGTTACGCCCGCGATCGCGCGACCCGCGTGGCCCTGCACCGGGCCCGTGCCGACCTCGCCTGGCCCGCGAACGACCCCGTGCTCGCCGAGCTGCTCGACGTGCGCCAGCAGCGCGCCGACCTGCTCGGCTACGCCAGCTGGGCCGACTACGAGACCGAGACCCGGATGGCGGGCTCAGCGGCACGCATCGCCTCGTTCCTCGATGAGGTCGACGAGGCATCCCGCGCGGCATCCGATGCCGAGTATGAGCTGCTGCTCGCACGGCTGCGGCAGGAGATCCCGGATGCCGCCGAGGTCAGCACCGCCGACCAGTACTATCTGCTCACCCGCCTGCATGAGGAGCGCTTCGCCGTGGACTCGCAGGAGGTGCGCCGCCACCTGGACTTCGAGCGCGTGCTCGCCGGGCTCCTCGACACCACCGGTCGGCTGTTCGATATCGAGTACGTGCCGACGGACGATCCGGCCTGGCACCAGGACGTGCGCTCCTACGACGTCGTGCGCGCGGGGAGCGGCTCGGCCGCATCCACCTCGATCTGCACCCGCGCGAGGGCAAGTTCAACCACGCCGCGTGCTTCCCGCTCGCGCCGGGGGTGCGCGGGCAGGTGCTGCCCGAGGCGGCGCTGGTGTGCAATTTCCCTCGCGGACTGATGGAGCACCGCGAGGTGCAGACCTTCTTCCACGAGTTCGGGCATCTGGTGCACGACATCCTCGGCGGCGACCAGGAATGGGTCGAGTTCTCGGGCGTCGCCACCGAATGGGACTTCGTCGAGGCGCCCAGCCAGATGCTGGAGGAGTGGGTGTGGGATGCCGAGGTGCTGGCATCCTTCGCCACTGACGAGTCCGGCACGCCGATCCCTGCCGACCTGGTCGCCCGGATGCGCGAGGCCGACGCCTTCGGGCGCGCGCTGCTCGTGCGCATGCAGCTGGGCCACGCCCGCGTCTCATACCACCTGCACATGGACCGCCCGGCCGACATCGCCGCGGCATCCGACCACTGGTACGAGGTCTCCAGCCCCGTCGGCAAGCTCGAGGGTACGCACTCCTACGCGGCGTTCGGGCACCTCACCGAGTACGGCTCCTGCTACTACACCTACCAATGGAGCCTCGTGATCGCCCGCGACCTGCTCACGGGCTTCGCGGGGCTGATGGATCCGGCATCCGCCACCCGCTACCGGCGCGAGATCCTCGAGCCCGGCGGCCGCCGCGACGCCGCCGACCTGGTCGAGGCGTTCCTCGGTCGCCCGTTCACAGTCGACGCATACCGCGAGTTCCTCGGCGAGCCCTCCTCCTGACCCGCCCTCTTCCTGACCCCGCCCTCTTCCTGCCCCGCCCTCTTCCGCCGAGACCCCTCATGGTTGCCGACACCCCTCCTGATTCGCGCGACTCAGGAGGGGTCTCGACGCTGGTGAGGGGTCTCGGCGGACAGCGCCAGGGGAGAGCGCAGGGGGAGCGCAGGCAGGGGGAGCGCAGGGGGTCAGGTTGTGGTGAGGCGAGCGAGCTCGGCGACGAAGGCGTCGACGTCGGACTCCTGGGTGTCGAAGCTGCACATCCAGCGCACCTCATTGCGGGAGGCATCCCAGTCGTAGAAGCGGAAGCTCTCGCGAAGCCGGTCGGCGATGCCGTCGGGCAGCGTCGCGAAGACGCCGTTGGCCTGGGTCGGCTGGGTGAACCCGACACCGCGGATGCTGCCATCGGCGAGCCCGGCCTCGACCGCGTTGCGCAGACGCTGCGCCATGGCATTCGAATGACGTGCATTGCGCAGCCACAGGTCGCCCTCCAGCAGTGCGATCAGCTGTGCGGACACGAAGCGCATCTTCGAGGACAGCTGCATGTTGTATTTGCGGCTGTAGATCAGGCCGTCCGATGCCTCGGGGTTCAGCACGACGACGGCCTCGCCGAGCATGGCGCCGTTCTTGGTGCCGCCGAAGCTGAGCACGTCGACGCCGGCGTCACGGGTGAAGGCGCGCAGCGGCAGATCGAGGGCGGCTGCGGCGTTGGAGATGCGGGCGCCGTCCACGTGCAGCTTCATGCCGCGCTCATGGGCGTGGTCGGCCAGGGCCGTGATCTCCTCGGCAGTGTAGAGCGTGCCGAGCTCGGTGGACTGCGTGATCGAGACCACCAGTGGCTGCGCCCTGTGCTCGTCTCCCCAGCCCCACGCCTCGCGGTCCACCAGCTCGGGGGTGAGCTTGCCGTCGTCGGTCGGCACGGTCAGCAGTTTGAAGCCGCCGATGCGCTCCGGGGCGCCGCCCTCGTCGACATGGATGTGCGCGGTGGATGCCGAGATCACGGCCCCCAGCGCGGCAGCATCGACTGCAGTGCGGTGACGTTGGCCCCGGTGCCGTTGAAGACCGGGAACGCCTGCACACCCTCGCCGAAGTGCTGCGCGAAGATCTGCTGCAGTCGCTCGGTGTAGGCATCCTCGCCGTAGGCGATCTGGTGGCCCTCGTTGGCTGCGGCGATGGCCGCGAGCACCTCGGGATGGATGCCGGAGTAGTTGTCGGATGCGAAGCCGCGGACGGCGGTGTCATGCAGAGTGCTCACGAAGACAGCCTAGTTTTCGGTCGGAATCGGTCAGGACAGGGTGATGGTCTGGTCGTTCAGCTCCGCGGCATCCGCATCCCACAGCCCGACGACCGCGCGGGCCAGCGCGTCGGCGTCGAGTCCGCCGTCGGCACGGAAGACGACGGATGCCGCCTGCAGCGTCGCGCCCGCATCCCTGGCCGCCTTCGCGTAGCCCTGGGCGACGGCACGCGCCCACGTCTCGCTCGCGGCCTTCATGCTCGCGTAGTTCGCGCCGCCGGCGAGTGGGCGTTCCACAACGGTCGATGACACGATCGCGAAGCGCCCGGCATCCGATGTCCTGATCGCCGCGTCGAACGCGCGGCTGGTCGCACGCACGGCCTGCAGTGCTGGCAGCAGAGCGTCGAAGTCCTCATCAGTCTGCCCGGCCAGGCCGCCGCCGCCGCGCCAGCCGCCGACCAGCGACACCACCCCGTCCACGGCGCCCACACGCTCGGCCAGTTCGGTCATCTCCGCCAGCGAGGTGGCATCCGCGACCTCGGTCTGCGCTCCGGCATCCGACAGCTGCGCCAGCCGCTGGGGCGACCGGCCGGTCGCGATCACCCGGGCGCCGGCGTCCAGGAGCGCTCGGGCGGTGGTCAGACCTGCGGCGCTGCTTGCGCCGGCGAGGAGGACGGTGCGGTTCATGGATTCTCCTGTCACAGATGTCGGCGCAGACGACGGATGTCGGCGGATACTGGGCGTTTCCGCCGACATCCGTCGAATCTGCCGACATCCGTATCCTGCCAGCCGCGCGGGCTGAAGAGCCGCGCGGGCTGAAGAGCCGTGCGGGCTGAAGATCGGTGCGGTCTATAGGTCGGTGCCGCGGATGCCGACGGTCGACTCGATGACCGGCTTCATCTTCTTGCTGAGCGCTTCGAAGAACATCGACAGCGGGAACTCGTCGTCCAGTACCTGATCGGTGTATCCCTTGGGCGCGCCGGCGAGGATCTCGTCCGGCAGACCGCGGGCCCACACGGATGCCGGGTTGGGAGTCAGCACGCTGCGCACCAGGTCGTACGCCGCCAGCCAGTGTGCGGTCTTCGGCCGGTCGATCGAACGCCAGTACAGCTCATCGATCGCATCTCCGAGGGCGACCACCGCGTCGGGCACGCCGTCCCAGTCGAAGGCGAGCTTCGTGTCGGTCCAGTGCAGCACGCCGCGCTGGTGCAGCCAGGCGAACAGCAGCTGCCCGCCCAGCCCGTCGTAGTTGCGCACCCGGGTGCCGGTGATCGCGAACCGGAAGATCCGGTCGAAGATCACCGCGTACTGCACGAGGCCGGCATGCTCGAGCATCTCCTGCTCGGCATCCGTCAGATCGTCGCCCGCGGAGAGCCGCTTCTGGATCCTGACCGACTCGCGGAAGGCGGTCAGATCGCACCGCAGCTCTTCCAGCGAGTAGAGGAAGAACGGCATCCGCTGCTTGATCATGAACGGATCGAAGGGGAGGTCGCCGCGCATGTGGGTGCGGTCGTGGATGATGTCCCACATCACGAACGTCTTCTCGGTGAGGGACTGATCCTCCAGCATCCGCGCCGCCTCGGCGGGCAGGTCGAGCTTGGTGATCTCGGATGCCGCGCGCACGACGCGGCGGTAGCGGGCGGCCTCCCGGTCCTGGAAGATCGCCCCCAGGTGAATGACGGGATCTCCCGCATCGCGACCGTCTCCGGGAACAGCACCGCGGAGTTCGTGTCGTACCCGGGCGTGAAGTCGATCAGCCGCAGCGAGACGAACAGCTTGTTGCCGTAGTCGCCGGCCTCGAGCTCGGCGATGAACTCCGGCCAGATGGTCTCGACGATCAATGCCTCGACGAGCCGCTCCGTGGAGCCGTTCTGGGTGTACATCGGGAAGACGACGAGATGACGGATGCCATCGATGCGGTGCTGTTGCGGCTGGAAGGCCATCAGCGAGTCGAGGAAGTCGGGCACGCCGAAGCCGCCGTCGGCCCAGCGTTGGAAGTCGACGACGAGAGCGTCGAGGTAGTCGGCGTCGTGCGGGAACGCAGGAGCGAGAGAGCGGATGCCGGCGACGATCGCGGCGACGTGCTCTGCGGCCGCGTCATGGTCGGACTTCTCGGGGATCGAGCCGTCCTTGATCTGCAGCGGGCGGATCGCGATCGCGGCGTCCTTGAGGAGCTTCCACGCGTCGCTGCTCTCGGCGGTCGATGCGTCTTCCACGACTTCCGGTTCGCCGATGATGGCCTTGGTGTGGGTGGTGGTGGTGAGGGACATCGGAACCTCCGATCGCGTGAAATAGTGGAAATGTTCCGGTGGTAACCGGTTGTGACCGTTATTCTTCCACGTATGGATGATGCTGTCGACCATACGCTCCTTGCCGTGATCTCCCGCGATGGGAGGGCGACCCTCGCCCAGCTGTCCGACGCCGTCGGGCTGTCGACCTCGGCCGTGCAGTCGCGCCTGAAGCGCCTGGAGAGCCGCGGCGTGATCACCGGCTACCAGGCCGTGCTCGACCCCGAGGCCGTCGGCGCCCCGCTGTCGGCGTTCATCGAGATCACGCCGCTCGACCCGGCGCAGCCCGACAACGCCCCCGAACTGCTCGAGCACCTCACCGCCATCGAGGCGTGCCACTCGATCGCCGGCGACGCGGCGTACATGCTGTTCGTGCGCGTCGCCTCGCCGCGTGCGCTGGAGCAGCTGGTGCGCGATGTGCGCCTCGCCGCGAACGTCAGCACGCGCACCACGGTCGTGCTGCAGACCTTCTACGAACGCCGCCCGATCGTCTCCCCCGGACCCCCTGATCCCCCGGGCTCCGGGGCCGCCCGGGCCCGGGGGCGACCCGGCGGATGCACTCCGGGGGCCGACACGCCAGATGTCGGACGCTTTTGCGGGAACGGTCCGACATGTGGCGTGTCGGCCCCCGATTCGTAACCGGACACCCAGGGCGCCCCGGGGCAGAAGACGGGCGGAGGGCAGACGGCGGGCGGGTCAGGACAGCAGTGCGCGGACCGCGGAGGCGGCCGTGGCGACGGCATCCGTCACGGGGGAACCGCGGCGCAGCGCAGCGAGCAGGGCTCCGGCGAAGGCGTCGCCGGTGCCCTTGACGGTGGTCGGGATGAGCGGATGCTCGAGGTCGGCGCGGCCTTCGCGGGTGACCACGAGGTCGACCAGCGTGCTGCCGGCGACGGTGCCTCCGCTGATCACGGCCCATTCCGCGCGCGGGCCGAGCAGCGCGCGGGCTGCTGCCTCGGCATCCGTCTGCGCGGCATCCGCGTCGTGCCCGCTCAGCAGCCCCAGCTCGAACCTGTTGGGCACGAATCCGGTGGCCAGCGGCAGCATCCGCTCGCGCAGCGCCGGGGCGACGGCCGGGTCGGTGTACAGGCCCACGTCGGCGTCGCCGAGGGTCGGGTCGACCAGCACGCGCAGGTCCGGTCGGCGCGCGACCAGCCGCTCGAGTGTGTCCGCGACGGCCTCCACCTGGTCGGGCGAGGCGAAGTAGCCGGTGCACACGCTGTCGATCTCGTCGAGCAAGCCCAGCGACTCCAGGTCGCGGATGCTGCCGGCCAGCCAGTCCGCCGACATCGGAGCGGCATGCACGCTCGGATAGTGCGGCAGATTGCTCAGCACGATCGTGGGCAGCGGCACCACGCGCGCCTCGTCGAGCATCGGCAGCACGCCGTTCATGCCCACTGAGCCGAACGCGACCTGCGAGCCGATCAGCAGCACCTCAGCCGGATGCCGGTTCAGCTCCCAGCGGGTGCGCCCCTCCTCCCACGCCGGGACGCTCGCAGCGTCCGGGGTGCTCACCTCGCCCGGGGTGCTCGCGTCGCCCGGCGCGTTCACTTCGCGAAGCCCGGCCAGTACTCGGCATCCGAGGTGTTGCGGGCCCCGAAGATCGCCTGGCCGACGCGCACCACCGTCGCGCCCTCTTCGATGGCGGCCTGGTAGTCGCCGGACATCCCCATCGACAGCCCGCCGGGGCCGACGAGGTCGCGCTCACGCGCCTGATCGCGCAGATCTCGCAGGATGCGGAAGCACTCGCGCACGCGCTCGGTGTCGCTGGTGAACAGCGCCAGGGTCATCAGGCCCTGCACGCGCAGGCTGTCGCGGTGCTGCAACTCCTCGAGGAAGGCCAGCGTCTCGCCGGGCTCCAGGCCGAACTTCGACTCCTCGGCCGAGGTGTTCACCTGCACGAAGACGTCGAGCGACCGACCGGCCGCCTGCAGGCGGCGGTCGAGGGCATCGGCGAGACGGATGCTGTCCAGCGCCTGGAACTCGTCGGCGAAGGCGACGACGTCCTTGGCTTTGTTGGTCTGCAGGTGTCCGATCACCGACCAGCGCACGTCCTGGTCGGCGAGATTCTCGGACTTGCGCTTCGCCTCCTGCACCTTGTTCTCGCCCAGATCGACCGCTCCGGCCTGGATCGCCAGCAGCAGCCGCTCCTCGGGGACGGTCTTGCTGACCGACAGCAGACGGATGCCGGCGGCATCACGTCCCGCACGTTCAGCGGCGGCGGCAATGTTCGCACGCACGTCGGCCAGGTTGTGGGCGAAATCCTCCACGGAGTTCGCCTGCGGGTACAGGGCGCGGGCAGGCTGGTCGGTCACGCTTCGAGCGTACCGGCAGCGGCCACGTGGCGCGGCGGCCACGTGGTGCGGCGAGCCAGTAGGATGCCGACCGTGGCGACCCGTTCCAAGAAGCACCGCAGCAGCGGCAAGAAGAAGCGCACCGGACCTGGAAAGCAGCGCACCAGCGGCAACCCGGCCAAGCGGCCCGTGATCGAGGCAGGGCCGGTGACCGTCGGCGACTGGATCGGCGCCGCACGTCTGCGCACCCTGCCGCTCGCCGTCGCGCCCGTCGTACTGGGCACCGGCGCCGCGCAGGTGACCGACCGGGAACTGCACTGGGTCATCGCGTTGGCCTGCCTGGCCGTGGCTGTGCTGCTGCAGATCGGCGTGAACTTCGCGAACGACTACAGCGACGGCATCCGCGGCACCGACGCCCACCGCGTGGGGCCTGCACGACTGACCGCGTCGGGCCGGGTCTCACCGCGTCGGGTGCTGATCACCGCACTGGTCTTCTTTTCGCTCGCCGCCGTCGCCGGGCTCGCAATCGTGGTGCGCACGCAGCAGTGGTGGATGCTGGTGGTGGGGGCGCTCAGCATCGTCGCCGCCTGGTTCTACACCGGCGGAAAGCGCCCCTACGGGTACAACGCGCTGGGCGAGGTGTTCGTGTTCGTCTTCTTCGGGCTGGTCGCGACCCTCGGCACCACCTGGGTGCAGTCCTTCGCCCTGCCGCTGGAGGCCTGGCTGGCGGCCGTTGCGGCGGGCCTGTTCGCCTGTGCGGTGCTGCTGGCGAACAACCTGAGGATATCGACCAGGATCGCCAGGTCGGCAAGCGCACCCTCACCGTGCTGATCGGAAAGCGCGCGACGCAGGTCGTGTACACGCTGTTCGTGCTGGTTCCATTCGGCATCGCCGCGGTGTTCGCCCTGCTGCTGTACCCGATCGCCTGGCTGTCGATGCTGGTGCTGCTGGCCGTGCTGCCGGCGATCCTCATCGTGTGGACCTACCGGCAGGCCCGCGAGCTGATCATCGCCCTCAGCCTCACCTCGCTGTCATCGGTGGGTTATGCCGTGCTGATGTACTGGGCGCTCGTCGGCTGAGGCCCACTCGCCCGGGGCGGTCATTCCGACGCGCTGTCCTCGACGTTCTCGTCGACATTGTGGCGGTTGCGTCGCTCGTAGATCTCGCGCGAGGCGTTGGAGAGCGGGGCGCGCAGGAAAAGCAGCGAGATGCTCATGCCGATCAACGCCGCGAACAGTGCGGCCAGCCACCAGAACTCCCGGAAGATCGGGAAGAAGACCCACATGATCGCCAGAGGCACGATGAACGCCAGCAACCGCAGCACGGTGTAGACGAGGAGGGGCGGCAGCTTCTTCACCCGGCCAGTCTAGGAGCCGTCGCTAGGCACCGGCTGTGCAGTTCACAGCGGGCCCCCACCGATCCGGACCGACTTACACTGGAGGTATGGCGCGTTTCCTGATCATCGGCGGATTCCTCGCCGTGGTGTTCTGGGTGTTCAGCATCGTCGACTGCGCCGCGCAGCCGGCGACGCGGCACCGTGGCGTGTCCAAGGCGGTGTGGGTGCTCATCGTCGTGCTGCTGCCGGTGATCGGTGGTGTGCTGTGGTTCACGCTCGGGCGGCTCAGGGCCGGTGAGGTCGACACCGGCTATGTCGTGCCGCCGGACGACGATCCGCGCATGTTCCGACGTGCGGACAATGCCGAGCAGGACGCCCGTATCCGCGAGCTCGAAGCAGAGCTGGCCCGCCTCGACGACGAATCCGACGGCGCGGATCCGCGCTCGTGACGGCCTCGCCGGCCAGTGACGCCGCGGCCGGTCTTCTCGCCGAGCTCATCGGCGCCGGCGTGCGCGATCTTGTGCTCTCGCCGGGCTCGCGCTCGCAGGCACTCGCGCTCGCGGCGCTGGAGCTCTCACAGCAGGGGCTGCTGCGCGTGCACGTGCGCATCGACGAGCGAGTGGCCGGGTTCACCGCGCTCGGCATCGCGCGCGAGAGCGGACTGCCGACGGCGGTGGCCTGCACATCGGGAACCGCGGCAGGCAACCTGCTGCCGGCGACCATGGAGGCGTTCCATTCCGGCATCCCGCTGCTGCTGCTGACAGCTGACCGTCCGCCGGAGCTGCGCGGAGTCGGGGCGAATCAGGCGACGATCCAGCCCGGGATCTTCGGGTCGTTCGTCCGGTGGGTGACGGATGCCGAGACGCCGACCACCGAGGGCGGGGAATGGGCGGGGCTCGGCGCACACGCGGTGCGGGCGGCTCTGGGCCTGGCGGGCGACGGGCTTCCCGGTGTGGGCGGGCCGGTGCAGCTGAACCTTCCCGCACGCGAGCCGCTCTCCGGGGAGAGCAGCGTCGTGGCCGAGCCTGCGCCGGCACCCGTCGCGCCGAGAGCGCAACCGGTCGTGCTCGAACGCGGCCCCCGCACGGTCGTGATCGCGGGAGCGGATGCTGGAGCGGATGCCGAAGAGCTGTCGCACCGGGGAGGCTGGCCGCTGATCGCCGAGATCGTCAGCGGCGCGCGATATGGCCGGCTGGTCGTGCACGGCTACCGCGCCCTGCTGAGCGACGATGCTCTCGGGGGCGCATCGAGCGTGCGATCGTCTTCGGTCACCCCACGCTCAGCCGGGAGATCGCTGCGCTGCTCGCTCGCACGGACGTCGAGGTAGTCGCCGTGCGCCGCGGGGGCGAGGAGCTGAACCTCAACGGGCGCACACACGCCGTCGCCGCCGTCACGGTGTCGGAGGGAGCTGCCGATCGCCAGTGGCTCGGCGCGTGGATGAACGCCTCGGCGGCGCAGGCCGTCGATCTCAGTGCCCCGGCACCGGATCAGGACGGTCTCTCGTCGGAGGACAAGGCCGCCCGGCTGAGCGCTGTGCGCGCCGAGTTGGAGGCCGTGCGGCGTCGGGTGGATCGGGAGATCCTCGCGGATGCCGTGTGGCGTGCCACCTGGCCGCATGACCGGCTCGTGTTCGGATCCTCACGGCTGGTCCGGGTGGCTGACGAGGTTCTCGGAGGCAAGAAGGTTCCCGTGCACGCCAACCGGGGCCTGGCCGGGATCGACGGCACGATCGCCACGGCGCTCGGCATCGCCCTGGCCAGTCAGGCGGAGGGGGCCGCCGGGATCACCCGGGTACTGCTGGGCGACCTCGCCTTCCTGCACGATGTGGGAGCGCTGCTGCTGCCGGCGGACGAGCCACGACCTCGCATCCAGGTGATCGTCGGCAATGACGGCGGGGGCACGATCTTCGACGGGCTCGAGGTGGCGGGATCGGCGCCGAGGAGCATCTCGACCGCGCGTTCTACACGCCGCACGCGGCGAACCTGCAGGAGCTCGCCGCCGCCTACGGCTGGGAGTTCACGCAGGTCACCACGCGATCGGCGCTGGACCAGGCGCTCACCTCGCCGGCGGCGGGCCCGCAGATCATCGAGGTCCCCCTGGAGCGCTGAGTCTCGTGCCGGCCCGGCGCGGCGGTGCGGCGGCCCGGTGCGTGCGGATGCCGAGGGTTCAGGTGTCACGGATGGTCGCTTGCGGTGCCTTGAGGCGGCAAAGTGCGCCACCTGAAGCGCGACACCTGAACACGAACGCGCCGCGGCGCGGATCAGTCCAGGCGCTCACTCACCTCGCCGACGTCGGCGCTCGCGTAGCGCCCTTCGAGCTCGAGGGCGCCGTCGGGGCTCTCCTCGTCGTACAGGTCGGCCTTCTGCGGCGCGATCGCGAGCGCCTCGACGGGGGAGGTCTCGGTGAGCACCTCGTCCAGCCCCTGCAGTGCACTGAACCGGCGGGCCTGCGTGACCACGTTGCGATCCAGCGAGCCGGCGAAGCGGTTGTACGCATCGACCGTGGAGTTCAGGCTCCGGCCGAGTTTGGCCAGGTGCTGGCCCAGCGTGCCGAGCCGCTTGTGCAGCTCCTTGCCGACCGTGAAGATCTGCTGGGCCTCCTGCGCCAGCTGATCCTGACGCCAGGCATGGCCGACGGTGCGCAACAGTGCGATCAGGGTGGACGGCGTGGCGATCACGACATTCCGCTCGAAGGCGTACTCGTACAGCGTGGCATCCTGATCCAGCGCCGCGGCGAGGAACGGCTCGGCGGGCACGAACATCACCACGAATTCGGGGGAGCCGGCCACGACGTCCCAATACTCCTTGGCGCCGAGATCGTCGATGTGCTTGCGCAGGTGGCGGGCGTGCGCGGCCAGACGCTGCGCACGCACCGTGTCGTCAGTGGCCTCCATGGCCTCGAGATATCCGTTGAACGCGACCTTGGAATCGACCACGACCCGCTTGTCGCCCGCGAGGTGCACGACCAGGTCGGGACGCAGCGCACCCTCATCAGTGGAGTGATGCAGCTGCTCGTCGAAGTCGACGTGGTTGATCATGCCCGAGGCCTCCACCACGCGACGCAGCTGCAGCTCTCCCCAGCGGCCGCGCACCTGCGGCGCGCGCAGCGCGTTCACCAAGTTGCGGGTCTCGGCGCCCAGCGTCTCCGACGTCTGCCGCATGAACTGCAGCTGCTCGCCGAGCGCGGCGTTGGCCTCCAGGCGCGCCTTCTCGGCGCTGGTCATCTCGGTCTTGACGGTGTCGAGCGTCTTCTGGATCGGCTCGATGAGCTGCTGAACGGCATCCTGACGCTTTTGCAGTTCTGCCGCGCCCTCGCTCTGGCTGCGTTTGAGCCGTTCCTCGGCCTGCTGCAGGAACGCCTTCGTGTTGGCCTCCAGCGCCCGCCTGCTCAGCGCGTCGAACTCGTCGGCCAGCCGTTTCTGATCGGCCTTCAGCTCCTCCAGACGCTCGGCGGCCCGGCGGCGTTCGGCCGCGACATCGGCATCCGCCTCGTCGCGCAGCTCCGCCAGCCGCTTCACGTGCTCGGCTCGCTCGTGCTCCAGCCTCGCCTGCGCCTGAGCCCTGGCATCCGCCACCGCTGCTTCACCCTGCTGCCGTGCTTCGGCGACCCGCTGGTCGCTGAGCGCGCGCTCCTCCTGCACGCGCGCGGCGGTCTCCGCGCGCAGCGCGGCCGCATCCCGTTCCAGCGACTCGATGCGCGACTGTGCGGCGCTCGCCTCGGCGCGGACCGCGGCATCGGTGGTGCGGCCGCGCTGTGTGCCGAGCACGAAGCCCAGCCCTCCGGCCAGAGCGGCGGCGAGCACCGCGACCACGATCACGAGAAGCAAAGTGTCCATGATCCGATTGTGCACGGGGCCACCGACACGAGGGGTGCTCCGTGCCTCGCGACGGCGCGGCGGGCATGATGTCTGCATGGGAAAGCATGAATGGACGTCCGTGCCGGGTGAGATCCTTCGAGCAGGCGAGGGCTTCCGGCTCCGCGACGTCGACCCCGACGGAGCCCCCGGCTTCGACGGCGACAAGAAGCACGGGGAGAAGCACCTCGCCGCGCGTCGCGAGGTGCTCGGCGATCTGCAGGAGCGGCTGTTCGCCGGCTCTCGCGTCGGGGACGCTCCGGATGCCGTGCTGCTGGTGCTGCAGGCGATGGACACCGCCGGCAAGGGCGGCATCCTGCGCCACGTCGTCGGCGGAGTCGACCCCCAGGGTGTGGAACTGGCCGCGTTCAAGGCGCCGACGCCCGAGGAGCTGGCGCACGACTTCCTGTGGCGCATCGAGCGGCGCCTGCCGCAGCCCGGGTTCATCGGCGTCTTCGACCGCTCGCACTACGAGGACGTGCTGATCGGCAAGGTGCGCGCACTCGCCGAATCCGACGAGATCGAGCGCCGCTACGACGCGATCGTCGAGTTCGAGAAGCGCGTCGCGGCCTCCGGCATCCGCATCGTCAAGGTCATGCTGCACATCTCCCGCGAGGAGCAGAAGGACCGGTTGATGGAGCGTCTCGACCGTCCCGACAAGCACTGGAAGTACAACCCCGGCGACGTGGACGAGCGGATGCTGTGGGACGACTACATGGCTGCCTACCAGGCAGTCTTCGAGCGCACCTCCACACCCGAGGCGCCCTGGTACGTCGTGCCCGCGAACCGCAAGTGGTACGCCCGGCTGGCTGTGCAGGAGTTGCTGATCTCGGCGCTGGAGGACATCGACCCGCAGTGGCCCGCCGCCGACTTCGACGTCGAGGCAGAGAAGAAGCGGCTCGCGGCGAGCTGAGTCTCAGGAGAGCGGCTTGCGCGCGCGGTGCAGCGCGACGATCCCGAAGGTGAGGTTGCGGTATTCGACATCCGTCCAGCCGGCCTCGCGGATCCACGCCGACAGGGTGCGCTGATCGGGCCAGTCGCGGATCGACTCGTTCAGGTAGTCGTAGGCGTCGCCATTGGTGCCTGCGAGACGCGCGACCTTCGGCAGCACCTGTGCATTGTAGAACCGGTACAGACCGCGGAACAGCTTTCCGGGAGGAGTGGAGAACTCGTTGATCACCATCCGCCCGCCCGGCCTGGTCACTCGGAACAGCTCGGCGAGCGCCTTCTTCGGCTGCTGCACGTTGCGTAGACCGTATGACATGGTCACGGCGTCGAACTCGTCGTCGCCGAAGGGGAGATCGGTGGCATCCGCCTGCACGAAGGTGAGATTGGGCAGGTGGCCGTGCCGACGGCGCCCTTCCGCCAGCATCCCGGGGAGAAGTCGGCGGCGACGACCTGCGCCCCGCTGCCGGCCAAGGAGGCCGATGAGGATGCTGTGCCCGCGGCCAGATCGAGGATGCGCTCGCCGCGCTTCGGGGCGACTGCGCGCGTCGTCGCGGCACGCCACAGCGCGTCATTGCCGAAGGTCATGGCGGTGTTCGTGCGGTCGTAGCCGGCGGCGACCTGATCGAACATCCCGCTGACGTGCGAGGGGTCTTTGCCGAGGTCGGCGCGGTTCGGCTCCATCCTTCGATCCTAAGCGGCGCCGTGTCGCCTCATCTGTCGGTCGAACGACGGATGTCGGCCCGAATCCGAGATCTCAGCCGACATTCGTCGTCTCGACCGACATCCGTGGAAGGCATGCCACGAAGGCGGCGCGCCGCGGTCGTAGACTCTGCGGGTGAGCGAGAAGCGTCCCGAACCCGGCACCCCGATGATCCTCCAGTGGCGCAAATGGGACGGCTCACCGCACTGGACGAACGAGGAGATCTACCTCGGCTCCGATCAGTGGGGCGACTGGCTGGGTCAGCCGAGCGGATGGCGCAGTGCTCGCCCCGGGCGGGAATTCCTCGCGCACTCTCCCGACGTCACGCTCATCCCCCGAGCGGATGTCGCTCATGGCGCCGAGTACGCGCCGACGGTGCATCGTCGGCATCCGAAGGGCATGCGCGTCTACATCGACCTCGGCTGGGATCTGCGATGGACGGATGCCGGCGACCTCGACCCCGTCAGCGGCATGCCGATCCTGCTCACCGGCATCGACATGGATCTCGATGTGGTGCGGGTCGAGGGGAGCGCGGCACCTGGGTCGACGACCGCGACGAGTGGGCGGAGCACAGCATCCGCTACGGCTACCCGACCGATGTGATGACGCAGCTGGAGGCGCTCGCGCTGGATCTGGAGACCCGGGTCCGCGCGCAGGTCGCACCGTTCGACGACGCGACTGCGGATGCCTGGCTCGACCGCCTCGAGGCCCTGGGCCTGGACCGGTGACCCGATGCGAAATGGGGGCCGACACGCCAGATGTCGGACAGAATGCGGCAAAGCGTCCGACATCTGGCGTGTCGGCGGACGGGGCGTGACCCGCCACTGGTGCAGGTGAGCTCCCCGCACACAAGTAGGCTGGAGGGGTGAGCAGCATCCGCCTGGTCGCGCAGACCCGCGAGATCCCACCCGTCGACGATCTGCTGTCGCACACCTCCGCCGTGAGCCCGATCGCCTGGCTGCGCCGTGGTGAGGGGATCGTGGCAGCAGGAGACGGGATCGCGGCATCCGTGCGCATCCCCGCCCGACGGGACCGCAAGCGCAGCGAGATCATCGCCGACGCTTGGCGCGAGATCGCCGCGGCCGCTGAGATCGACGACCCGCTCGACCTGCCCGGCACCGGCCTCGTCGCCTTCGGCGCCCTCGTGTTCGACGAGCAGTCCGCCTCCGACAGCGCCCTCGTCGTGCCGCAGACCGTGTTCGGCCGTCGTGACGGGCGCAGCTGGATCACCCGCATCCGTGCCGCCGACGGCGAGTTCGCACCCGTCCCCGAGCCGGTCGCCTTCTCGCCGCACTGGGCGGGCCGTGTCGGCCCCGGCGCGCAGACCCCGCAGGGCTATCAGGAATCCGTGCGGCAGGCGCTGACCGAGATCGCCGCCGATGCATACAGCAAGGTGGTGCTGGCACGCGACCTCGCCGGCACGATCCCCGGCGACGCCGACCTGCGGCGCCTGGTGCGCGCGCTGTCCACCGACTACCCCGACACGTGGACGTTCGCGGTCGACGGCCTCATCGGCGCCAGCCCCGAGACCCTGGTCACCACGCATGCCCGCGCGGTGACCGCGCGGGTGCTGGCAGGGACGACGGCTCGCGGTGCGGACCCGGATGCTGATGCCGCGGCCTCGGCGGCGCTCGCCGCCAGTGCGAAGGACCTCGACGAGCACAGCTACGCGGTGCAGAGCGTGGTTGCCACGCTGCGTCCGCACACCCGCACGCTGACCGCCAGCGACCATCCGTTCGTGCTGGAGCTGCCCAACCTGTTCCACCTCGCCACCGACGTGCGCGGCGACCTCGGCGACGGCGATTCCGCGCTTGACCTGGTGGGAGCCATGCATCCCACCGCTGCCGTCGCAGGCACGCCCACGGATGTCGCGATCGAGGCGATCCGGCGCCTGGAGCCCTTCGACCGTGGCCGCTACGCCGGGCCGGTCGGCTGGATCGATGCGGCGGGCGACGGCGAATGGGCGATCGCCCTGCGCTGCGCGCAGTTCGCCGACGCCCCCGAGGACGAATCCGGCGCGCGCCGGGTCACGGCCTTCGCGGGTGCGGGCATCGTCGAGGGGAGCGATCCCGAGTCGGAGCTGCTGGAGACCCGCGTGAAGTTCCGTCCGCTCGTGGACGCCCTCGCCTGATCCATCGGGATGCGGCGGGCCGCCGAGGACTCGTCGGCGCGCTGCCCGCGTCGCAGGCGACGGATCTGCACTCCGACCGCGGACATCAGCGGGTGTGCACGCAGGTAGGCTTGTGGGCGTGACTTCGAGCCCCGCCACCCCGGGCACGCGACTTGCGAGCCGTCTCGGCTTCAGCGACCGCGTCTTCCTCGGCATCGCCGGCCGACGCATCGCCGCACGCATCGAAGAGGGCATCGATCTCGTCGAGGCGGGGCTGGCAGAGGAACTGAAGGTCGCCGACCCTGTGGCCGATGCCGCGGCCCGCTACCTCTACGAAGCCGGCGGCAAGCGCATCCGTCCGGTGCTCACGCTGCTGACCGCGCAGCTGGGCGAGGGGAACATCCCGGCCGTGATCGACGTCGCCAAGGCTCTGGAGCTCACCCACCTCGGCTCGCTCTATCACGACGATGTGATGGACGGCGCGGACACCCGCCGGGGCGTGCCGGCCGCGCACGGCGTGTGGGGGAACAACGTCGCGATCCTCACCGGCGACATCCTGTTCTCCCGGGCCAGCCAGATCATGTCGCGCTACGGCGAGCGGGCCATGCGGCTGCAGGCCGACACCTTCGAGCGTCTCGTGCTCGGGCAGATGCACGAGACGGTGGGCGTGGGGACGGATGACGACCCCATCGAGTTCTACCTGCAGGTGCTCGCCGACAAGACCGGCTCGCTGATCGCCGCGGCCACCCAGGGCGGGGCCATCTTCTCCAACGCGCCCGCGGAGTTCGAGGAGCCGCTTCGCGTCTACGGCGAGAAGGTCGGGGTCGCGTTCCAGCTGCTTGACGATGTGATCGACCTGTCGGCGGATGCCGAGGAGACCGGCAAGGTGCCCGGCACCGATCTTCGCGCAGGCGTTCCGACGATGCCGTCCCTGCTGCTGAGCACCAGCGGCGACCAGGCCGACATCGATCTCGCCCGGCGCATCGACGACGGCGTCACGCGCATCGCCGAGGGGAGGACCCCGTTCTCCTCGACGGTCCGCTGGCCGAGCTGCGCGACCACGACGCCACCCGACGCACCATGCAGCTCGCCCGCACCTGGACGGCGGATGCCGTCGCCGCACTGGGCCCGCTGCCCAAGGGCACGGTGCGCGAATCGCTGACCCGGTTCGCAGAGACTCTCGCTGATCGCAGCAGCTGACGGAAGGAACCCCCATGACCAAGCTCAGGCTGGCCATCGTCGGGGCGGGACCGGCTGGCATCTATGCCGCTGACATCCTGCTCAAGGCAGAGCGCAAGTTCGATGTCTCCATCGACCTGTTCGAACAGCTCCCCGCGCCCTACGGGCTGGTGCGCTACGGCGTCGCCCCCGATCACCCCCGCATCAAGGGCATCATCAACGCGCTGCGCGATGTGCTCGACCGCGGTGACATCCGGCTGTTCGGCAATGTGCGCTTCGGCACCGACATCACCCTCGACGACCTCAAGCGGCACTACAACGCGGTGATCTTCGCCACCGGGGCGGTGCGCGACTCCGGCCTGGACATCCCCGGCATCGACGCGGATCACTCCTTCGGCGCCGCCGAGTACGTCAGCTGGTTCGACGGCCACCCCGACGTGCCGCGTGAGTGGACGCTGGATGCCGAGTCCGTCGGCGTGATCGGCAACGGGAACGTCGCCCTGGATGTGTCGCGCATGCTCGCCAAGCATGCCGAGGATCTGCTCGTCACCGAGGTTCCGGACAACGTCTATCAGTGTCTGAAGGCCAGCCGCATCACCGATGTGCACATCTTCGGGCGGCGCGGCCCTGCGCAGGTGAAGTTCACCCCGCTCGAGCTGCGCGAGCTCGGCGAGCTGCGCGACGTCGACATGGTGGTGTACGACGAGGACTTCGAGTACGACGAGGCGTCCAAGCAGGCCGTCGCCAGCAACAAGCAGGTGATGGTGATGGATCGCATCATGCAGTCCTGGCGCAAGCTGGACTCGGTCAACAACGCCGGCGGCACGGCATCCCGCCGCCTGCACCTGCACTTCTGGGCGCGGCCGGTGGAGGTCAAGAAGGACGAGAACGGCCGGGTCGCCGCACTCGTGTACGAGCGCACCGCCTCGGACGGCGCCGGGGGAGCGGTCGGCACCGGCGAGATGCGCGAGATTCCGATGCAGGGGCTGTACCGCGCGATCGGCTACTTCGGCTCCCCGCTGCCCGGCGTGCCCTTCGACAAGAAGCACGGCGTGATCCCGAACCGTGAGGGTCAGGCGCTGGAGGCCAAGTCGAACCAGCGCGTGCCGGGCATCTACGCCACCGGCTGGATCAAGCGGGGGCCGGTGGGCCTGATCGGCCACACCAAGTCGGATGCCATGGAGACCGTGCAGCATCTGATCAACGATCAGGGCTCGTGGTGGCAGCCCGAGGACCCCTCGGACGAGGCGATCCCCGCACTGCTTGCCGAGCGGGGCGTGGCATGGACAGATCTGGACGGCTGGCATCGCCTGGATGCGCACGAGATCGCCCTCGGCGCTTCGCAGGAGCGCGAGCGGGTGAAGCTCGTGCCCCGCGACGAGATGGTGCGCGTCTCGCGCGGGGAGTGAGTCGACGCCCGGATAGGGTGACCTCATGGGGGAGTGGGTCGCGGATGTGCTCGGCGACGAGTTCGAGCAGCTGACGCTGCCGCTGGAGCCGGATGCCGAGGGCGAGGTCGTCGCGACCCTCGTGCGTGCGCTGCCGGATGCCGTGCCCTGGTGGCACCTGGGCGGTGACCGGAGGCTGCTCGCCGACGTCGACGTGCTGTACGTGCACGGCTGGTCGGACTACTTCTTCCAGAAGCGGCTCGCCCGGTTCTGGACCTCGCGCGGAGCACGCTTCTTCGCCCTCGATCTGCGCAAGTACGGCCGCAGCCTGCGGCCGGGGCAGACGCCGGGATTCATCACCGACCTCGCCGAGTACGACGCCGAGATCGAGGCGGCGCTCGCCGCGCGCGGTGAGGCGACGGGCCGCCGGCTGGTACTGCTGGGGCACTCCACCGGCGGGCTGGTGCTCAGTCTGTGGGCTTCCCGGCATCCGGAGCAGGTCCATGCCGTCATCCTGAACTCGCCGTGGCTGGAGTTCCAGCTGGGCGCCGCGCGCACGGCGATCGCGCCGATGGTCGGGCTGCAGGCCCGATGGTGGCCGAAGGATGCCGCCCCGCAGGTGGATCTGGGCTTCTACACGCGCGCGCAGAACGAGGTCGCCGATCCCGACGACCCGATGGAAGTGGATCTCGCGTGGCGCCCGGAGCAGGCCATGATCGTGCATGCGGCCTGGCTGCACGCCATCCTGCAGGGCCATCGAGCGGTGTCCAGCGGTCTCGGCATCCCCGCGCCGGTATGCGTGCTGCTCTCGGCACGCACCGCCGTGCCGACCAGGTGGTCGGAGGAGCTCACCCGCGCCGACAGCGTGCTGGTCGTCGACGACATCGCCCGCGCCGCGCTCAAGCTCGGCTCCTCGGTGACGGTCGAGCGCATCGACGGTGCCCTGCACGACGTCTTCCTGTCACGACGTGAGGCGCGTCAGGACGCCTACGCGCGACTGGAGCGCTGGGTCACCGGGTGGGCGGCATCCGGCGGTTGACGGAGACGCCGGATGCCGGGGTCGTGACGCTGGCGTCGGATGCCGGGGTCGTGACGCTGGCGTCGGATGCCGGGGTCGTGACGCTGGCGTCGGATGCCGGGCGAGCCCTTCAGACGAGGCCGTAGATCGCCCGGACAGCGCGCTCGGCGGCATCCGCATCGCCGCTGCGCAGCGCGGCATCCAGTTCGACGCAGCCGGCGAGCAGCGAGGGCCGATGCGCCGGGGTGATCGAGAGCACGCGGAGGGCTCTGGCCAGTGCCACGCTCGCCTCGTCGACGAGCGCCTGCTGCAGCGGGTTGCCGGTGCGCTCCGCCAGATAGCCGACGGCATCACGGCGGGCCTGCGAGCACGCCGCATCGTCGTCGATGCTGGCGGCGACCTGGGCGATCAGGCCGGACATCGTGGCGACGTCGGCCTCGGTCAGGCGCGGGCAGGCGAGCCGGGCGATGATGCCGGCCTGATAACCGGCGAAGGCATGCGCGGCCTCGATGGCCTCCGGGGTGAGCTCGCTGACCTCGGTGTACCGGCTCGGGTACATCACGACCAGCCCGATGCGCTCCAGCCGCTGCAGAGCCTCGCGCACCGGTGTGCGGGATATGGCGAGTTCCTTCGCGAGATCCGCGTCACGGATGCGATCTCCAGGCGCGAGCTCCCCGCTCACGATGCGTTCCCCGATCAGGTGGAACACGCCCTCGGCCAGCAGATGCTTCCTGCTCTTGTTCTCGCGGACCTCCACCCGCGGTCGTTCGACGTCCGTCATCGTCCCCATCCCCCAGAATGCCTCCCGAGCGCCCCTGGCGCCCCGTACTGTGCACTCTAGCGGGTGAATCCGACAGTGCCGGGTGGTCGCGGAATGCCCGGCGCGACTACCGGTAGTTGATGAACTGCAGGTCGACGTCGAGGTCGCTGCTCTTGAGCAGGGCGATCACGGACTGCAGGTCGTCGCGGCTCTTGGACTGCACGCGCAGTTCGTCGCCCTGGATCTGGCTCTTCACGCCCTTCGGGCCCTGATCGCGGATGATCTTGCTGATCTTCTTCGCGTTCTCGCTGGAGATGCCGTCCTTCAGGGTGCAGACGATGCGGAACTCCTTGCCGCTGGCGAACGGCTCGCCGGATTCCAGGCTCTTCAGCGAGATGCCACGCTTGATGAGCTTGGACTGGAACACATCCAGCACGGCCTTCGCGCGTTCCTCGGTGTTCGCCTTGATCAGGATCGACTCACCGCTCCACTCCACAGAGGCGCCGGTGCCCTTGAAGTCGTAGCGCTGCTCGACCTCCTTGCGCGCCTGGTTGAGGGCGTTCTCCGCCTCCTGGTGGTCGACCTTGCTGACGATGTCGAAGGATGAATCTGCCATGGCGTCATCCTACCGAGGATGCCGTTCTCGGGTCCCCATGGAAGCGTTTCCACGAGATCGTTCTCCTTTGGCGCTCGATAACGGCTTGGTATCAGTGGGGTCCGGCGTTGCGCCCGAGCCGGGTTTCTGTGCAGAATGTAAGCGCTTGCAATTTGGCAGGCGCGAACGGCTCGCATCGATGCATCCATCGGTGACCGGAGCCGATCGGATTCCCGCATCGAGAGAGGCACACACACCAATGAAGGTGAACATGAAGGGCATCGTCGCCTTCGGCGCGATCGCCGCCGTATCGGCCATGACGCTCACCGGCTGCTCCAGCAGCGCCGACGACGCAAGCGGCGACAAGGCCGCCGCGGACAAGGCGACCAGCACGCTCACGGTCTGGGTCGATTCCGAGCGGGTCGACGCGCTCAAGGGCGCGGCTGACGCCTACCAGGAGAAGACCGGCGTCAAGGTCGACATCGTCGGCAAGAACGTCGACGACGTCAAGGACGATTTCATCCAGCAGGTTCCGACCGGCAAGGGTCCGGATGTGGTGATGGGTGCCCATGACTGGCTCGGCGAGCTCTCCACCAACGGCGTGGTCGCGCCGCTGGAGCTCGGCGACTCCGCGGACGACTACCTCGACGTCGCCCTGCAGGCCGCCACCTATGACGGCACGGTCTACATGCTTCCGTACGCGGTGGAGAACATCGCGGTGCTGCGCAACGCCGACCTGATTCCCGAGGCCGCCACCGACTTCGACGACATGATCGCCAAGGGCAAGGCCGCCGGCCTGGACCAGCCGTTCGTCGTCGAGCAGGGCGCCGAGGGCAACCCGTACCACCTGTATCCGTTCCAGACCGCCTTCGGGGCACCCGTCTTCGGCACCGACGCGTCGGGAAGCTACGACGCGACTGATCTGCAGCTGGGCAGCGACGGTGGCTTCGCCTTCGCCGACTGGCTGGGCGAGGAAGGCGCCGCCGGCGTGTTCAACACCGACATCGACGGCGACATCGCCAAGCAGCAGTTCCTCGACGGCAAGGCCGCATTCTGGCTGACCGGTCCGTGGAACGTCGGCGCCGCGGTCGACGGCGGGATCAACGTCGCCATCGATCCCGTCCCCAGCCCCACCGATCAGGCAGCCTCGCCGTTCGCCGGCGTGAAGGGCTTCTTCGTCTCCTCTGAGTCGAAGAACAAGGTCGCGGCGAACGACTTCCTCGTCAACTACATCGGCACCGAAGAGGTGCAGCTCGACCTGTTCGAGGCCGGCAACATCCTCCCCGCTCTGACCGCCGCCGCCGACACCGCGGCATCCGATCCGATCATCGCCGGCTTCCAGTCGGTCGGCGCCGATGCGGTGCCGATGCCCGCCATCCCCGCGATGGGCTCCGTGTGGCAGTTCTGGGGCATCGCCCAGGCCGCCATCATCAACGGCGCCGACCCTGCCGCCACCTGGCAGGGCCTGACCGACGACGTGTCGGCTGCGATCAAGTAGCACTGCTGTCTACGTCGGGGCCGGTGTGCGAGCACCGGCCCCGGCGACGCAGAGCGACCGGATGGACGAGGGATGACGGACGTGACGACCACTGAGAAGATGCCGCAGACCAGGCGGCAGCGGCAGGCTGCGCAGCTCGCCGACGCGGCATCCCAGAAGATCCGCTGGATGCTGCTGAAGATCGTGCTGCTGGCGATCGTGGATGCCGTGGCGCTCTACGGCGCATTCGTGCTGTTTACGCACCGGGAGTGGGTGGTGCTCGCACTGGTGGTCGTCGTCACGATCATCGTCAACGCGATCTACTTCTCGAAGAAGCACATCCCCGGCAAGTACCTCGCACCTGGCATCCTCTTCCTGGTCGTCTTCCAGGTGTTCACGCTGCTCTACACCGGGTACATCGGCTTCACCAACTACGGCACCGGCCACAACGGCTCCAAGGAGCAGGCGGTCTCCGCGCTGATGGCGTCCGCCCAGGAGCGCGTCGCCGACTCGCCCACCTACCCGGTCACCGTCGTGGAGCAGCTCGGCACGCTGGGTCTGCTGGTCACCGAACCAGACGGCGACGTCAGCGTCGGCACGAACGAACAGCCGTTGCACGAGGTGACGGATGCCGAGATGGAGGGCGGCCGCGCCGTCGCGCTCGACGGCTGGAACTCGCTCAGCTTTGCCGACGTGCTCTCGCGCTCCAGCGAGATCGAGGCGCTCTCGGTGCCGTTCAGCGACGACCCGAATGACGGCTCGCTGCGCACGCCCGACGGTCAGAACGGCTACCTCTACGTCTCCAACCTCGCCTACGACGCCGAGGCGGGCACCATGACCGACACCCGATCCGGGGTGGTCTACCGCGACATCGGCACCGGCGCCTTCACCGCTGACGACGGCGCGCAGCTGCTGCCGGGCTGGCAGATCACCGTCGGCTTCGACAACTTCATCCGCGCCGTCACCGACGGCTCGATCCGCGGGCCGCTCATCTCGGTCACCGTCTGGACCTTCGCTTTCGCACTGATCTCGGTGGCGTCGACGTTCTTCCTCGGGCTGCTGCTTGCGATCGTGTTCAACAAGACGCGGATGCGCTTCCGCAACGGCTACCGCATCCTGCTGATCCTGCCCTACGCGTTCCCCGCCTTCCTGTCGGCGCTGGTGTGGGCCGGCATGATGAACGAGAGCTTCGGGTTCATCAACCAGGTGCTCTTCGGCGGAGCATCCATCCCCTGGCTGACCGACCCCGTCCTTGCCAAGGTCTCGGTGCTGATCGTGAACCTGTGGCTGGGCTTCCCGTACATGTTCCTGGTCTGCATGGGCGCGCTCCAGGGCATCC
The DNA here is from genome assembly GCF_030296555.1 of Microbacterium suwonense. NCBI lineage: Bacteria > Bacillati > Actinomycetota > Actinomycetes > Micrococcales > Microbacteriaceae > Microbacterium > Microbacterium suwonense. The sequence goes on from NZ_AP027728.1 coordinate 3,057,236, forward strand.
CCGAGGACGTCAATGAGGCAGCCGTGGTCGACGGGGCGAACCCGTGGCAGATCTTCCGGCAGATCAAGCTGCCGCTGCTGCTGGTGACGGTGACCCCGCTGCTGATCTCGTCGTTCGCGTTCAACTTCAACAACTTCAACCTGATCTACATGCTCACCGGCGGTGGCCCCCGCTTCGAGGGCGTCTCGATCCCGGTCGGCCACACCGACATCCTGATCTCGATGGTCTACAAGGTGGCCTTCACCGGCCAGACGCGAGATTACGGACTGGCTTCGGCGTTCACGATCATCATCTTCATCGTGGTCGCGGTGATCTCGATCATCAGCTTCCGCAAGACCAAGGCCCTCGAGGAGCTGAACTGAGATGAGCACGGCAACCGCAGCTTCCATCCCCACGGTCCCCGTCCCTCGCCGGCGGAACCGGCAGTCGTTCGGCAGGTGGTTCGCCGACACCGGATGGCGTCATCTCGTCGCGATCGTGGTGAGCATCTTCGCGATCTTCCCGCTGCTGTACGTGGTCTCGGCGTCGCTGAATCCGCGCGGTACGCTCACCGGCTCGAACCAGCTGTTCTCGGCGATCGGCATCGACAGCTACGTGCGCATCCTCACGGATCCGCAGAACCCGTACCCGCAGTGGTTCCTGAACACGCTGCTCATCGCGGTCGTGACCGGGCTGGTGACCGTGTTCATCGGCGCCTGCGCGGCATATGCCTTCTCGCGTATGCGATTCACCGGGCGCCGTGTGGGACTGGTCACGATCGTGGTCGTGCAGATGTTCCCGCAGCTGCTGGCCGTGGTCGCGATCTTCCTGCTGATGTCGACGATCGGAGACTGGTTCCCCGCCATCGGCCTGAACACGCACACTGGCCTGATCCTCGTGTACCTCGGTGGAGCGCTCGGTGTGAACACCTATCTGATGTACGGCTTCTTCAACACGATCCCCAAGGAGCTCGACGAGGCCGCCCGCATCGACGGTGCCGGTCACGCGCGCATCTTCTTCACGATCATCCTGCGTCTGGTGGCGCCGATCCTCGCTGTCGTGGGCCTGCTGAGCTTCATCGGCACGGTCAACGAGTACGTGGTCGCGAGCGTGATCCTCATCGACCCGGAGCAGCAGACCCTCGTCGTCGGGCTCGCCAAGCTCGTGGCCAACCCGCGCTATGCGGACTGGTCGGCGTTCTCGGCGGGTGCCGTGATGGCGGCGATCCCGGTGATGATCCTGTTCCTGTTCCTGCAGAAGTACATCGTCGGCGGCCTGACCGCCGGCGCGACCAAGGGCTGATCGGGCGCGGCTCCCGGCATCCGCTGCACTTTCCTGAGTTCTCTCCCGAATCCGCTGCAGTTCCCTGCGCCCCTCTCGCATCCGCTGCAGTTTCCTGAGTTCTCTCCCGAATCCGCTGTACTTTTCGGCATCCGCGCCATCGATCGATGGCGCGGATGCCAAAAGATGCAGCGCACGGCCATGCGCTCCGTCGAACCTCGCGCAGCTAGCTTGTCAGGCATGCTAACTTGTGAGGCATGACAGCGGATGTCGGGGCGCAGATGCGCAAGGGGGTGGTCGAGTACTGCGTGCTCGGCCTGCTCGCCCGCGAGCCGATGTACGGCTGGCAGCTCGCCGAGGCGCTCACTGCGGCGGGGCTGATCGCCAGCATCGGCACGCTGTATCCGCTGCTCGGGCGGCTGCGCGACAACGGCTGGGTGTCGACCTTCGACCAGCCCTCGGATGCCGGCCCGGTGCGCAGGTACTACCGGCTGACGGATGCCGGGATCGACCGGCTCGCGCTGTTCCGCGCGCAATGGCAGCCCTTCGCCCGAACCGTCTCGGGCCTGGTGGGAGAGGAACGACCATGATGACCACTGCCTCCGACTATCTCGCGCGGCTCGATGCCGCGCTGCGCGAAGTGCCGCACGGCATCGCCGCCGACATCCGCGCGGGCATCGCCGAGGAGCTCTCGAGCCTCGATCCGGATGCCGCAGAGGCGCGCATCGCGCAGCTGGGCGATCCCGCGGTGATCGCGCGGGAGGCGATGGATGCCGGCGGGTATGCGCCGGCCGCGACTCCTGCATCAGCAACTCCAGCCACCGTCCCCACGACGAGCACACGCGGCTTTGCGATCATCGCCGCTCTGTCTCTGAGTGTCGGCGCCTTCGTGGTGCCCGTCGTCGGATGGTTCGTCGGCGTCGCGCTGGTGCTGGCCAGCGGGATGTGGCGCACGGGGAGAAGATCGTCGCGATCGTCTCGCCGCTGGTGCTGTTCGGGATCCTGCTCCTGCTGTCGCTGCCGGCGTACGCGGTCTCCGGTGGGGTCGTGGTGCACGAAGCAGGAGGCACGGGAAGTGCGCCCGAGGCGTCGAATCCGCTCGTGCCGACGCTGGTCGACTCTGCACATCTGCTGATCCTGCTGCTCGTGCTGGTGGCGATCCCGGCATCCGGCCTCTGGCTGCTCTGGCGCATGCGCGGCCGCACGGCCCCTGACGCGCCGCCACATCCTGCGCATGCCTGCATCCTGGGCGCCGCCGCATCCTGAGCATGGCCGCACGGCATCCGCTGCACTTTCCGGCATCCACCCGCCGAGACTTCTCTTCGGGCACGAGACATTCGCGCGTGCGTGCTGTCTCGTGCTGGAAGGGAAGTCTCGTGGTGGGGAAGGGAAGTCTCGTGCTGGAAGGGAAGTCTCGTGGTGGGGGTCGATCGGGCGACGCGACACGAGACAGGGATGAGCGGGGGAACGGACGGGCGCGCGTATGGTGTGGGCATGACGGCGCGCGTGGGAGGGCGGAACGCGGCGATCAGCTGGATCGTCGGCCTCCTGTGCGCGGCAGTCGTGGGCGGCCTGATCTGGCTGTCGCTGCCGGCGGGGCCGGGGATGCTGGCCCTTATCGGACAGCTGCTGGGCGGACACGGCGGATGATCGCCCCGCAGTGAAGCGCCGACACGTCGGCACGCCTCCGGCACGCGGGATTGCGCGGGAGTTACCCTCACTGTGCACCCATCCACGAGAGGCGAATCCATGAGCGACCCCGAGGTTCCCCAGAACGACCAGCCGAGCGACATCGACGACGTCGTCGGCAGTGCCAACGAGGGTCTTGACGCGGCTGCCGCGGCTCGCGCCGATGTGCCGTCCGAGAGCACCCCGCAGGACGTCGATCACGATGCGGAAGCGGAGGCGTTCGCCGCCGCCGAACGCGACTATCCGGGGGTCTTCAGCGGAAGCGCCGCCGAGACGGATGCCGAGCAGCGCACCGCCGAGACGGATGCCGAGCAGCGCACCGCCGAGAGCGGTGCGCCCACCGGACCGGCCATCTACGCAGAACCTCCCGTCGACGCCGCGGGCGAAGCCGAGGCCGCAGCATCAGCCGCGCCGAGCATCGAACCGGACTACGGGGTCCCATCGGCATCCGACGCGGCCGACGTCACTGCGGTTCACGCCACCGAGCCGACGCCGTCCGTCGCCGACGAGGCCTACGCGGCAGGTGCCGCGTCGTCGGCCACCGTGCCGCTGGTCTCCGCCGCCGAGCCCGTGGCTCCGCCGCCCGCCGCGCAGCCGATCTTCGTCCAGGCGCCCGAGCCCCCGCGCGAGCTGGGCAACCGCGGCGCCGCCGGAGCAATCGGACTCGTCGCCACGATCGTCTTCGCGATTCTCTATCTGGGTGCGACGCTCGGCCTCGCGGCGCTCGCCGGAGACGTGACCACCGAGAACATCGGCACGGCCGCGCTGACACCACTGAGCACTTGGGCGTTCTGGGTGCCCGTGGTCGTGTTCTTCCTGGCGTTCTGGCTGCTGGGCGCCTTCGTCAACCGGGCGCGCTGGGGCAAGTGGGTCGTCCTCGGGCTGCTCGTGGCTGCGGCGACCTACGGCGGACACCTCCTGGGGCAGCTGTTCCAGGCGCCGTTCTGGAGCATCACCCCGAGTGCATCGGCCGAGCTGATCGACGAGCAGATGCTGGCGCCCCTCGCGATCGCCGCGTTCGTGTTCGCACGTGAGCTGACCATCTGGTTCGGCGCCTGGGTCGCCCGCAGCGGCGCCCGCAAGAAGGCGCTGAACGCCGAGGCCCAGGCCGAGTACGAGCGCACGCTCGAGGCGGGCCCGAGCGCACTGCGCTGACCGTTCCGCGCACGGTCGCGCTGACTCGTGCGACCGCGAACCCGAACGACAGCGTATGGTGACGCCATGACCACCACGCGAGACCCCCACGAGATGCCATCGTCGGGGGTCTCGGCGTTCCTCGCCCTGGTGATCGGGTTCGTCCTCTTCGCGGCGCTGGGCATTCTTGGGCTCGGGATGCTGAGCTTCTTCGCCGACGTCGACATCCTCGACGTCCCCGGGCTGGAGTGGTGGCCGGGCATCGTCGGCATGATCGCGGCGATCGGCGCCTTCGCGTGGATGCTCTGGCCGGCCCTGGTGCGTGAGCGACCCTCGTTCCTGTCGATCATGCCCGTGGCGCTGATCGCTGCCGTCGCGCATGTGTTCGTGGTCGCGGCCTGCGCGCTGCTGGGTGGAGCGGGAATGGCGTCGGCGCTTACCGCCGTCGCGCAGCTGGTCACGCGGGGTTCGAGCGGTGTGCTGATGGCGTCGGCGCTGATCGCCGCCTGGGTCGCCATCGCCCTGCGCCGCACGCGTGGGAGCGCGCCGAGCTGGCCGTGGGAGCACCAAGACACCGAGTGACACGCACGGATGCCGGGACGAATGCGCCCGGCGGCCATACGCTGTATGCATGGAGAGGTCGCTGGAAGCCCAGGTCAGCCAGGCTGTCGATGCCTGGCTGCGGTGGGTGCCGCGGTGGGCGCCGGCGACGCACCGCGGCCGGGTGGCGCCGTGTCGCCGTTGCTTGGGATCGCCGATCCTCTCGGCGGCCGGGATCGGGGCGAACGTGCCGCACGGGGTGCAGCACGGCCTGTCCACGCGCGTGAAGGCGATCGTCGATCACGCCGTCGCCGAGTACACCGCGCGGAACCTGCCGATGCTGCAGGCAGAGCTCGACCATCAGGCCGATCGCAACCGGTCGCGCGCATATCGGCCGGCGGAGGGGCTCGATCCGGAGTACGAGGGGATGCCGCTGGATCCCGATCCGGTGCCCGGGGCTCCTTTCCTGTTCACGATCGCAGGCATGGCAGATGAGGCCTCGGCCGAACTGCCGCCGCTGCCGCCGCTCAGCGACGAGGCGAAGGCAGCACTGCGCCAGGAAGTCGCGCTGGCCGACGAGTACGCCAACATGGTCGGTCGTGAGATCTGCACCCTGCTTCTGCGCCACCGCCTCAGCGTGCAGGCGGCAATCTCGCAGTACGTCGAACCGCAGATCGAGGCGATGCTGGCGGAGCTGAGTGAGGCGCTGGACTCGCCGTTCGACCCCGACACCCCGTGACGCGAGCGCCGGCGCTGCTTCGAGCGCCCGGCTGGGAATCACCTGCATCCGCTTGAGCTCGCCGTTCCCATCGGTCTATCGTTTTTCGATAGATTCATATTGTCTTTCGATAGGAACATCATGCAGCCCCTCGCCACCCTCCTGCTCCGGTGGATGATCGTCCTCCTGCTCGCCCTACTGCTGTTCGTGCAGATCTTCCTGATCCCATTGGTGGCTGCCGAGACAGCCGCACGCAACCCGGATCTCGCCTACCTCGAGGTGCCGGGGATCGTCGGAGCGGTGCTGTTCCTGGTGCTCGTCGAGATCGTGCTGGTGTGCGTCTTCGCCCTGCTCTCGCTCGTGCGCGCCGACCGGATCTTCAGCCCGCACGCGTTCCGCTACGTCGATGTCATCGTCGGCGCACTGCTGGCATCCGCTGTGCTGCTGATGGCCTCGTTCCTCGTGCTCGCCGCCGGCCGTGCCGTCAATCCGGGCATCCTCGTGCTCGCCGTGTTCGGCATCGTCGTCAGCGTCTCGCTCGCGCTGCTGGTCGGCGTCATGCGGGGACTGCTGCGCAAGGCGCTGCAGCTCGAGCAGGACCTCTCCGAGGTGGTCTGATGCCCATCGTGATCGACATCGACGTGATGCTGGCCCGCCGCAAGATGAGCGTGCAGGAGTTCGCCGACGCCATCGGCATCACGCCGGCGAACGTCGCCGTGCTCAAGAACGGGCGGGCCAAGGCCGTGCGCTTCACCACGTTGGACGCCATCTGCCGGGTGTTGGACTGCCAGCCCGGTGACATCCTGCGTCGTGTGCCGGAGGGCGAGTCGTGAGCCCGGCGTGGGCGGATGCCGCCATCGCGCGCCTGCATGACGCCCACAGCTGCCCGGTCTGCGAGTCGGCCTGGCTCGTGAACGGCGGATGCCCGGCCTGTGGCGCCGACCTCACCGGCGAGCCGGGTGCGCGGCTGTGGAGCGCCTCGGTCGCAGCGGCCGAGGCGCTGCGCCGGCGGGAGTCGCTGCTCTCCCGGGTGCCCCGCCGCATGCCGGTTCCCGCCGTCGCCGGCCCTGTGCCGGTCCCCGTCGCCGGCGCTGTGCCGATCCCCGTCGTCGGCACCGTGCCTGGCACTGCCGTGCGAAGTCACATCGCACCTGAGACTCCGACGCACGCGGGGATTCCCGCGCCGGATGCGGTCTCGCCATCGGAGAGCAGCGACAGCACCAGCCTGCAGTCGGTGCTCGCCATCGCTGGTGCGGCGCTCTTCGCCGTCGCCGCCATCGTCTTCACCTTCTTCAATCCCGAGCTGGCCGACCGGACTGTGCGCAGCACGATCATCGGCGGTGTGACGTTGGTGTTCCTCGGCGGCGCGTGGCTGCTCGCGCGCCGCCGACTGCAGTCCTCCGCAGAAGCCGTCGGCGGGCTGGGCCTGGTGTTCCTGGGGCTGGATGTGCAGGCGATCGGCGGCTCCTTCCTCGACGGCGGATCCGCGTGGGTCGCCGCGGCGATCGCCACTGCGGCCGCCGGCGGTGCGATGCTCGTGGCGGCTCTGCGGGCCGGCATCCGTATCTGGCTGTGGACGTCGCTGCTCGCGCTCGCCGCCTCGCCCGCGATGCTCGGCTTCGCCTTCGGCGGCGCCGCGGCGGCGCTCTGGCTCGCGGCGTCGGCATTCGCCGCGACAGGTCTGATGACGCTGCTGCCCCGGTTCGCCGCTCGGTTCCCCGGCGGGGACGTGCGGTTCCCCGCCGGCGCGGAGGCGACGGATGCCGGCATCACCGGCGTCGCGGGCCCCGGCGTCCTCGCCGACCCGGCCCCCGGCCGGCGTCTCGGCGCTGAGCTCGTCGCGCTCACCGTGCTGCAGCTGATCGTCACGATGCTGTCACTGCCGCGTGTGCTGTTCTCCGGTGCGGAGCCGATCGTCGTGGCGGGAGTGCTCGCCGTGCTCGCTGTGCACGCCGTGCTGGCCGCCGTGCGGACGATCACGCCGGTCTGGTCGTTCACGGCGGGAGTGCTGGCAGTCGCCGCGGCGACCGCCGCGGCGATGCAGACGGCGACCGCGGCAGCCTGGACCAATGCTGTTCTCCCCGCGGGTGCGGTGCTGGCGCTGCTGCTGTGCGCTCTCGTGCCCCTGCCGAAGCGCACCGCACGCATTCCGCTCGTCGTGGGGGCCGGCCTGGCTGCGGGCGTGACCAGCGCACCCGCCGTCCTCTCCGGAGCCCTGGTCGGCGTCGCCCTGCTGAACGCGGCCGGTGCGAACGCCGGAATCCCGGGTGGAGCGGCCGGGTTCAGTCCGGTGCTCGGCAGTGTCGCGGCCACATGGTCGACGATCCTTGCGCTCGCGGTCATCTCCGCCGGATTCGCCGCCTTCACGCTGTGCATCCGGCGCCGGCACGAGCTGCGCGTGCTGCGCACGGCCGCTCTGATCGTCGCGGCGCTGTACGCGATCGCCGCAGTGCTCTGCCTGTCCAGCGCGCAGCTGCTCCCGCGCCCGCTGAGCATCGCCGTGCTGCTGGCGGCTGTCGCGGCGACCGCGCTGGCGCTGATGGGTACGAGAGGGCGCGGTGCGGCATCCGTTCGCGGGATCCTCATCGTCGGCGGCCACCTCGCGCTGCTGGTCGCAGTGATGCTGGCCTGGCAGGATCGCGCTCTCGTGCCGATCGCCGGCATCGCGACGCTACTCGCGCTCGCGGTCGTGGCGGGCACGATGCCCGCGGCGGTGCGGTTCCTGCACGTCGGAGTCGGCTACGGCTATGCCCTGATGCTGGTCGGCACAGCTCTCTCGCTGGCCGGCGTGGGCGGAATCGCGCTGCTGTGCCTGACGGCGTCGGCCGGACTGCTCGGCGCGGTCGGCGCGACGTTCGCGCCGTGGCTGGGCGCCCGCAACTGGCAGGCGGTGCTCGTCGTCGCGGCGGTGCCGTTCGCGATCGGCATCGTGCAGGTGGTGTTCGAGCGCAGCGGCTGGACCGCGCTGTCGACGGGGCTGATGTTCGTGCTGGCGCTCGTGCTGCTGGTGACTCGGCGTGCGGGGCTGACGATCGTGATCCGCACGCTCGCTGCCGCGGTGCTGGTGCCTGCACTCGCCGTCGTCATCCTGTGCCTCGGCGCGCAGCTGCTGGTGCAGAGCGGCTCGCCGGTCGTGCTGCCGCTGATCGCGATCGTGGTCGCACTGGTTCTGCCGTCGGGGCGGATGATCCGCGACGCCCTGGTCGCCCACGGCCGCATCGCGGCGACCGCAGATGCCGCCAGGGTCGCCATCGAGGCATCCGCACTGCTGACCGGGAGCATCGCCGTGCTCCTCTCGCTGGTGCGGGCCGCCGCCGGCTTCGGCACCGCGTGCCTGGTGCTGATCCTGCTCGGGATCGGTGCGGCACTGACCTCGCTGCTCGCCGGTCGGCGCTACGGCTGGTGGGTCTCGGGCGTCGCGTTCACCGGCGCGCTGTGGTCGCTGTGGGCGTTGAACGGAGTGCAGCTGCCCGAGGCCTATCTGCTTCCGCCGGCGCTCGGCGCGGCACTGATCGCGGGGCTGCTCACGCTGCGCGGTGCGCGCGCCGTGCCGTTGTTCGCGACGGGGCTGGCGGCAGCGGTCGTGCCGGTGCTGCTGCTGCTCATCGCCGGTGATGCGACGGCGGCGACTCCGTGGCGCGCGCACGGGCTGCTGGCCTGCGGGTGGCTGCTGCTCGGCATTGCCGCCGTGATGCTGCGCTCCTCCCGCCCGTGGCCGCGTCGACTGCGTCCGCTGCGCGCGGCGACGGTCATCGCCGCCGGTGTCGCCGCACTGGGCGGCACCGTGCAGGCAGCGCGCTGGGGGAGCGGGCTGGACGCCGCCCCGGTGCGCGGCGGAGAGGCGGGACTGTTCCTGTTGAGCGTGGGGCTCAGCGCGGTCGCTGCGCTCGCACTGCTCGCCGCCGCACGGATGCTGCGGCCCTCGGCATCCGTGTCCTCCGCCCTCGCGCGGATGCTGCCGGTGCGCTGGCTCGCGGTGCCGGCGGCGCTCGCCTTCGCGATCGGCGTGTGGCCGGCCATCGCCCGCGACTGGTTCGTGATCTGGGGGATGTGGACGCTGATGATGTGCTGGCTGGTGGTCATGGTGCTCGCCGCCCGCGGCTCGCTCCGGCCCGGGGATCGCAGCGGGATGACCCCGCCGGTGTGGGTGCTCTTCGGCATCGCCTTCGTCACCGCCGTGGTGGCGTGGAGCCCCCGCGAGCTGCGGGTGGAGATGTTCTCGCTGCCGCTCGGGCTCTTCCTGCTGGCTGCGGGTGCGCTCGGAATACGCGCGGGGACGGATGCCGAGCAGCAGCCCGCGCGCCTCGACGACTGGCCGCGCGGACGGCGGGGCTCCTGGGCGCTGCTGGCGCCCGGACTGCTGGCGATGATGTCGGCATCCGTCGTCTCCACCTTCACCGATCCGCTCACCTGGCGCGCCATCCTGGTGATGGCGCTGGCGCTCGCCGCGATCCTGCTGGGGGCCGCCAGGCGCCTAGCCGCCCCGTTCGTGATCGGCCTGATCGCACTGCCGGTCGAGAACGTGTTCGTCTTCGCCGTGCAGCTCGGGCGCGGCATCGAGTCCATGCCGTGGTGGATCACGCTGGCCACGGTGGGGGCGGTGCTGCTGATCATCGCCGTGGCCGGCGAGCGGCGCGAGGGCACGGGCAGGGGAGTGATGGCCCGCATGCGGGATCTGCGATGATCGGCGTGGCGGCCGTCGGCATTTGACCAGCATGGTTACGCAGGATTACACTTGATCGAGTGTGCGCACGACTGTGCGTGCGCGCAGGGCGCAGGCAGACGCCGATTCGCCCCCACGGCATACCCACCACACCAAAGGCAGCGCGGTTCCGCTCTGCCGGTGGGTCATGATGTGAAACCCATCATGCTGTCACCGTGCAGCACTACGAGGAGAGAACGTGCCAACTATTCAGCAGTTGGTTCGCAAGGGACGTTCGCCCAAGGTCACCAAGACCAAGGCGCCCGCTCTGAAGTCGAACCCGCAGCAGGCAGGCGTGTGCACCCGCGTGTACACCACCACACCGAAGAAGCCGAACTCGGCGATGCGCAAGGTCGCCCGTGTCAAGCTCCGCAACGGTACCGAGGTCACCGCCTACATCCCCGGCGAGGGGCACAACCTGCAGGAGCACTCGCTGGTGCTCGTGCGCGGTGGGCGTGTCAAGGACCTGCCCGGTGTCCGCTACAAGATCGTCCGTGGTGCGCTCGACACCCAGGCTGTCAAGAACCGTAAGCAGGGTCGCTCCCGCTACGGCGCGAAGAAGGGTTGAGATAGATGCCTCGTAAGGGACCCGCTCCCAAGCGCCCGGTCGTCAACGACCCGGTCTACGGTGCCCCGATCGTCACCTCGCTGGTGAACAAGATCCTCGTCGACGGCAAGAAGTCGCTGGCCGAGTCGATCGTCTACGGCGCCCTCCGCGGCGTCGAGGCGAAGAACGGCCAGGACGCCGTCGCCACCCTCAAGAAGGCGCTCGACAACGTGCGCCCCACCCTCGAGGTCCGCAGCCGCCGCGTCGGCGGCTCGACCTACCAGGTTCCGGTCGAGGTCAAGCCGCACCGTGCGAACACGCTCGCACTGCGCTGGCTGGTCAGCTACGCGAAGGGTCGTCGTGAGAAGACGATGACCGAGCGTCTGCAGAACGAGATCCTCGACGCGTCGAACGGTCTGGGAGCCGCGGTCAAGCGCCGCGAGGACACCCACAAGATGGCCGAGTCGAACCGGGCCTTCGCTCACTACCGCTGGTAATCAGCGCTGCCGGCTCCGAGTCCACTGACTCGGAGCCGGCACTCCACACTTCGCACAGCGACCGCAGCAGATAAGGAAACACCCGTGGCTCAAGAGGAGCTCGCCGACCTGAACATGGTCCGCAACATCGGCATCATGGCGCACATCGATGCCGGAAAGACCACCACCACTGAGCGCATCCTGTTCTACACGGGTGTCAACCACAAGCTCGGTGAGACCCACGACGGTGGCGCGACGACCGACTGGATGGAGCAGGAGAAGGAGCGCGGCATCACGATCACGTCTGCCGCCGTGACCTGCTTCTGGAACAAGAACCAGATCAACATCATCGACACGCCGGGCCACGTCGACTTCACCGTCGAGGTGGAGCGCTCGCTGCGCGTGCTCGATGGCGCCGTCGCCGTCTTCGACGGCAAGGAGGGCGTCGAGCCCCAGTCCGAGACCGTGTGGCGCCAGGCCGACAAGTACAACGTCCCGCGCATCTGCTTCGTCAACAAGATGGACAAGCTGGGCGCCGACTTCTACTACACCGTCGACACGATCGTGAACCGCCTCGGCGCCAAGCCGCTGGTGCTTCAGCTGCCGATCGGCGCCGAGAGCGACTTCATCGGCGTCGTGGATCTCATCGAGATGCGCGCACTGGTGTGGGAGGGCGACTCCAAGGGCGATGTGACCATGGGCGCCAAGTACGAGGTTCAGGAGATCCCCGAGAACCTCAAGGAGAAGGCCGCCGAGTACCGTCAGGCGCTGCTGGAGACCGTCGCCGAGACCGACGACGCGCTGCTGGAGAAGTTCTTCGGCGGCGAGGAGCTCACGGTCGCCGAGATCAAGGGCGCCATCCGCAAGCTCGTCGTGGCCAGCGAGATCTACCCGGTGCTGTGCGGCTCGGCGTTCAAGAACCGCGGTGTGCAGCCGATGCTGGACGCCGTGGTCGACTATCTGCCGAACCCGCTCGACGTCGGCGCCATCGAGGCGCACGACCCGAAGGACGAGGAGAAGGTCATCGAGCGTCGTCCCGACGCCAACGACCCCTTCGCGGCCCTCGCGTTCAAGGTCGCGGTGCACCCGTTCTTCGGCCGGCTCACCTACATCCGGGTGTACTCCGGTCACCTGGACTCCGGTTCCGCGGTCATCAACTCGACCAAGGGCAAGAAGGAGCGCATCGGGAAGATCTTCCAGATGCACGCCAACAAGGAGAACCCCGTCGACGCCGTCTCGGCCGGCAACATCTACGCCGTCATCGGCCTGAAGGACACCACCACCGGTGACACCCTCGCCGACCCGGCCGCTCCGGTCGTGCTGGAGTCGATGACGTTCCCCGAGCCCGTGATCGAGGTCGCGATCGAGCCGAAGACGAAGGCCGACCAGGAGAAGCTCGGCGTCGCCATCCAGAAGCTCGCCGAAGAGGACCCGACCTTCCGCACCGAGCTGAACCCCGAGACCGGTCAGACGACCATCAAGGGCATGGGCGAGCTGCACCTGGACATCCTCGTCGATCGCATGAAGCGCGAGTTCCGCGTCGAGGCGAACGTCGGCAAGCCCCAGGTGGCCTACCGCGAGACGATCAAGAAGGCCGTCGAGAAGCACGACTACACGCACAAGAAGCAGACCGGTGGTTCGGGTCAGTTCGCGAAGATCCAGTTCACTATCGAGCCGCTCGAGCTCGACGGCGACAAGACCTACGAGTTCGTCAACTCCGTCACCGGTGGTCGCATCCCGCGCGAGTACATCGGCTCGATCGACGCCGGTTTCCAGGACGCGATGAACGTCGGCGTGCTGGCCGGCTACCCGATGGTGGGCGTGAAGGCGACCATCGTCGACGGTGCCGCGCACGACGTCGACTCCTCGGAGATGGCGTTCAAGATCGCCGGCTCCATGGGCTTCAAGGAGGCCGCCCGTCGCGCCAACCCGGTTCTTCTCGAGCCGCTGATGGCCGTCGAGGTGCGCACTCCCGAGGAGTACATGGGCGACGTCATCGGCGACCTGAACTCGCGTCGTGGTCAGATCCAGTCCATGGAGGACGCCCAGGGCGTGAAGGTCGTTCGTGCGTCGGTCCCGCTGTCCGAGATGTTCGGCTACATCGGTGACCTGCGCTCGAAGACCTCGGGTCGTGCGGTGTACTCGATGGAGTTCGACAGCTACGCGGAGGTTCCGCGCGCCGTCGCCGACGAGATCATCCAGAAGACCAAGGGCGAGTAAGCCCTTCATCCGGATGCTGGGGACCACTCGTCCACAGCATCCGGATACCCCACAACTTCACATTCCACTCTCTACTAAACTGAGAAAACCAAACCCAGTAGCGAACCGGTCACAATCCAGTGCCCGGCGATCACTACACGAACGTCCTGAGGAGGACCCAGTGGCCAAGGCCAAGTTCGAGCGGACCAAGCCGCACGTCAACATCGGAACGATCGGTCACGTCGACCACGGCAAGACCACCCTGTCTGCCGCGATCTCGAAGGTGCTCGCCGACAAGTACCCGTCGGACACCAACGTCCAGCGTGACTTCGCGACGATCGACTCCGCTCCTGAGGAGCGCCAGCGCGGCATCACGATCAACATCTCGCACATCGAGTACGAGACCCCGAAGCGCCACTACGCGCACGTCGACGCCCCCGGCCACGCCGACTACGTCAAGAACATGATCACCGGTGCCGCTCAGATGGACGGCGCGATCCTCGTGGTCGCCGCCACCGACGGCCCGATGGCTCAGACCCGCGAGCACGTGCTGCTCGCCAAGCAGGTCGGCGTGCCGTACCTGCTGGTCGCGCTGAACAAGAGCGACATGGTCGACGACGAGGAGATCCTGGAGCTCGTCGAGCTCGAGGTCCGTGAGCTGCTCTCGTCGCAGGGCTTCCCCGGCGACGACGCTCCGGTCGTCAAGGTCTCGGCTCTGGGCGCCCTCAACGGCGAGCAGAAGTGGGTCGACTCGATCCTCGAGCTCATGCAGGCCGTCGACGACAACGTGCCCGACCCCGAGCGCGACCGCGACAAGCCGTTCCTGATGCCGATCGAGGACGTCTTCACGATCACCGGTCGTGGCACCGTCGTCACCGGTCGCGCCGAGCGCGGCACCCTGGCGCTGAACTCCGAGGTCGAGATCGTGGGTCTGCGTCCGACGCAGAAGACCACCGTCACCGGTATCGAGATGTTCCACAAGCAGCTCGACGAGGCATGGGCCGGCGAGAACTGCGGTCTGCTGCTCCGCGGCACCAAGCGCGAGGACGTCGAGCGTGGTCAGGTCGTCGTGAAGCCGGGCTCGATCACCCCGCACACCAACTTCGAGGGCACCGCCTACATCCTCTCGAAGGATGAGGGTGGCCGCCACAACCCGTTCTACACGAACTACCGTCCGCAGTTCTACTTCCGCACCACCGACGTCACCGGCGTCATCACGCTGCCCGAGGGCACCGAGATGGTCATGCCCGGCGACACCACCGACATGGCCGTCGAGCTGATCCAGCCGATCGCCATGGAGGAGGGGCTGGGCTTCGCCATCCGCGAGGGTGGCCGCACCGTCGGCGCCGGCACGGTGACGAAGGTCATCAAGTAAGCGCTGCTTTCTCGGAAAGGGGTCGAGCCTTCGGGCTCGGCCCCTTTTTCGCGCCTCTGCGAGGGCTGCGCGCACTCTTCAGCAGGGCTTGCGCAGACGTTGACCCAATCCTGAGCCAAATCCGTTGACACCCCGACACCGACTTCAGCACCATGGAAACGAAGAGGGGAACACGCGTTTACGGCGTGACTCTTCCGGGGTCGGACACAACCGTGGATGCTGAGGGGCACCATCCGGGATACCCGTGTGTCCGCGCCCGTGTTCCGTCACCAGCGCCCGTACACCGATTGGGAGATCAACCATGCGTGCCACCATCAAGAACTACTCCGAGGCCATGAAGGCCCGCCGCGAAGAGACCGGCGACGAGGGCTTCTCGCTCATCGAGCTCATCGTCGTCGTCGTGATCCTCGGCATCCTCGCCGCGATCGCGGTGCCGGTGTTCACCGGGCTGCAGGCACAGGCCGAGCAGAGCGCCCAGGACGCAATCGCCGGCAACGTCGCCAGCCAGGTGGCTTCCGACATCGCACAGGATCAGGCCTACGACGATTTCTCCGGATTCGACACTGTGAAGTACGACATCTCGGTAGATCCTGCGACTGGTGCGCAGGTCGATAACTTCTGCGTGACTGTGAAGGACGGCGCTGCTGAGGAGTCGAAGTCGGGCCCCGGCTGCTGACCCAGCCGCTATAACCACTCAAGGCCGACCCGAACCCGACGGGTCGGCCTTGAGGCCGAACTGAACACACATGCTTTTCTGGGGAGGGGATCATGGGCGAATCGCACGCCGACGACGGCTTCAGCCTGGTCGAGGTCATCATCGCGATGTTCCTGCTCGCGGTGATCGCACTGGCGCTCCTCCCGCTCATGATCGGCGCGACCCGCACCGGTGTGGTCAACCGCGATCTCGTCGCCGCGACCAGCTTCGCGAACGCGCAGCTCTCGCCGATCACCGCCGATTTCCCGCTCGTGGCAGGCACAGCCTCCACCTGTACTGCGCTGCAGGGCCGCAAGGCCAGTGACGTGCCAGATCCTGCCGGCACCGGGCTGCTCGCCAGCATCGAGGTCGGCGGCTGCCCCGCGGCATACCCGGGCGCCGTCACCGTGACGGTCACGGTCCACGCCGCCGACGGCGGCACGCTCGTGACGCTGCCCACCCGCATCCCGGTGGTCGGATGATGAACGTGCGTGCGAGGGACGACGACGGCATCACGCTCATCGAGGTGATCGTGTACCTCGTCATCAGCGGGATGTTCCTGGCCCTGCTCGCGGGGCTGTTCGTCGCGGGCCTGCGTGCGCAGACGACCGCGACGGATCTGGACTCGGCCACCGGCGCCTCCGGCGTCGTGAGCAGCTCACTGCAGTCCGGCATCCGCAACGCCGCCGCGTTCGCCCTCTCCGACGACAACCAGACCGTCGTCGCGACCGTGATCGCCGACGACGGGCCGTCGTGCCGGGGCTGGCGGGTCACCGCGGATGGCGACCTGCTCTATCAGCGCTCCTCCTCGGCGATCCCGCTGACCGGAGGCTCGGGATGGACGGCGATCGCGCACGGCGTCGTCGGCAGCCTCAGCCGCGTCGACGGCACGGATGCCGATGGCGCGCCGAAGATCGTTCCGATCGACGCGGACGGCGACGGCCGCACCGACGCTTTCGCCCGCACTGGCACGCTGCTGCAGGTGGGCATGGACATCAAGGTCGGCGACGGCACCGTCGCCTGGACCACAGGCATCACCGCGCGAGCGGTGGGCGAAGGAGTGACCACGACATGCTGGTGAACACACCCCCGGCACACAGGCGATCCGATGAGAGGGGATCCACGCTCATCTCGGTGCTGGTGATCATGCTCGTCATGAGCATCGGAGCTCTCACAGTCGGCGCTGTCGTCGTCAACACGACGGGCATGCTCGTCGACGCCCGCAGCACGACCCAGTCACGTGCGGCCGCGGATGCGGGGCTCGCAGACGCGGTCACCGCCGCGCAGCGCAGCGGCCAGTTCTGCGACCTGGACTTCGCCCCCGACGCCGCGGATCCCGTCTTCGGTTTGGGAAAGCGTGGCAACTACCACGTGACGAGCACCTGTGACACGGCCGCCGGGACCGTCGCCTTCACCGCAACAGGCACCGTCGACGGCGCCAAGACGACCACGGAGTCGGTGTACAGCTACTCCACGGCCCACACCGGGCACGGTGCCGATATGGTGTTCTACTCGGACGCCACCTTCACCGCCGAGGTGCTCACGTCGGCGGCCGACAGCTCACTGCTGTCGATCGTGATCCCGTCGGGAAAATTCACCTGTCAGGTGCACATTCCCGCGAACATCGTGATCGCAAAGGGCTTCGAGTCCAAGGGAAACTGCACCGTCGACGGCTCCGTGATCGCCGGCGGCACCGCCGCGATGGCCGTCTCGAGCGACACCATCAAGGGGAATCTCAGTGCGTCCTCCGAATCCGACCACACGATCAACGGCAAGGTGCTCGGCGATATTCATCTCGGCGGTCCGCTGTCGGGCACGGGCGGAAGCTCCTTCACCTTTCCCGGCAATGTCTCGGTGCGCGGCGATGCGAACATCGGGGGGACGAGCATCGGCGGAACGCTGACGCTCCCCCGACGAGCAAGCTGAAGTTCAATGGCACGACGGTGCAGCCTCCGGCGACGTCA
Source organism: Microbacterium suwonense (assembly GCF_030296555.1). Taxonomy (NCBI): domain Bacteria; kingdom Bacillati; phylum Actinomycetota; class Actinomycetes; order Micrococcales; family Microbacteriaceae; genus Microbacterium; species Microbacterium suwonense. The sequence continues at coordinate 3,074,534 of NZ_AP027728.1, forward strand.
TCGAGCCGAGTCGCCGGCGGCATCGTCTGGAATACTCCCGAGATACCTTCGACGCCGAATTTCGAGGACTGGTTCGACTACGCCTACAGCCTCAACGACTGGCGGCCGTACAACGGCACGTATTTCACTGAGATCGTACTCACCGGCGGCAGCGGGAAGTGGACGTGCGATCGCTTCTCCACCTGGCCGAACCAGGGCTGGCTCGATCTCGCCGAGCTCACCACCCCGACTGTCATCGATGCGAGCGCATGCGGGAGCCTCTCCGCCAACAACGGCGGCAACCCCGACGTGACCCTCCAGACCGACGTCGTGCTCGTCGCGAAGAGCTTCGATCTCACGCATCTCACCTTGAGGTCGCAGGGGGCGACGAAGCAGAAGGTCTGGTTCATCGTCGATGACGGACAGCCGAAGGGCAGCGGCGAGGGCGTGCCGTCCTGCACGAACGGTGCGGGAAGCATCGGAATCAACCACACGGACGCATCCCGGGTGATCGCGATGGTCTACACGCCGTGCTCGATCAATGTGCAGGGCAACAGCCAGTGGACAGGTGCATTCTACGGCGGTGCGTTCAGCTACGGCGGAGGCATGAACTTCCTTGGTGCGGGAATCGCGTTGCCCGGCATGCCCGCCAGTGCGACGATGCCCGGCGCCGGCGCCTCTTCGCAGGCCACGCTGGGCACCCTCGTCTCCACTCGGGATGTGCGATGATCGATCCAGCGCTGTCCGGCCCGCTGCTGGCGTACGCACTCGTCGTCGCCGGCGTGTTCGGGCTGGTGATCGGATCGTTCCTCAACGTCGTGATCCACCGCGTCCCTGCCGGGGTCTCGCTGCTGCGGCGCAGCCAGTGCCCGCACTGCGATGAGCCCGTACGGGCCTGGCAGAACGTGCCGGTGATCTCGTGGATCGCCCTGCGCGGACGATGCGCCCGCTGCGTCGCGCGCATCTCCCTGCGCTATCCGCTCGTCGAGCTCGGCACCGGTGTCGTCTTCGCCGGCATCACATGGTGGTGGAGCCGGCATCAGGGCGTCGCAGGCGACCGGACGGCGTTCGCCTGGCCGCACGATGCCGCCGACCTGTCCGGTCTGCTCTTCGGTGCCGACCCCTGGAGCGGGCACGTCGCCGCACAGGCGCTCGTGCTGCTCGCGCTGCTCTGGTTTGCGGCATCCGGCATCGCTCTCACCCTCATCGACCTCGACGTGCGCCGCCTGCCGGCGTCGATCGTGCGCATCGGCCTGGTCGTCGTGGCCGTGCTGCTGGCGTTGGCATGCGTGCTGGGCGCCGACGTCTGGGCGCTGGTGCGCGGCATCGCCGGATGCCTGGTGCTGTACGTGTTCTATGCGCTGCTGCGCGGCGCACGCCCCGGCGGGATGGGCGGCGGAGATGTGCGACTGGCGGGATTGATCGGGCTCGTGCTCGGCTGGTTCGGCGCATCGGCGCTCATCATCGGCGCGTTCGCCGCGTTCGTGCTCGGCGGCGTGTACGGCGTGCTGCTGATCCTGCTGCGCGGCGCCCGCCGCACCACGGCCGTGCCCTTCGGCCCGTGGATGATCATCGGAGCCTGGGTGGGGCTGGTCGCCGGACCGCTCATCGCGGGATGGTATCTCGGACTGCTCGAACCGCGCTGAGGCGCCGGATCGAGCAGCGCAAGAAGAAAGCACACAGATGGCCAAGTCAGTCGTAGCGGTGGAGATCACCGAAGACAGCGTCCGTGCGGCGGAGGTGAGCGCCGGGCGCACTCCCGTGCTCCTCAAGGCGGGCGAAGTCGCGCTGCCCGCCGGGGCGGCACGGGACTCCGAGGTGCTCGACCGCGACGCCGTCGCACTCGCCCTCACCCAGCTGTGGAGCGAGGCCGACATCTCCTCCCGTCAGGTGATCATGGGGCTCACCAGCCGCCGCATCCTGGTCCGCGAGCACAGCACCACGCTGCGCGACGCCGTCCAGATCCGTCAGGCGCTGCCGTTCCAGGTGCAGGACCTGCTCCCCGTGCCGGTGGAGCAGGCCGCACTGGACTTCTACGCTGCCAAGGACGACGGCGAGCAGATCCACGGCCTGCTCGTGGCCGCGGTGGCCGAGAACATCGAGGAGATGATCGCCACCCTCGCTCAGGCGAAGCTCCACACCGATGCAGTGGACCTCGGGGCGTTCGGGCTCTCCCGCGTGCTCGGCGCGATCGCCCCCGCCGATCGCACCGCCCTGCTGATCTACATCGGCGAGCACACCACGCAGCTCGTGATCGCGGTCGACGGCGTGCCGCAGTTCGTCCGCGTCATCCCCCTGGACCTCTCGCCGAACCGCGGGGATGTGCCCGTCCCCCTCCGCCGCCGGCTCCCGAGCCGAACCTGCGCGGTGCGCTCCGGCGCGCGCGGGCCGGGGAGCGGCCGTCGCCCCCGCACCGACCGAGCCGACCCCCGAGGAGCAGGCCGCCCTGATCGACCTCACCGGCCGGCTGCGCAGCACTCTGGCGTTCTACCTCGACCGGGAGGACGGGCGGGCCATCGACGTCGCGTGGGTCGCCGGAGCCGGAACCCGCCATGGGCGACTGCGGGATGTGCTCACCCGCATCGTGGGCGTCGATGTCGCGCCGCTGACCGCACTCGATGTGGTCGATGCGAAGGGGCCGCTGGAGCCCGGGCTGAACACGCGACTGCTCTCCACGGTCGCTCTCACGATCGGAGGGCGCCGATGAGCGCAGCCAAGAGTCCTCGCGGCGTCGTGGTCGGCGCCATCCCCCGCGTCAACCTGCTGCCGAAGTCCGAGCTCGACCGGCGTTCCAATGCGGCGCTCGCCCGCCGATGGGTCGCCGTCGGCATCGGAGCGCTCCTGATCGTGGTCGTCCTGATCGGCGGAGGCTATGCGTACAGTCTGATGTCGTCGATGCGCCTCACCGCCGAGCAGAACCGAGCGTCGCAGCTCTCGATCGACCTGGCCGAGCTCGCCCCGGTGAGCAGGTCGGTCGCGCAGCGCCGATCGCTGAGCGCCCAGCTCGAGCAGGCCATGGCCGGAGACCTGGCCTGGCGTCCCGTGCTGGACGGTCTGGCGGCCCAGCTGCCGGACGACGCGGTGGTCACCGGGTACTCGCTCGCCGCCGGACCCGTTCCCGCGGGCGACGACCCGAGCGTGCAGGTCGGCATCGATGGCACCCTCACGGTCATCACCGCCACACCGCTGCCCGTCGCCGAGGTCATCGACGCGGTGCGCGGAGTCGAAGACGTGCTGTACGTCGACATCCGACAGCTCCTCCGCGACGCCGACGAGGAACCGGACTCCTACGAGTACACCATCCAGGTGCAGCTGGATCAGACCGTCTACTCGCGCCGCTTCGTCCCGGCATCCGAAGACACTCCGAAGACCCAGGACTGATCGCATGACCAAGCAGCTCATCAACCTCATCGGCGGCCTCGTCTGCGCCGTCGTGCTCGTGGCCGGCGGCTTCCTGTTCGCCCTGCCGCAGTACCTGCAGGCCGAGGGCACAGAGCAGGCGGCGCAGAGTGCCCGCCAGAACAATGCCACTCAGCAGTCCATCATCGACGCGCTGCGCGTGCAGCAGTCCGACTCCGCATCGCTGGAGGCCGACATCGCCGCGCTGCGCGCGCAGATCCCGGCCGAGCCGCACATCGATGACATCGTGCGTCTCGCGCTCATCGCCGCCGCACGCCACGGCGGGGCGGTCGACTCCGTCGCGCCCGGTGATCCCGTGCCGTTCGCTGCGCGCACCGCCGTCGAGGGTGCTCCCGCCTCGAAACCGGCGGATGCCGAAGCCGGCTCCTCCGAGGCATCCGCTTCACCCGGCTCCTCCACCTCAACCGGCTCCGGCGCCTCCGCCGCATCCGACCCGCGGCAGGTGCCGATCGAGATCACCTTCACCCCGCCGAGCGTGCAGGCGGCCACCGACATCGTCGACGCGCTGCGCGCCGGACCGCGCGTGGTCGCCATCGTCCAGGCCACCACGGTCACCGACGACGACGGTGAAGTGCACCTGACCGTCTCGGCGCTCGCGTTCTCCGACCCGTCCTGAGCGCGCCGGCATGCCGGCGAGGCGGGATCCGGCGGTGAGGCGGGATCGCTCAGCGAGGGGCGGTCGCTCAGCGAGGGGCGGTCAGCCCTGCCCCATCTGCTCGTAGATGCTGAACATCGGCATGTACAGCGAGATCACCATGCCGCCGATGATGACGCCCAGCACTGTGATCATCACCGGCTCCAGCGTCGCCGTCAGCTGCTCACTGGCGGTGCTCACCTCGGTCTCGTAGAAGTCCGCGATGCTCTCCAGCATGTCGGGGAGCGTGCCGGCCTCCTCGCCCACCGCGACCATCTGCGCGACCAGCGGCGGGAAGACATCCGACTTCGACAGCGGCAGCGCGAATGATCGGCCCTGGGTCACGGACGTGGCGACATCGGCGAGGGCGTTCTCGACCGCGCGGTTGTTCGCCGCCTTACCGACGACTTCCAGGGCCTGCAGCAGCGGCACTCCTGCGTTGAGCATCATCGAGAGGTTCCTGGCGAAGCGCGCCACCGCGATCTTGCGCACGAGCGACCCGAAGATCGGCAGTTTCAGCTTGAGCGCATCGGCCCGCTCGCGGAAGCCTGGTGTGTTCTTCACCCGGCGGTGCCAGACCACGACGGCGATGACGAGCACCGCCAGCAGCGGGATGATCCACACCATGTTGCGGGAGAGCACCACGAGGATCTGCGTCGGCACGGGCAGCTCGCCGCCCATGCTCGAGAACATCTGCTCGAAGATCGGGACGACGAAGGTCAGCATCGCCAGCACGCCCAGCAGAGCGATGCACAGCACGATCGTCGGATACGTCAACGCCGACTTGATCTTCTGCTGCAGATCGACATCCGAGCGGTAGCTCCGCGCGATGGCGGCGAGCGAGTCGCCCAGGAAGCCGCCGGTCTCGCCGACGCGCACCAGGCTGACCATCAGCGGCGGGAAGGCATCCGGCTGCGCGGCCAGGGCCGCCGAGAACGACTTGCCCGACTCGATGTCGGCATGCACGGCGGTCAGGGCGGACTGCAGCTTCTTGTTCTCGGTCTGCTCGATGAGCACCGACAGGGCGCGAAGCAGGGGAAGGCCGGCGTTGATCAGCCCCGCGAACTGCTTGGTGAACACTGCCAGGTCGTTCAGCTTCACCCGCTTCTCGAACCAGGGGATCTCCTGGTTCAGGCCGGTCGTCGACTGCGCGACCACCTGCAGGGGCATGAGGCCCTGCGCCCGCAGCTTCGCCACGACCGCGCTCTCGCTGACGGCCTCCATCGAGCCCTTGACGACGGCGGAACCGCCGGCGCCGACCGCGCGGTAGTTGTACTCCTGGACGGCCACGTCAGTACTTCCAGTCCTCTGCCGCCGCCTGGTGCTGGGCACCATGGCTGAGCCAGGTCTCGGCGTCGAAGTCGGGAACCTGAACGCGCACGTCGTCCAGCGCGCGCGGATCGGTCAGGTAGTGCCTGGCCAGTCCCGGCGCGACCCGGCCGCGTGCCACCAGGTCCTTCAGCGACTGGTCGAGCGTGTGCATGCCATGCGCGGCCCCGGCCTGCATGGCGTTGTACAGCTGCGGGATCTGATTCTCGCGGATCAGGTTCGCCACCGCGGGCGTCGAGACCAGCACCTCGGTGGCGATCACCCTGCCATCGCCCTGCGCCGTGGGCACGAGGGTCTGGCTGATCACGCCCTGGAGCGTGTCGCCCAGCTGACTCCGCACCTGATCCTGCTGGTGCGCGGGGAAGGCGTCCACGATGCGGTTGATGCTCTTGGAGGCGCCCTGGGTGTGCAGGGTGGTGAGCACGAGATGGCCGGTCTCGGCGGCGGTCAATGCCGTGGAGATCGATTCCGGGTCGCGCAGCTCGCCGATCAGGATGACATCCGGATCCTGTCGCAGGATCCGTCGCAGTGCCTCGGCGAAAGAGTGGGTATCGGAGCCGACCTCCCGCTGGTGCACGAGCGAGCTGCGGCTGGTGTGCACGAACTCGATCGGATCCTCGACCGTGATGATGTGGCCGCTCTTCTCACGGTTGATGATGTCGATCATGGCCGCGAGGGTGGTCGACTTGCCCGATCCGGTGGGCCCGGTCACCAGCACGAGCCCGCGCGGCCGCAGCGCCAGCTCGCGGGCGATCGCGGGCGCGCCGAGCTCCTCCAGGGTGAAGGCGCGCGAGGCGATGAGGCGGAACGCGGCGGCCACGCTGCCGAGCTGACGGAACACGTTCACGCGGAAGCGTCCGGCACCCTCGACCGTATGCGACAGGTCCACCTCGCCCTGCGTGCGGAACTCCTCGCGCTGCGTGGCGGACATGATCGCCAGCAGCTCGTCCAGCAGCTGCGCCTGCGAGATCGCCTCGGGGAACTCCGGCATCGGCGCGAGCGAGCCGTTGAGCCGGTTCACCGGTGCGGCGTCCGCCGACACGTGCACATCCGAGCAGCCGCGCCCCGCAGCCACCGCGAGGACGCGGTCGAGCAGGCCCGGTGAGGGCGCCGCCGCGGGGAGTGCATCATCAGGTGGCTCGGCTCGTGCGTCTCATGCAGTGACACGGAGGATCTCCTCGATCGTCGTCAGGCCCTCCCGGACCTTGGCCCATCCGTCCTCGCGCAGGCTGCGCATTCCCTGCGCGGTGGCGACCTCGCGGATCTCGGTGGCGGTGGCGTTGCGGACCACCAGCTTCTCGATCTCATCGGACATCGTCATCACCTCGTGCAGGCCGATCCGGCCCTTGTAGCCGGTGCCCGAGCACGACGGGCATCCTTTCGGCCGGTAGATCACGGGGGGCGCGGCGGGATCGAACGGCAGCCCGAGGTCGCGCAGGATCTCCTCGGTCTGGTCGTGCCGCTCACGGCACTGCACGCACAGCCTGCGGGCCAGACGCTGGGCCACGACGGCCGACAGCGCCGTGGCGACCAGGAAGGGCTCCGTGCCCATCTCGGTCAGACGGGTCACAGCGCTGGGCGCGTCGTTGGTGTGCAGGGTGGAGAGGACGAGGTGCCCGGTGAGGGCGGCCTCGACCGAGATCACCGCGGTCTCGCGGTCGCGGATCTCTCCGACGAGGACGACATCCGGGTCGCTGCGGAGGATGCTGCGCAGCGCCGCCTGGAACGTCATCCCCGCTTTGGCGTTGACCTGCACCTGGTTGATGCCGGGGATGCGGTACTCCACCGGATCCTCCACGGTGATCACGTTCACCTGCGGTGTGGACACCTCGCGCAGCGCGGTGTACAGCGTCGTCGACTTGCCCGACCCGGTGGGGCCGGTCACCAGCACCATGCCGTGCGGCCGGGTGATCGCGTCACGGAAGCGCGTGAGATTGGATCGGCTCATCCGCAGGTCGGCCAGGGAGAGGCTCACCCCGGAGTTGTCCAGGATGCGCATGACGACCTTCTCGCCCCACACGGTCGGCAGCGTGGCCACGCGAAGGTCGACCTTGCGTCCATGATGGGTCACCGAGAGCCGGCCGTCCTGGGGCCGGCGGCGTTCGGCGATGTCGATCGCCGACATGATCTTCAGGCGCGAGATGATGCCGTCCTGGATGTTCCGGTCGGGGCGCTGCAGCTCGTGCAGCACTCCGTCGATGCGGTAGCGCACCTTGAGGAAGGTCTCACCGGGCTCCAGGTGGATGTCACTGGCGCGGTCGTCGATGGCCTGGGTGATGAGCAGGTTGACGAAGCGCACGATCGGCGCATCGCTGTCCTGCTCGACCAGCTGCTCGGAGGCGGTGTCCTGCGTGGCGGCGGTCTCCTCGAGCGTCGCCGACAGATCCGACAGCTCGTCGTCCGAGCGCATGTAGCGCTGGAAGGCGTACTCCAGTGCATCTTCGGCGACCACGACGGGATCCACACGCAGGTCCGCGACCGTGGCGATGTCATCGATCGCGATGATGTCGGTGGGATCGACCATGCCGACCACGAGGCGGTCGCCGCTGTGCGAGATCGGGATCAGCCGATGCCGACGCGCGAGGCCGCCCGGGACCAGGGCGACGGCATGCGGGTCGACGGTCTCGGTGAACAGATCGACGAAGGTCTGCCCGGACTGCAGGGCGATGGCCTCGGCGAGCTGCCGTTCGGTGATGACCCGCTGCGTGACGAGTTTGCGGGCCAACTCCGGGCCGTCGCCGAGCTCGGCCATCTCGTCCATGACGGCCGAGGCGCGTACGGCCCCGGTGAGCACGAGCGTCTGCACGACTCCGCGCATGCTGAGGTCCCCTCCCCGTCCCGCCGACGCCGCGTATGAGCACGACGCTTGTCATACTAGCGATCGACGGATGCCGGGCCCCGGCCCGCATCCTCAATTCTTGGGCAGGTATCCTCAGGGTTTCCTCAAGGAATGTCCCACGAGGCGGCGGCGTGCGCGGTAACGTCAAGGCGTGACATCCCTCTCGGCCGACGGCGGCGCACTCCTGGTCCCCGATGACTCGACCGCGGAGGAGCTCGCACTGCGCGCCCAGGAGGAGCTCATCGCCTCGGTGTCCCACGAGCTGCGCACGCCTCTCACCGCGATCATCGGCTACCTCGACCTGACGCTCGCGCACGACGAGATGAGCGAGCGGGCTCGCCGCAGCATCGGCATCGCCCAGCGCAACGCCACGCGCATGCTCGAGATCGTCTCGGATCTGCTCGAGGCCTCCGCCGTGTCCTCCACAGGCGGTGCGTCCGCCATCGCGCCCGAAGACATCGACCTGTCCGAGATCGTCATGGCGGCCGTCGAGTCGGCTGGGCACCAGGCGGATGAGCGCGCGATCGCGGTGGACACGGCGGGAGTGCGGGTGCTGCGTGCGTGGGCGGATCCGCACCGCATCCGCCAGGTGCTCGACAACCTGATCTCGAACGCGGTCAAGTACGGCCGCGACGGCGACACGGTATGGGTGGCGACGGCGCAGGAGCAGGGGAGTGCCGTCATCACGGTGAGGGACGACGGGCCGGGAGTGCCCGAGGACGAGGTTCCGCACCTGTTCGAGAGGTTCTTCCGCTCCGCGCTGGCGAGCGGGTCCACCACGCACGGCAGCGGGCTCGGCCTCTCGATCAGCCGTGACATCGTCCGGGCTCACGGCGGCGAGCTCACCGCGACGTCGACACTCGGTGAGGGGTCGACGTTCGCGGTGCGACTTCCGCCGAAGGCCGGGTGACGATCGCCCCGGTCGGCCGGAGCTAGAGAGCCAGGCGGTAGCCGGTGCCGCGGACGGTCTCGATCCAGCGGGGTCTCGTGGCCGACTCGCCGAGCTTGCGGCGCAGGTTCGCCATGTGCACCTCGATGGCACGCGCATCGTGCTCGTTGACATAGGTGCTGTCGCCGTGGCGCTCGCCGCGCAGCATGATCGCGAGAGCTTCCTTGGCCACGGTCGCGCTGCCCGCTCTCATGAGGTCGTGGAGGATGTCGAACTCGCTGCGGGTGAGTTCGACCTCGGCGCCGTCCGCCACGACCAGGCGCATCTCGGGGTGCATGCGCAGGCCGTGGTGCTCGAGCCAGCCGCTCGCCGTCGGGTCGGCGGCGGCCTCGGGGCTCTGTCCGGCGCGGTGCGCGTCGCCCATCGCGCGCGGACGGCGCAGCATCGCTTCGATCCTGGCGCGCAGCTCGCGCGGGCGGAACGGCTTGGTCACATAGTCGTCGGCACCCGAGCGCAGACCCTGCAGCGCATCGACCTCATCGGATCGGGCGGTGAGCATGATCAGGTAGGTGCTGCTGATGGCGCGGATGCGACGTGCCGTCTCGAAGCCGTCCATCCCGGGCAGGCTCACATCGAGCGTCGTGACCAGCGGGTCGTGCTCCTCGACCAGGCGCAGGCCGTCGGCTCCGCTGCCCGCAGCCAGCGGGATGAATCCCGCGTGCTCCAGGACCTCGCTCACCAGTCCGCGGGCGTCGGGCTCGTCCTCGATGACCACGGCGATCTGCGAATCGGTCAAGAGAACTCCTCGATACGGCCGGGTCGTCCGCGCCGACACCGGTGATGTTAGCGCAGAACACGGCGGATCCCGCGGATCTCACTACCGTCGCGGGGCGGGTCGGTGCAAGATGGTGGGAGCTGGCGAGCGCCGGCGCACTGGATGCAGTGAAGATGCGAAGGGGATCCCGCATGGGACTCGATGACCTGGTGAACAAGGGCAAGGCCGCCTACGAGCAGAACAAGGACAAGATCGACGCCGCTGTCCACAGCGAGCAGGCCGAGGACATCAGCGACAAGGTCCTCGACGGGGTCGCGGACTTCGCCAAGAAGGTCGCGCCCGGAGCATCCGAGAAGATCGACGAGATCCGCGACGCCGCGGACAAGTCCGTCGGCAACGAGTAGACGCTCCCGAGACGCAGCAGAGGGCGGCGCACCGAGAGGGTGCGCCGCCCTCTGCGTGCCCCGCGATCCCGCTCCGGGCGCGGCCTGCACAGCCGGGACGCACACGCGACACGCCCGGGTTTGCAGTAGGTGAATCCGTCATGGCAGAATAGACAGGTTCCACATTCCGGCGCTCTTCGTGATGCGCGGGATCACTGCCACGACAGTGCATAGGCGGCGCGCTCCTCGCGAGCGGCGCAGGGTTCTAGGCCGCGGGCAGCAGAACGACAAAATCCGACACCTCCTCACAGGGGTCCTGGTGTGCCTGCATGGCAGGAGGTCGGAACCGCGCGCTGCGGCGTGCGGGATGACAGCAGAACAGTGGTGCAGCAGATCGACTCGCATGAGTCGTTCGAGTGCCGAGGCGTGAACAGCGCCGACGTGCGTCCAATGCCCCAGGGTCACCCGGCCCCGGACGGTACGACGCCTATAGAGAGAGAGCAGACAATGGCGGGACAGAAGATCCGCATTCGCCTGAAGTCGTATGACCACGAGGTCATCGACACGTCGGCGCGCAAGATCGTCGACACCGTGACCCGTGCGGGCGCGACTGTCGTCGGCCCGGTGCCGCTTCCGACCGAGAAGAACGTGATCGCCGTGATCCGTTCGCCGCACAAGTACAAGGACAGCCGCGAGCACTTCGAGATGCGCACCCACAAGCGTCTGATCGACATCGTCGACCCGACGCCCAAGGCTGTCGACTCGCTGATGCGCCTCGACCTCCCGGCCGACGTCAACATCGAGATCAAGCTGTAAGGGGTCCTCGAATGGTTGACATCAACGCAAAGATCTCCAAGGGCATGCTCGGCACCAAGCTCGGCATGACCCAGGTATGGGACGAGAACGGCAAGCTCGTTCCCGTCACCGTCATCGAGCTGGCGCCCAACGTGGTCACCCAGGTCCGCACGCCCGAGAAGGACGGCTACAACGCCGTTCAGATCGCGTACGGCCAGATCGACCCCCGCAAGGTCACCAAGCCGCTCACCGCTCACTTCGAGGCCGCCGGCGTCACGCCGCGTCGTCACGTCACCGAGATCCGCACCGCGGATGCCGCTGACTACACGCTCGGCCAGGAGCTGACCGCCGAGGCCACCTTCGAGGCCGGTCAGTTGGTCGACGTGGTCGGCACGAGCAAGGGCAAGGGCACCGCCGGTGTCATGAAGCGCCACAACTTCAAGGGCGTCTCGGCATCGCACGGTGCGCACCGCAACCACCGCAAGCCCGGTTCGATCGGCGCCTCGTCGACTCCGAGCCGCGTCTTCAAGGGCATGCGCATGGCCGGCCGTATGGGCGGCGAGCGCGTGACCGTCCTCAACCTCACGGTGCACGCCATCGACGCCGAGAAGGGACTCATGCTCGTCAAGGGCGCGGTTCCCGGCGCACGCGGCCGCATCGTCTTCGTCCGCAACGCAGTGAAGGGTGCCTGATCATGGCTGACTCGACTCTCGCGCTCGACGTCCTCTCTGTCGACGGCAAGAAGGCGGGCTCGATCGAGCTGCCCGCCGCCGTCTTCGACGTCAAGACCAATGTCCCGCTGATCCACCAGGTCGTCGTCGCGCAGCTCGCTGCGGCTCGCCAGGGGACGCACTCCACCAAGACCCGCGGCGATGTGTCCGGCTCCGGTGCCAAGCCCTTCAAGCAGAAGGGCACCGGCAACGCGCGCCAGGGCTCGATCCGCATGCCGCAGCACCGCGGCGGTGGCACGGTCCACGGTCCGAAGCCGCGCGACTACGCGCAGCGCACCCCCAAGAAGATGATCGCCGCCGCCCTGCTGGGCGCGCTCAGCGACCGCTTCCGCGGTGAGCGCCTGCACGCTGTCGAGGCGTTCGTGGCTGACAGCACCCCTTCCACCAAGTCGGCCGCCGCGCTGATCGCTGCGGTGACCGGTTCGAAGAACGTGCTCGTCGTCATCGAGCGCAGCGACGAGCTGACGCTGAAGAGCGTCCGCAACCTCGCGAACGTGCACGTGCTGAGCTTCGACCAGCTGAACGCCTACGACGTGGTCGTCTCCGACGACATCGTCTTCACCAAGGCCGCACTCGAGGGCTTCATCGCCTCGAAGACCGGCGCAACCGAGGAGGTCTCGGCATGACTGAGCAGAACTCCCTCGCAACGGCCCTGAACAAGGACCCGCGCGAGATCATCCTGGGTCCGGTGGTCTCCGAGAAGAGCTACGGCCTGATCGACGAGGGCAAGTACACCTTCCTGGTGGACCCGCGCGCCTCGAAGACCGAGATCAAGCTCGCCATCGAGAAGATCTTCGGCGTCAAGGTGTCGTCGGTCAACACGATCAACCGCGTCGGCAAGGCCCGCCGCACCCGCTTCGGCACTGGCAAGCGCAAGGACACCAAGCGCGCCATCGTCGCACTGAAGTCGGGCTCCATCGACATCTTCACGGCAGTCGGCTGACCGGGGGATAAGGACTAATAATGGCTATTCGCAAGTACAAGCCCACGACCCCGGGTCGCCGCGGTTCGTCGGTGGCCGACTTCGCCGAGATCACGCGATCGACGCCGGAGAAGTCGCTGCTGCGTCCGCTCTCGAAGACCGGTGGTCGCAACAACCAGGGCCGCATCACGACCCGTCACATCGGCGGCGGACACAAGCGCCAGTACCGCGTCATCGACTTCCGTCGCAATGACAAGGACGGCATCAACGCCAAGGTCGCTCACATCGAGTACGACCCCAACCGCACCGCGCGCATCGCGCTGCTGCACTACTTCGACGGCGAGAAGCGCTACATCCTCGCGCCGACGAAGCTGAAGCAGGGCGACATCGTCGAGTCCGGCGCCAGCGCCGACATCAAGCCGGGCAACAACCTCCCGCTGAAGAACATCCCCACCGGAACCGTGATCCACGCGATCGAGCTGCGTCCCGGTGGCGGAGCGAAGATGGCACGTTCGGCCGGCGCCTCGGTGCGCCTGGTCGCCAAGGACGGCCCCTACGCTCAGCTGCGTCTGCCCTCGGGCGAGATCCGCAACGTCGATGCGCGCTGCCGCGCGACCATCGGCGAGGTCGGCAACGCCGAGCAGTCGAACATCAACTGGGGCAAGGCCGGCCGCAAGCGCTGGAAGGGCGTGCGCCCGACCGTCCGCGGTGTCGCGATGAACCCGGTCGATCACCCGCACGGTGGTGGTGAGGGCAAGACGTCCGGTGGTCGTCACCCCGTCTCCCCGTGGGGCCAGGCTGAGGGTCGTACCCGTCACGCCAACAAGGAAAGCGACAAGTACATCGTGCGTCGCCGCAACGCCGGCAAGAAGCGCAAGTAGGAGTAGAGGAAGATGCCACGCAGTCTTAAGAAGGGCCCCTTCGTCGACGAGCACCTGCTTCGCAAGGTGATCGGTCAGAACGAGGGCGGTTCCAAGAACGTCATCAAGACCTGGTCCCGTCGGTCGATGATCGTGCCGGCGATGCTCGGTCACACGATCGCCGTCCACGACGGTCGCAAGCACATCCCTGTGTTCGTGACCGAGACCATGGTCGGCCACAAACTGGGCGAGTTCGCGCCCACCCGCACCTTCCGCGGCCATGTGAAGGACGACAAGAAGGGCCGTCGCCGCTGACGCGGTGACGCTCTGGAGAGAAACAGAGGAGGAGAACAATGGTGGATTCCATCGCACGCGTCAAGCACATTCGCGTGACCCCTCAGAAGGCTCGTCGTGTCGTCGCCCTCATCAAGGGCAAGCAGGCGCAGGAAGCACTGGCCATTCTGAAGTTCGCCCCGCAGGGCGCCAGCGAGCCGATCTACAAGCTCGTCGCCGCTGCGATCGCGAACGCACAGGTCAAGGCCGATCGCGACGGCGAGTTCCTGGACGAGCAGGATCTGTACGTGAAGAACGCGTACGTCGACGAGGGCACGACGCTCAAGCGCTTCCAGCCCCGTGCTCAGGGACGCGCGTTCCAGATCAAGAAGCGCACGAGCCACATCACGGTCGTGCTGGCCACCCCCGAGGTCGCTGACGCGGCTCCGGCGGCCACGACGAAGAAGGCGAGCAAGTAATGGGCCAGAAGGTCAACCCGTACGGCTTCCGCCTCGGCATCACCACGGACCACGTGTCTCGCTGGTTCTCGGACTCGACGAAGCCCGGCCAGCGTTACGCCGACTACGTCGCCGAGGACATCAAGATCCGTCGCCTGCTGCAGACGCAGCTCGACCGCGCCGGCGTCTCGAACATCGAGATCGAGCGCACCCGCGACCGTGTGCGTGTGGACATCCACACCGCGCGTCCCGGTATCGTCATCGGCCGCCGCGGCGCCGAGGCTGAGCGCATCCGCGGCGACCTCGAGAAGCTGACCGGCAAGCAGATCCAGCTGAACATCCTCGAGGTCAAGAACCCCGAGGCAGACGCTCAGCTGGTCGCACAGGGGATCGCCGAGCAGCTGTCTGCTCGCGTGGCGTTCCGCCGTGCGATGCGCAAGGGTCTGCAGGGCGCGCAGCGCGCCGGCGCCAAGGGCATCCGCATCCAGGTCTCCGGCCGCCTCGGCGGCGCGGAGATGAGCCGCTCGGAGTTCTACCGCGAGGGTCGTGTGCCGCTGCACACGCTGCGCGCGAACATCGACTACGGCTTCTACGAGGCCAGGACCACCTTCGGCCGCATCGGCGTGAAGGTCTGGATCTACAAGGGCGACCTCACCAACAAGGAACTCGCGCGCGAGCAGGCCAACATGAAGCCGCAGCGCGAGCGCGGCGATCGCCGTCGCGCTCCGCGCAACGAGGCGCCTGTCGCAGAAGGAGCGTCGGCATAATGCTCATCCCCCGCAAGGTCAAGTACCGCAAGCAGCACCACCCGAAGCGTACGGGTCAGGCGTCGGGCGGCACGAAGGTCTCCTTCGGCGATTACGGCATCCAGGCACTGACTCCCGCGTATGTGACCAACCGTCAGATCGAGTCCGCTCGTATCGCGATGACCCGTCACATCAAGCGCGGTGGAAAGGTGTGGATCAACATCTACCCCGACCGTCCGCTCACCAAGAAGCCCGCCGAGACCCGTATGGGTTCCGGTAAGGGCTCCCCTGAGTGGTGGGTCGCAAACGTCAAGCCGGGCCGCGTCCTCTTCGAGGTCGCGGGCGTGAGCGAGGAACTCGCACGCGAGGCGCTCACCCGGGCCATTCACAAGCTGCCGCTCAAGGCACGCATCATCAAGCGCGAGGAGGGCGACGCGTAATGGCGATCGGCACCAAGGAGCTCGCACCCGCCGAGCTCGACACGTTCGAAGACCAGCGCCTCGTCGAGGAGCTGCGCAAGGCCAAGGAGGAGCTGTTCAACCTCCGCTTCCAGTCGGCCACCGGCCAGCTGGAGAGCCACGGCCGCATCCGCGCCGTCAAGCGCGACATCGCGCGCCTGTACACCGTGATCCGCGAGCGCGAGCTGGGCATCCGTGCCACGCCCGCCCCCGTCGAGGCTCCGGCGAAGGCGAAGAAGAGCAAGGCGAAGAAGTCCGGGGATGCCTCGGCTGACGCCGAAGGGAAGTCCGAGTAATGGCTGAGAAGAAGGCTGCTGAAGCCGTCTCGCACGGCGTGCACGATGTGCGCGAAGCCGGTGCGCGCGGTTACCGCAAGGCCCGCCGTGGCTACGTCGTCAGCGACAAGATGGACAAGACCATCGTCGTCGAGGTCGAGGACCGCGTGAAGCACCCGCTTTACGGCAAGGTCATCCGCCGCACCGAGAAGGTCAAGGCGCACGACGAGAACAACACCGCCGGCATCGGCGACCTCGTTCTCATCAACGAGACCCGCCCGCTGAGCGCCACCAAGCGCTGGCGTCTGGTGGAGATCCTGGAGAAGGCAAAGTGATCCAGTCCGAGTCCCGCCTCAAGGTCGCCGACAACACCGGCGCGAAGGAGCTGCTCGCGATCCGCGTCCTCGGTGGTTCCAGCCGCCGTTACGCCGGTCTGGGCGACACCATCGTCGCGACTGTCAAGGACGCGATCCCGGGCGGCAACGTCAAGAAGGGCGATGTGGTCAAGGCCGTCATCGTCCGCACCAAGAAGTCCACGCGCCGTCCCGACGGCTCGTACATCAAGTTCGACGAGAACGCCGCCGTGCTGCTGAAGAGCGACGGGGAGCCCCGTGGCACCCGCATCTTCGGGCCGGTCGGTCGTGAGCTTCGTGACAAGAAGTTCATGAAGATCGTCTCGCTCGCCCCGGAGGTCATCTGATCATGGCGAACATCAAGAAGGGTGACCTGGTTCAGGTCATCACGGGCCGCAAGCAGGACAAGGGCGGCGACCGCGGCAAGCAGGGCAAGGTCCTCGAGGTCCTCGTCGAGCAGAACCGCGTCGTGGTGGAGGGCGTGAACTACGTCACCAAGCACACCCGCGTCGGCCAGACCCAGCGCGGCACCAAGACGGGTGGGATCGAGACCGTCGAGGCCCCGATCCACATCTCCAACGTCGCCGTCGTGGACCCCTCGACCAAGAAGCCGACCCGTGTCGGCCACCGCGTCGAGGAGCAGGTCAAGGACGGCGTGAAGCGCACGGTCCGCGTGCGCTACGCGAAGAAGTCAGGTAAGGACCTCTGATGGCAGCGACTGAGGCTGCGGAGGCTGTCAAGGTGCAGCCCCGCCTGAAGGCCAAGTACAACACCGAGATCAAGAAGGCCCTGCAGGAGCAGTTCGGCTACGCGAACGTCATGCAGATCCCCGGCCTGGTCAAGGTGGTCGTCAACACCGGTGTCGGCGAGGCCGCTCGCGACAGCAAGGTGATCGACGGTGCGATCGACGATCTCACCAAGATCACCGGCCAGAAGCCGATCGTCACCAAGGCCCGCAAGTCCATCGCGCAGTTCAAGCTGCGCGAGGGACAGGCCATCGGCGCGCACGTCACCCTCCGCGGCGACCGCGCCTGGGAGTTCGTCGACCGCCTGGTGAACCTCGCACTGCCCCGCATCCGCGACTTCCGCGGGCTGTCGGACCAGCAGTTCGACGGCAAGGGCAACTACACCTTCGGTCTCCAGGAGCAGAGCGTGTTCCACGAGATCGATCAGGACAAGATCGACCGCGTCCGCGGATTCGACATCACCGTGGTCACCACGGCCAAGACGGATGACGAGGGTCGTGCACTCCTGCGCGCGCTCGGCTTCCCGTTCAAGGCCGCCGACGCCCCGGCTTGACACTTCGACGGGCTCAGCGACCTGACGGTCACTGAGCCCGTCGATGTGCCCGTATAATTGAAGATTGTGTGTTCACGCAGGTCGGCGTTCGTGTAACGGGCGTCGAAACCTCATGATCGAAAGAAGAAGACAATGACAATGACAGACCCGGTCGCAGACATGCTGACCCGTCTGCGCAACGCGAACTCGGCTCATCACGACTCCGTGTCCATGCCGTCGAGCAAGCTCAAGACGAACATCGCCGAGATCCTCCAGCAGGAGGGCTACATCGCCGGCTTCGAGGTCGCAGACGCCCGCGTCGGCAGCAGCCTCACCCTGTCGCTCAAGTACGGTCCCAACCGCGAGCGCTCCATCGCCGGCATCAAGCGCGTGTCGAAGCCCGGTCTGCGTGTCTACGCGAAGTCGACCGAGCTGCCCAAGGTCCTCGGCGGCCTGGGTGTTGCCATCCTGTCCACCTCCTCCGGTCTTCTCACCGACCGTCAGGCTGAGCAGAAGGGCGTGGGCGGAGAAGTTCTCGCCTACGTGTGGTGATCTGACATGTCGCGTATCGGACGACTTCCCATCGACATCCCCGCGGGTGTGACCGTCTCGGTCGACGGCCGTGAGGTGTCGGTGAAGGGCCCCAAGGGCGAGCTGAGCCTGACGGTGGCCTCCCCCATCCAGGTCGAGGTGCAGGACGGCCAGGTTCTGGTCACCCGCCCCGACAACGAGCGCGAGTCGCGGTCGCTCCACGGCCTGACCCGCACTCTCATCAACAACGACATCATCGGCGTGACCCAGGGCTACACCAAGGGCCTCGAGGTCGTCGGCACCGGCTACCGCGTGCAGCAGAAGGGCAGCTCGGTCGAGTTCGCTCTCGGCTTCTCGCACCCGGTCCTGATCGACCCGCCCGCCGGCATCACCCTGACGGTCGAGGGCACGAACAAGCTCACCGTCAGCGGGATCAGCAAGCAGGCTGTCGGCGAGGCAGCTGCGAACATCCGCAAGATCCGCAAGCCCGAGCCGTACAAGGGCAAGGGCGTGCGTTACGCCGGCGAGGTCGTGCGTCGCAAGGCCGGAAAGGCTGGTAAGTAACCATGGCTGTCAAGTCCAAGTCCGCCGCTCGCGCGGTTCGCCACGCTCGTCTTCGCAAGAAGATCAGCGGCACCGACACCCGCCCGCGTCTGGTCGTCAACCGTTCGGCTCGCCACGTCTTCGTGCAGCTCGTCGACGACAGCAGGGGCCACACCGTGGCATCCGCTTCCACGCTCGAGACCGACCTGCGCACCTTCGACGGCGACAAGACCGCCAAGGCGCGCAAGGTGGGCGAGCTGCTCGCCGAGCGCGCGAAGGCCGCCGGTTTTTCCGAGGCGGTGTTCGACCGCGGCGGTAACCGCTACGCCGGTCGGGTCGCGGCCATCGCCGAAGGCGCCCGTGAAGGGGGCTGGCACTGTGAGTGACAACAAGGAGAACGAAGTGACCGAAACCGCTCCTGCCGAGGCTCCGGCTCAGGCCGAGCCGCAGCGCGAGCAGCGTGACGGCCGTCGTGGCGGCCGCGATCGCGGCCAGGGCCGTGACCGCAACTCGCGCGACCGTGGCGACAACCAGTTCCTGGAGCGCGTCGTCACCATCAACCGCGTCTCGAAGGTCGTGAAGGGTGGTCGTCGCTTCAGCTTCACCGCTCTCGTGGTCGTCGGCGACGGCAACGGCCTGGTGGGCGTCGGCTACGGCAAGGCTCGTGAGGTCCCTCTGGCGATCTCGAAGGGCGTCGAAGAGGCCAAGCGCAACTTCTTCCGCGTGCCCCGCGTCGGCTCGACCATCCCGCACCCGGTGCAGGGCGAGGCCGCTGCCGGTGTCGTGCTGCTGCGTCCGGCCGCTGCCGGTACCGGTGTCATCGCCGGTGGTCCGGTCCGCGCCGTCCTCGAGTGCGCCGGCATCCACGACGTCCTGTCGAAGTCGCTGGGCTCCTCGAACACGATCAACATCGTGCACGCGACTGTCGAGGCTCTGCAGAGCCTCGAGGAGCCGCGTGCCGTCGCCGCGCGTCGTGGTCTCGACTACGACGCCGTCGTGCCGGAGATCATCATCCGCAACGAGGCGAGGGCTGCTGCCGCCGCCGCGCAGAAGGTAGGTGCCTGATGGCCGAGCGCCTCAAGGTCACACAGGTCAAGTCCAAGGTGAGTGAGAAGCAGAACCAGCGCGACACGCTGCGTTCGCTCGGACTCAAGCGGATCGGCGACTCGGTCGTCCGTCCCGACGACGCGCAGACGCGCGGTTACGTCCGCACCGTCGCTCACCTCGTCAAGGTTGAGGAGATCGACTAATGGCTGAGAAGAACGAAGCCGTCGAGGCTGAGAAGAAGGCCGCCGCTCCCAAGGCTGCTGCCAAGAAGCCCGCTGCTGCCGCCAAGGCCGCTCCGGCCAAGGACAAGGCCGCTCCGGCCAAGTCCGCAGCCAAGAAGGCTCCGGCGAAGAAGGAAGCGGATGCCGAGGCTGCGCGTCCTGCCGTGCTGAAGGTGCACCACCTGCGCCCGGTCCCCGGCGCCAACACCGCGAAGACCCGTGTCGGTCGCGGTGAGGGGTCCAAGGGCAAGACCGCCGGTCGCGGCACCAAGGGCACCAAGGCCCGCAACACCGTGCGCCTGGGCTTCGAGGGTGGGCAGATGCCGCTGCACATGCGCACCCCGAAGCTGCGCGGGTTCAAGAACCCGTTCCGCGTCGAGTACCAGGTCGTGAACCTGGCCAAGCTCGCCGAGCTGTACCCGAAGGGTGGCGACGTCACCGTCGGCGACCTGGTCGCCAAGGGTGCTGTGCGCAAGAACGAGAAGGTCAAGGTCCTGGGCGACGGCGACATCTCGGTCAAGCTCACCGTGTCGGTCGACAAGGTCTCGAGCAGCGCGGAGCAGAAGATCGTCGCCGCCGGCGGCTCGGTCAACTGATCCGTCAGGTGTGAACGCTCGGAGGGGTCGGAGATTCTCCGGCCCCTCCTGTGCGTTACCCTGGACTTTCGGCCGTCCTTCGACGTTCGGCAATCCCTTCAGGAGGAACGCCCTTGTTTAGCGCCATCGCGCGAATCTTCCGCACACCCGATCTGCGTGCGAAGATCCTTTTCACCATCGGCATCATCGCCCTGTACCGCCTGGGCTCCAACGTGCCCTCGCCGTTCGTTCACTTCCCGAACGTCGAAGTGTGCCTCGCCGCGAATGCGGGCACCGACGGACTGCTGGGCCTGGTCAACCTGTTCTCCGGCGGTGCGCTGCTGCAGCTGTCGATCTTCGCGCTGGGCGTCATGCCGTACATCACGGCGACGATCATCACGCAGCTGCTGCGCGTGGTCATCCCGCACTTCGAGACCCTCCACAAGGAGGGTCAGGCCGGGCAGACCAAGCTCACGCAGTACACGCGCTACCTGACCATCGCGCTGGCGCTGCTGCAGTCCAGCACCCTGGTGACCGTGGCCCGCAGCGGACAGCTGTTCGGCCAGACCAACGTCTCGGCGTGCCAGAACCTGCTCACCAACGACGTGTGGTGGGCGCAGCTGCTCATCATCATGGCGATGACGGCCGGCACCGGTCTGATCATGTGGATGGCCGAGCTCGTCACCGAGAAGGGCATCGGCAACGGCATGTCGGTGCTGATCTTCACCTCCATCGCGGCGACCTTCCCGAGCGCCATGTGGGGCATCGAAGAGGCCAAGGGCTTCGACGTCTTCCTGCTCGTGCTGGCGATCGGCCTGGTCGTGATGACGCTGATCGTGTACGTCGAGCAGTCGCAGCGCCGTGTGCCCGTGCAGTACGCCAAGCGCATGGTCGGCCGGCGCACCTACGGCGGCACGAACACGTACATCCCGATCAAGGTCAACATGGCGGGTGTGATCCCGATCATCTTCGCCTCGTCGCTGCTGTACCTGCCGATGCTGGTGGCGCAGTTCAACACCCCCACAGACGGCAGCGAGCCGCCCGCGTGGGTCGCATGGATCTCGACGTATCTGGTCTCGGGCGATCAGCCGCTGTACATGCTGATCTACTTCCTGCTGAACATCGCCTTCACCTACTTCTACGTCGCGATCACCTTCAACCCCGTCGAGGTCGCCGACAACATGAAGAAGTACGGCGGGTTCATCCCCGGCATCCGTGCCGGTCGGCCCACGGCCGAGTACCTCGACTACGTGATCACCCGCATCACGTTCCCCGGTTCGCTCTACCTCGGCCTGGTCGCCCTGATCCCGCTGATCGCCCTGGCGACGGTGCAGGCCAACCAGAACTTCCCGTTCGGCGGTGCCTCGATCCTGATCATCGTCGGCGTGGGGCTGGAGACCGTGAAGCAGATCGACGCGCAGCTGCAGCAGCGCCATTACGAAGGGCTCCTCCGATGACCTCATCCGCTCGTCTGCTGATCGTGGGCCCGCAGGGCTCGGGCAAGGGAACCCAGGGCGTGCGCGTGGCCGAGGCCCTCGGCATCCCGGTCGTCTCCACCGGCGACATCTTCCGCGCCAACATCAAGGCCGGCACCGATCTCGGCAAGAAGGTCACCGCTATCCTCGATGCCGGTGACCTGGTGCCCGATGAGCTGACCAGCGAGATCGTGCGCGACCGGCTGTCGCAGCAGGATGCGGCGAACGGCTTCCTGCTCGACGGCTACCCGCGCAACACCGCCCAGGTCGGTCACCTCGACGCGTTCCTCGCCGACCAGGGCGCATCGCTGGACGCGGTGATCCTGCTCGACGTGCCGCGCGAGGAGAGCATCGCCCGTCTCAGCCTGCGCGCAGTGGAGCAGGGCCGCTCGGACGACACCGAGGCGGGCATCGCGCACC
This sequence comes from Microbacterium suwonense, assembly GCF_030296555.1. Lineage (NCBI taxonomy): Bacteria > Bacillati > Actinomycetota > Actinomycetes > Micrococcales > Microbacteriaceae > Microbacterium > Microbacterium suwonense. The sequence continues at coordinate 3,096,743 of NZ_AP027728.1, forward strand.
GTCTGGACATCTACGAGAACGAGACGGCTCCGATCATCTCGGTGTATCGGGAGCGCGGCATCGTCGATCGCATCGACGGCGTCGGCACGCTCGACGAGATCACGGCGCGGATCTCCGCGGCCCTCGGCGCGCGCGGCATCGGCCAGCTGGTCTGACGCGTTGTTCCGCAAGTCGATCTACAAGACGCCCGCGCAGCTGCGCTCGATGATCGAGCCGGGGCTGATCACGGCTGCGGCGCTGGACGCCGTGCGTCCGCTGGTGCGGGCGGGGGTCACGACCGCCAAGCTGGATGCCGTGGCCGAGCGCACCATCGTGGAGCGTGGCGCGGAGTCGAACTTCAAGCTGGTGCGAGGCTACCGCCACACCACCTGCATCTCGGTCAACGAACAGGTCGTGCACGGCATCCCCGGATCCCGGGTGCTGCAGCCGGGCGACATCGTCTCGGTGGACTGCGGTGCGCAGTACCAGGGTTGGAACGGCGACAGCGCCGTCACCTTCGTCGTCCCTGATCCTTCGCAACCCGAGACGGTCGCACGCCGGGAGGAGCTCTCCCGCGTCACAGAGGGCTCCCTGTGGGCCGGAATCGCCGCCATGGCGACCGCGACCCACATCGGCGAGCTGGGAGCCGCCATCGAGGACTACATCGAGGCGCAGGGGGCCTCTGCCGTCTCGGGCGCGAACTACGGCATCCTGCGTGAATACGTCGGGCATGGCATCGGGCGACGGATGCACGAGTCGCCGAGCGTGTTCAACTACCGCACCCCGGATGCGGGCGCCGAGATCCGCCCGGGTCTGGCGCTGGCGATCGAGCCGATGGTCACCGCCGGGGGAGAGGCCACCTTCGTCGAGGACGACGACTGGACCGTCTCCACGACCGACGGCACCGACGGTGCGCACTGGGAGCACAGCGTTGCCCGCCACGAGGGCGGCATCTGGGTGCTGACCGCGCCCGACGGCGGCGCCGAGGGCCTGGCACCCTTCGGTGTGACCCCCGTCCCCCTCCCGTAGTGAGACTTCCCCTCGGGCGCGAGACTTCCTTTCGGGCGTGAGACTTCCTTCCATGCACGAGACTTCCTTTCGTGCACGAGACTTCGTGCATGGCGTGCGTTCTCGTGCTGGAAGAGAAGTCTCGCGCTCAGGCATGGCGATCACGGGTGCGGCGCCGCAATGACGCGAGCATCGCGGGCTGTGACGGATGCCGTTGACGCAGACCTGCCGCACGCAGAGCCTCGACGAGGGGCTTCACACGCCAGGCATCGTTGAGCTCCCATCGGGCGAACGGATGCCCGTGCCGGCGCAGCCGGTCCTCGCGGCGCTTCTCTTCGGTGAGCAATGCCGCGGCGGCGCTGGGGTCATCGAGCTGATACTTGCCCCAGCCGTCGGCCTCACCGATGGTGCCGCTCCGTGGGAAGAGGAAGTCGACGCGGTCGTGATGCCCGTCGTAGCGGAACTCGTGCTGCAGCTCCGGCTGCTCGAAGCCGCTCCATTCGATGACCGCGCGGCTGATGCTCTCGGCCGGCGATTCTGCGCGCTCGTCAGCGCTGCTGCACACCCAGCGCGCTTGCGACCGCGCTCGCGGGTTGTGCTGGCGGACGATCAGCTCGTAGGCGTCGGCGAGCTGCACGGTCCCTCCCTGCGCCGGAGAGATCGCACTGTCGACGACGGCGAGAGCGAGACCGGGCGAGAGCGCTCGCGCCAAGTCGACGACGGTGTCCAGCAGCGACGTGACGAGGACTCCGGCCTCTGAGACGACCTCGCGCCCGTCGACACTCGTGTGCACACAGACATCTCCGTAGCGCTGCGAGGTCCTCAGGGACGCATCGAACACGTGGATGTCTCGAGGGTGACCGAACAGTGGCAGGCCGTAGATCACGCCGGCGGACTCCAGGCAGAGCACGGCATCCGGATGCGAGCGCACGAACGCATGCACGCGGGTTGCATACTGCTCCCACGGGGTCGCGCGGAGGTAGTCCTCCCGCAGCACGTATATCCCGCGCCGAAGACGGATGTGAGTGCGAGGATGCAGCGCAGTCCCCAGCATCCGTGCTTCCGTCCGTGTGATCAGCGGTATCGGCGAGTCGGTCACGGCGCGATCGGTGAGCTTCAGCATCCGCTCATCCTGCCCAACCCGGGCATCGCAGATCTCATGATCTCCAGTCGCTGTGGAGAACCCACACAGATCACCGCGTTGTGCAGGAGGACTCCCGAGCGCGCGAGACTTCCCCTCCCGCACCAGACTTCCCCTCCCACACAGGACGCTTCCTTTCCAGCACGAGACTGAAGGCACTGGGCCCGGTCTCGTGCTGGAAAGGAAGTCTCGCGGCGGATGCTGGGGAAGCGGCGGATGCTGGGGAAGCGGCGGATGCTGGGGAAGCGGCGGATGCTGGGGAGGGGAGCGGATTCACATGCGGGGCATAGCGTGGGCACGGCAGAATGGGGTGTTACTGCCCGCCGGAAGATCGGACTCTCATGGCCCAGGCCCAGAGCAAGCCCAACTGGTTCGTCATCGGCATCTCCGCCGCTGTCGTCGTCGTGCTCATCGCGCTCGGCGCGATCGTGGTGTGGATGAACAGTCGGGCGACGGATGCCGGGCCTGCGCCCTCGGGCGACCTGATCAACTCCGAGACCGGGGCAATCGTCTTCGGCGATGGTGACAACGTGGTCGACACGTACATCGACTTGATGTGCCCGGCGTGCAACGCCTTCGAGCAGACATTCGCCGAGCGGCTCAACGCGCTGGCAGCCGATGACACGATCACCCTCAACATCCATCCGATCGCGATCCTCGACCACTACTCGGCCGGCAGCAACTACTCGTCGCGTGCGGCGGCAGCGGTCTACTGCGTGGCCGAGAAGAACTCGGATAAGACGCTCGACTACATCAGCACGCTGTACGAGAACCAGCCCGATGAGAACACGACGGGGCTGAGCGACGAGCAGCTCGCGGACTACGCAGAGCAGGTCGGTGCAACCGAAGCGGCCGCCTGTATGTCGGAGGGCACCTACCTGAAGTACCCCGCTGCGCAGGCCAAGGCTCACAAGATCCAGGGCACTCCGACCATCGAGCTCGACGGTGATGCCGTCGAGGGGCAGAGTCTCCAGGAGATGTTCGCCAAGGTCGATGCCTACCTCAAGCCTCTCGAGTGACCCCGAGTTGCCGCAGGCGCCCGGGGGTCTAACATAGATCCTTGGTGCCTTGCGCCTTATCCCGGCGTGTCCGCATAAGGCGGCATCATCATCATTCATCCACCGCAGATCGACCGGTCTGCAGAAGCGTCAGCGAGGCTATGGCTAAGAAAGACGGTGTCATCGAGATCGAAGGCGTGATCTCCGAGGCTCTGCCCAACGCGATGTTCCGCGTCGAGCTCAGCAACGGTCACAAGGTCCTGGCGACGATCTCCGGAAAGATGCGGCAGAACTACATCCGCATCATCCCCGAGGACCGCGTGGTCGTGGAGCTCTCGCCCTACGATCTCACCCGCGGCCGCATCGTCTACCGCTACCGCTGATCGGTCGAGAAGTAACACCTCGGGCATCCGCGCCCGCCCGGTGAAGACAGCGAACAGGAAACATCATGAAGGTCAACCCCAGCGTCAAGCCCATCTGCGACCACTGCCGCGTGATCCGTCGTCACGGTCGCGTCATGGTGATCTGCAAGAGCAACCCGCGTCACAAGCAGCGTCAGGGTTGACGTGAGTCGTGTCACTACGGCGAAGCCACGGTGACACGCGAACGTCAAGGTTGAGCGAGCGCGAGCGAGTCGAAACCCAGGCGAACAACTCAATATCGAACAACAGGCAGCATCGGAACCCGCGCGAGCGGGGACACCTCGGGGCGGAGGCCCGGGAACGGATGCTGCTCCACACCTCCACAACACTCCAGGAGAACCGCATGGCACGTCTTGCCGGCGTTGACATCCCGCGCGACAAGCGCGTGGTGATCGCCCTCACCTACATCTACGGCATCGGCCGTACCCGCTCCGTCGAGATCCTCAAGGCGACCGAGATCGACGAGTCGATCCGCGTCAAGGACCTCAGCGACGAGCAGCTGATCGCACTGCGCGACCACATCGAAGGCAACTACAAGGTGGAGGGTGACCTGCGCCGCGAGGTGGCCGCCGACATCCGCCGCAAGGTCGAGATCGGGTCGTACGAGGGCATCCGCCACCGTCGTGGCCTTCCGGTCCGCGGCCAGCGCACCAAGACCAACGCCCGTACCCGCAAGGGTCCGAAGCGCACGGTCGCCGGCAAGAAGAAGGCCCGCTAAGCGGCCAGGGATTAGGAGAGAATCATCATGGCTGCACCCAAGGCCGCCGCGCGCAAGCCGCGCCGCAAGGAGAAGAAGAACATCGCGCTGGGCCAGGCCCACATCAAGTCGACGTTCAACAACACGATCGTCTCGATCACCGACCCGTCCGGCGCTGTCATCAGCTGGGCCTCGTCGGGTGGCGTGGGCTTCAAGGGCTCCCGCAAGTCGACCCCGTACGCCGCAGGCATGGCAGCCGAGTCCGCTGCCCGTCAGGCATCGGAGCACGGCGTCAAGAAGGTCGACGTGTTCGTGAAGGGTCCGGGTTCGGGCCGCGAGACCGCGATCCGCTCGCTGCAGGCCGCCGGCCTCGAGGTGGGGTCCATCCAGGACGTCACCCCGCAGGCGCACAACGGCTGCCGCCCCCGAAGCGTCGCCGCGTCTGATTTCGCTTGACTCTGCCGGTCCCCGCCTCGGGGATCGGCAGAGTCGCCCGCAGATTCCACAACTCAAGACCTCATCACCCACATGTCATATAGCGGGCATGTGATCGAAAGGAACACATAGTGCTCATTGCACAGCGTCCCACTCTCACCGAGGAAAAGATCTCCGAGAACCGCAGCCGGTTCATCATCGAGCCGCTGGAGCCCGGTTTCGGATACACGATCGGCAACGCGCTGCGCCGCAGCCTGCTGTCGTCGATTCCCGGTGCATCCGTCACCACCATTCGCATCGACGGCGTGCTGCACGAGTTCAGCACGATCCCCGGTGTGAAGGAGGACGTCACCGAGATCATCCTCAACATCAAGCAGCTGGTCGTCTCCAGCGAGCGCGACGAGCCCATCACCGCCTACCTGCGCAAGACGGGCGCCGGTGAGGTCACCGCGGCCGACATCTCCGCTCCGGCAGGCGTCGAGGTGCACAACCCCGACCTGGTGATCGCCACGCTCAACGACACCGCTCGCTTCGAGCTCGAGCTCACCATCGAGCGCGGTCGCGGCTACGTGTCGGCCTCGCAGAACCGCAACGAGTACGCCGAGGCCGGGCAGATCCCGGTCGACTCGATCTACTCGCCGGTGCTCAAGGTCGCCTACCGCGTCGACGCCACGCGCGCCGGTGAGCGCACCGACTTCGACAAGCTCGTCCTCGACGTCGAGACGAAGTCGGCGATCAGCCCCGCGACGCCGTCGCATCGGCGGCCAAGACCCTCACCGAGCTGTTCGGCCTCGCCCGCGAGCTGAACGTCGAGGCCGAGGGCATCGAGATCGGCCCCGCGCCGGTCGAGGCCGTCCTCTCCAGCGAGCTCTCCATGCCGATCGAAGACCTCGATCTGTCGGTGCGCTCCTACAACTGCCTCAAGCGCGAGGGCATCAACACCGTTTCGGAGCTGGTCGCCCTTTCCGAGACGCAGCTGATGAATATCCGCAATTTCGGACAGAAGTCGGTCGACGAGGTGCGCGACAAGCTCGTCTCGCTCGGTCTGTCGCTGAAGGATTCGGTGCCCGGTTTCGACGGCGCCCACTTCTACAGCGGCAGCGAAGACGAATCCTTCTGAAGCCCGACCTCTTTCTGACCAGGAGTTAGACGATTATGCCCAAGCCCACCAAGGGACCCCGCCTCGGAGGCGGCCCCGCCCACGAGCGCCTTCTTCTCGCGAACCTCGCAGCAGCGCTGTTCGTGAACAAGTCGATCAAGACGACCGAGACCAAGGCGAAGCGCCTTCGTCCGCTGGCCGAGCGCCTCATCACGCTCGGCAAGCGCGGCGATCTGCACGCCCGCCGTCGTGCGCTGACCGTGCTGCGCTCCAACAAGGATGCCGCGCACATCCTCTTCAACGAGATCGCGCCGCTGGTCGCCGAGCGTGAGGGCGGCTACACCCGCATCACGAAGGTCGGCAACCGCAAGGGCGACAACGCCCCCATGGCCGTGATCGAGCTCGTGCTCGAGCCGGTCTCGCCGAAGGTGAAGAACGCCAAGCCGGCCGCCAAGGCCGAGAAGGCGTCCAAGGCAGAGAAGGCCGAGAAGGTCGAAGAGGCTCCGGCCGAGACCCCCGCCGAGGAGACCGCCGCTCCGGCAGCGCTCGTCGACGGCGGCTTCGGTGAGGACTCGGCCGCTCCTCTCGAGGACGGCTCGGCTCCCGAGGGCTTCGACATCAAGGGCAACAAGGACTCGATGAAGTACCACCAGCCCGGTGGTCAGTGGTACGACGCCACTGTCGCCGAGGTGTGGTTCCGCACCGCGGAGGCCGCGGAGGCCGCCGGCTTCGTCGAGGCCGGCAAGTAAGCACCGCCGCTGCAAAGAGGCCCGCCGACCCGAGAAGGGTGGCGGGCCTCTCTGCATCCGTGGCGCGCCTGTAGCACTCCGGCGCCTCAGTGCACCCGCAGATCCTTGCGCAGGATCTTCCCGGAGCTCGACTTCGGGATCGCCTCGATGAACTCGACCTGACGCACCTTCTCATGCGGGGCGACCCGCGAGGCGACGAAGCCCATCACCTCGTCGGCGGTCAGCTCGGCATCCGGCTGCCGCACGACGAACGCCTTGGGCACCTCCTGGCCGTCCTCGTCGTCGGCGCCGATGACGGCGGCATCCGCGATCTTCGGATGCTCCAGCAGCAGTGCCTCGAGGATCGCCGGGGCGACCTGATAGCCCTTGTACTTGATGAGCTCCTTGAGCCTGTCGACGATGCGGAACACCCCGTCGTGGGTGACCGTGGCGATGTCGCCGGTGTGCAGCCAGCCGTCGGCGTCGAGCATATCGGCGGTGGCATCCGGACGATTCAGATAGCCCACCATCACCTGCGGTCCGCGCACCCACAGCTCGCCGGGCTCGCTCTGCCCGTCGGCGGGCACCTCGACATCCGTCCCGGTCTCGGAATCGACGATGCGCGCCTCGGTGTTCGCCAGCAGCATCCCGACGCTGGCCCGGTCGACGTCGTCGCGGTCGACGGGCACGGCGTGCACGACCGGACTCGTCTCGGTCATGCCGTAGCCCTGGCAGACGACGCAGTCCAGCCGCTCGCCGACGGCCGAGGCGAGCGTGCCGTCCAGCGGTGCGGCGCCCGAGAAGATCACCTTCACAGCCGACATGTCGTACTGGTCGACGAGCGGATGCTTGGCCAGAGCCACCGCGATCGGCGGGGCGATGAACACCCAGCTGGTGCGGTGCTCGGCGATGATCCGCAGGAACTCGGGCAGGTCGAACTTCGGCATCGTGACCAGCGCGGCCCGCATGCGCACGGCGAAGTTCAGCAGCACCGTCATGCCATAGATGTGGAAGAACGGCAGCACCGCCAGCACGCGATCGTCGGGCGTGATCGAGATCGTGCTGGCACACTGCGCGACGTTGGCCACCAGGTTGCGGTGCGTGAGCATGACGCCCTTCGGCCGCCCCGTGGTGCCGGACGAGTACGGCAGCACCGCCAGGTGCGTGGCAGGGTCGAAGACGACGTCGGGAGCCGCATGCCCTTCGCCGAGCAGCTCGCGCAGACTCGGATGCCCTTCGGCGCCGTCCATCACGATCAGATGATCATCGGCGATGCCGAGTCGGTCGGCCGCGGCCTTCGCCCCTGGGAGCAGCGGCGAGACGGTGATCAGCCAGTCCGCCTCGGCATCCTCGAGCTGATTCGCGATCTCGTCGGCGGTGTAGAGCGAGTTGATCGTCGTGGCGGTGGCTCCGGCGCGGAGGATGCCGTGGAAGACCGTCGCGAACGCCGGCACGTTCGGGCACAGCAGGCCCACCTTCGTGCCGACCCCGACGCCGCGGGCCGCGAGCGCACCGGCGAACAGCTCGATCTGGCCGATCAGCTGCCGGTAGCTCGTCTCGGCACCGGAGGTGCCGTCCACGATCGCGACGCGATCGAGCATGGCGTCGTCCAGGTCGCCGAACAGGTAGTCGAAGATCGGGATCTGCGGGATCTCGACGTCGGGGTAGTCGCTGCGAAGCATGTGATCTCCTTTGATCGTTCGCACAGAGCGGATGTGAGAGTCAGTCTCGCACAATCTGAGACACCGTCCCAGGCGAGTCGGGTGCCGCCGGCGAAGGCGGCGTCCCGATCGGCTCGTTCGCGCGGTACCGGGTACCGGGGCGCCCCTTCGTGGCGTAATCCAGCGAGCGGAGCGCGCGCCCGGTGCTGGCCAGATGCTCCAGATATCGTCGCGCGCTCACGCGGGAGATGGAGAGCACTTCGCCCAGCTCTGCCGCGGAGCATCCCGGATGCGCGGACAGGGCGGTCGAGACGCGTTCCAGGGTCTCGGCGCTCAGCCCCTTCGGCAGGCCCGCGCGCTGGCGGAACGCGATGATCGCGTCGGCGGCCTCCACGCGCCGCACCACGTCGTGCAGCTCGGTGTGGTCGCGCAGCAGCAGGGTCGCCTGCTCGGCCTCGTCACCCGCCGAGGTTCCGGTGCCCCGCGCGACCAGCACCCGGTCGCCGACGATCACCGGCCGGCCGGCGTCCTCCCCGTCGCGCAGCACCGACAGCAGATCGTCGTCGAGCACCTCGGCGGCGGGCCGGTCGGCCAGTGCCGCGGCATCCGTGCCCAGCAGACGTGCGGCAGCGTCATTGACGAGCGTGATCGTGCCGTGCGCGTCGACCGTGATGACACCCTCGCTGAGCCCGTGCAGCGTGGTCTCCTGGTTGTGCACCAGCGCGGTGATCTCGTGCGGCTCCAGCCGGTGGATGCGACGGCGGATGATGGCGGTCACCCATGCCGAGCCGAACATGCCCAGCACGACGGCCGCCAGCATGGCGCCGATGATCCAGAACAGGTTGCCGGCGAACTCGCCGTCGCCCTGGGACTCCAGGATGCCGACCGAGACGGTTCCGATCACCTGCGAGTCATCGGCGAAGATCGGCACCTTCACCCGCCACGACGGCCCCAGCGTGCCGGTCTGCGTGCCCATGTAGATCTGCCCCGACAGCGGCACAGACGGGTCGGTGGAGACCTTCTCGCCGATGCGGGACGGGTTCGGATGCGAGTAGCGGATGCCGTCGGCATTGGCGATCACGACGTAGGTCAGATCCGAGGCCTTGCGGATGGTCTCCGCCAGCGGCTGAATCGTCGCGGCGGGATCCTCATCCTGAAACGCGCTGCGGATGACGGGCATCGACGCGATCGATTGGGCGACCGCCAGCATCCGATCCTCGTACGCATCGCGCACCGTGTGCGCCTGGATGACCCCCGCCGTGACACCGGCGATGAGCGTGACGACGGCGACGATGAGCGCCTGCAGCAGGATCAGCTGCACACGCAGCGTCATACCGCTCTCATGCGTCTGCGCCGACACGAGCTTCGTCTTCGAGGCCACCTGTTCATTCTCCCCGGACGCACTCCGGCGCGGAACAGCTGCACCACGGCATCCGTGACCAATAGTTTCCGAACCCCGACCAATGATTTCGGAAGCAGAGCGCGCGGCGACCGGCGCTCTACGTTTGCCAGCACATCACAACGCTCGAGGAGGAGCGCATGAAGAGAACACGCACAGCACTCATCGCGATCGCGGCGGCTGCCGCACTCGCACTCACCGGATGCTCGGCCCAGGGAGGCGGCGACGGCACCGGGACGGGCGGCGACGAGGAAGCCGCGTTCACGGATGTCTCGATCATCGTCCCCGCCGACCCCGGCGGAGGCTGGGATCAGACCGGCCGCACGATCGCGAAGGTGCTCACCGAGCAGGACATCGTCAAGACCGCTCCGGTGACCAACGTCGGCGGCGCCGGCGGCACGATCGGCCTCGCGCAGCTCGCGAACGTCAAGGATCCGGCGACGCTGATGGTCAACGGACTCGTCATGGTCGGCGCCATCGAGACGAACGGTTCCCAGGTGCGCCTGGAGGACGCCACGCCGATCGCGCGGCTCACGGACGAGGCGCTCGTGGTCGTCGTCCCGGCCGATTCAAAGTACGAGGACCTGAAGAGCCTGATCGACGACATCGTCGACAACGGGCAGGCCGTCACCGTCACCGGCGGATCGGCAGGCGGCGCCGATCATATCCTGGCCGGCCTCATGCTGGAGGCGGCCGGTCTCGGCAGCGCCGAGATCCCGACGACGCTGAACTACACGCCCAACGCGGGCGGTGGCGAAGCCGTGTCGCTGATCCTGGGCGGCAAGGTCGCGGCGGGCATCTCGGGTGTGGCCGAGTTCCAGCAGCACATCGAGGCGGGCAAGATGCGCGCCCTGGCGGTATCGGGGAGTCCGAGGTGCCGCAGCTGCCCGGCGTGCCGACCATCACCGAGGCCGGCTACGACGTGGTGCTCACCAACTGGCGTGGCGTGATCGCCCCCGGCGGCATCTCCGACGCCGACCGTGCGGAGCTGGAGCGCATCGTCACCGAGATGCACGACACCGCGGAGTGGAAGAAGGAGCTGGAGACGAAGGGGTGGGCGGATGCCTTCCTCACCGGCCCCGAGCTGGACGACTTCGTGACGCAGAACATCACCGACGTCACCGGCACGCTGAAGAACATCGGGCTGATCTGACATGCCTGCCCCGATCACCGGGGCGAACGGGCGGGCCGAGCAGACTCGGCCCGCCCCACGGGTTCCGCTCGGAGAACTCGTCTTCGCCCTGCTCATGCTCGTCCTCGGCGTTCTCGCGCTGATCGGCGCGTTCAGCATCCACGTCCCCGTCGGCATCCAGGTCGGCCCCAGGGTGTTCCCGATCGCCGTCTCGGTGCTGCTGATCGGCACGGCGCTCGCCGTGGTCATCGGCGCTCTGCGCGGTGACCGCGCAGAACCGGAAGACGGCGAGGACATCGACCCGAATGCCGCCACCGACTGGATCACGCTCGCCAAGATCGTCGCCGCGCTGGTCGCGCACCTGCTGCTGATCGACGTGATCGGCTGGGCGCCCGCAGCCGCGGTGCTGTTCGGCATCGTCGCCTGGGCCCTCGGCGCGAAGCGCTGGTGGCTCGGCTTCATCATCGGCCTGGTGGTGGCGCTGGCCGTGCAGGTCGTCTTCGGCGGTCTGCTCGGGCTGTCGCTGCCCTGGGGCCCCGCGTTCGGCTGGCTGGGAGGGACGTTCTGATGGACAGCTGGAGTCTGCTTCTGGAGGGATTCGCGACGGCACTGCAGCCGCAGTACCTGATGTGGGCGTTCATCGGCGTCTTCATCGGCACCGCGGTGGGGGTGCTGCCCGGCATCGGCCCTGCCATGACCGTGGCACTGCTGCTGCCGCTGACCTACACACTCGACGCGACGGCGGCGATCATCACCTTCGCGGGCATCTACTACGGCGGAATGTACGGCGGATCGACCACCAGCATCCTGCTGAACACGCCGGGCGAATCGGCGTCGATAGTCACGGCGATAGAAGGCAACAAGATGGCCAAGCTCGGTCGCGGAGCGGCAGCGCTCGCGACCGCCGCCATCGGGTCGTTCGTCGCCGGCACGATCGCCACGGTCGGCCTGACCCTGCTGGCGCCCGTACTGGCGAACTTCGCCGTCTCGCTCGGACCCGCCGACAAGCTCGCCCTGATCGTCGTCGCCTTCATCACCGTCGGCGCACTGATGGGCAAATCGGTCTCCCGCGGCATCCTGTCGCTGGCCATCGGCCTGTTCATCGGCCTGATCGGCACCGACACGCTCTCCGGGCAGCAGCGGTACACCCTCGGCATCCCCGAGCTGGGTGAGGGGATCAGCGTGGTGCTGGTCGCCGTCGGCCTGTTCGCGGTCGGCGAGACGCTGTACGTCGCCGCACGGCTGCGGCACGGCGGTGTCGACGTCATCCCGGTGACCAAGGGCTGGCGCAGCTGGATGAGCAGGGACGACTGGCGCCGGTCGTGGAAGCCGTGGCTGCGCGGCACGGCGATCGGATTCCCGATCGGCACGATCCCCGCCGGCGGCGCCGATGTCGCGACGTTCCTCTCCTACGCGGCCGAGCGCAAGCTCTCCACGCGCAAGGAGGAGTTCGGCCACGGTGCGATCGAGGGCGTGGCCGGTCCCGAGGCGGCGAACAACGCGGCCGCCGCGGGCGTGCTCGTACCGCTGCTGACGCTGGGGCTGCCGACGACGGCGACCGCGGCGATCATCCTGTTCGCCTTCCAGTCCTACGGCATCCAGCCCGGGCCGCAGCTGTTCACCAACCAGCCCGCGCTGGTGTGGGCGCTGGTGGCGAGCCTGTACCTGGGCAACCTCATCCTGATCGTGCTGAACCTTCCGCTGGTGGGGATGTGGGTCAAGCTGCTGCAGATCCCCCGTCCGTACCTGTACGCCGGCATCCTGATGTTCGCGGCGTTCGGCGCCTACGCGATCCGGTTCAACGTCGCCGATGTGGTGATCCTGCTGATCATCGGCGTGCTCGGCTACTTCATGCGCCGCTACGGCATCCCGGTCGCCCCGCTCGTGGTCGGCATGATCCTGGGGCCGATGGGCGAGGCCGAGCTGCGCAAGGCGCTGCAGCTGAGCCAGGGCGACATGTCCACGCTCGTCATGCAGCCCTTCGCGGCATCGGCCTACGGGGTGCTGATCGTGCTGATCCTCGGTGCCCTGTGGCTGCGCCGCAGGCAGACCCGCTACGAGCAGCACCTCACCGAGACGATCGCCGTGCCGATCACCGCCGACCAGGAGGTGTGAGCCGGCATCCGCTCCCGCCCTCGGACTCCGAGGCGGGAGGCGCGAGGTCCCCGGGATAGTCTGTTCCTGTGCACGAGGAACAGGCGATCACCCGGGGACCTCGTGCCTATCTCAGCTTCGTCGGGATCGGGCTGACCGCCGGCCTGCTGTCGGGACTGTTCGGCGTCGGCGGAGGCACCGTGATCGTCCCGCTGCTCGTGGTGCTGCTGCGTTTCGATCAGCGTCGAGCGGCCGGCACCTCGCTCACCGCGATCGTGCCGACCGCGAGCGTGGGCGTCATCTCGTACGCCATGTCGGGTTCGGTGGCCTGGATCGCCGCCCTGATCCTGGCGGCGGGTGCCGTGGTGGGGGCGCAGATCGGCTCCCGGCTGATGCCGAAGATCTCGCAGAAGGCGCTGCGCTGGGGCTTCGTCGTGTTCCTGCTCGTCGTGCTGGTGAGCCTGTTCGTGGTCATCCCCTCCCGCAGCGCGGTGTTCGAGCTGACCTGGCTGAGCGGCGCGGGACTCGTGCTGGTCGGCATGCTCACCGGAGTGATCGCGGGACTGATCGGCGTCGGGGGAGGGGTGATCATCGTCCCCGCCCTGATGATGATCTTCGGCACCAGCGACCTGGTCGCCAAGGGAACCTCGCTGATGATGATGATCCCCACGGCCGTGTCCGGAACGATCGGGAACCTGCGGCACCGCAATGTCGACCTGGTCGGCGCCATCATCATCGGTGTCTCGGCGTGCACGATGACCGCGCTGGGTGCGTGGATCGCCACCTTGATGGATCCGGTGGCGGGGAACATGCTGTTCGCGGTGTTCGTCGTGGCGATCGCCGTGCAGATGGCGATCAAGGCCATTCGCAGCCGCTGACCCCAGTCCTTCCTCCGCCGTGAGACTTCCCTTCCAGCACGAGACTTCCCTTCTGGCGTGAGACTTTGACTTTGCCTCCGGCGTGACACTTTGGCTCTGGCGTGAGACTTCCCTTCCAGCATGAGACGGGGCTGCTGGAGCGTGGTCTCGTGCTGGAAGAGAAGTCTCGAGGGGAGGCGGGGCAGGGGAGGCGGGGGAGGGGATGCGGGGAGGGGATGCGAGGCAGGGATGCGGGGCAGGCATATGAGGCGGGGATGCGGCGCGGATAGGATCGAGGGGTGCCCGTGAACAACGATCTGGTCGGCCGGGAGTTCCCGCCGACGGCCCCCTACCTCGTCGGCCGTGAGAAGGTGCGCGAGTTCGCGCGCGCGGTCTTCGCCGACGCTCCGCAGCACACCGACGTCGACGCCGCACAGGCCGCCGGTTACGCCGATGTGGTCGCCCCGCCCACCTTCGCGATGGTCATCCAGGACCTCACGCTGCAGCAGCTGCTGGCCGAGCCCGACTCCGGCATCGTGCTGGCGCGCACCATCCACGCCGAGCAGCGCTTCAGCTACACGCGCCCGATCGTCGCCGGCGACGAGCTCACCGCGCAGCTGGCGGTCACCGGCATCCGCTCCCTCGGCGGCAACGCGATGATCACGAGCGACGCGACCATCGCCGATGCCGCGGGCGAGCACGTCGTCACCGCGACCAGCGTGCTGCTGGTCGGGCAGGACACCGAGGAGACGAAGTGATGGCCGAGTTCACCGTGGGCGAGGTCATCGCCGAGCGCACCGTGCACCTGACCCGTGAGTCGCTGGTGCGCTACGCCGGAGCATCCGGCGACTTCAACCCGATCCACTACCGCGACGATGTCGCCGCCTCCGTGGGGCTTCCCGGCGTGCTCGCGCACGGGATGCTGACGATGGGCCTGGCCTCGTCGGTGGTCGTCGCCGCGCTCCCGGCCGACGCCCGCCTGCTCGACTACGGGGTGCGCTTCACCAAACCCGTCGTCGTGGATGCCGAGACCGGCGCCGACGTGCACGTGCTGGCGAAGGTCGGTGCCGTCGACGAGGAATCCGCGCGCATCGATCTGACCGTGAAGTCCGCCGAGACGACGGTGCTCGTCAAGGCTCAGCTGCGCGTGGCCCGTTGAGATGGCATCGCACGAGGTCGTGCCCGTCCCGCTTCGCGAGCTGACCACGCTGCGCACCGGCGCGGCACCGGAGCGGATGCTGGATGCCGAGACCACCGCAGACCTGATCGACGCGCTGCAGGCGGTCTGGTCCAGCGGTGACGACTGGTTCGTGCTCGGCGGAGGTTCGAACCTGTTCGCCGGCGATGAGCCCTTCGAGGGCGCGGTCGTCCGCATCCTCACCTCCGGCATCGAGGAGCTGCCGTCCCCGCACGAGGGGCGGATCAGACTGCGTGTGCAGGCCGGGCACAGCTGGGACGACCTGGTCGCCCACGCCGTGCAGCGGGGCTACGCCGGCATCGAGGCGATGAGCGGCATCCCCGGCACTGTCGGGGCCGCACCCGTGCAGAACGTCGGTGCGTATGGGCAGGAGATCCAGGAGACCCTGGTCGAGGTGGAGCTGATCGACGAGGGGGCATCCGAGCCTGTCGTCGTGCCGGCAGATGAGCTGGGGCTGGGCTTTCGCACCTCGGTGCTCAAGCATCATTACGGCGAAGGTCAGCAGCGCCGTGCCGTGATCCTGTCCGTGACGCTCGACCTCGCCGTCACCGGCGCTTCCGGTCGCGTGATCCGCGGCGAGCAGCTGCGCCGCGCGTTGGGCCTCTCGGATTTCGAGCCGGTATCGCTGGAGTGGGTGCGCGAGCGCATTCTCGCCACCCGGGCCGCGAAGGGGATGCTGCTGGACGAGCACGACCCCGACACGCACAGTGCCGGCTCGTTCTTCCAGAACGCGATCGTGCCCGAGCACATCGCCCGTGCCCTGCCGCCGGAGTGCCCGCGCTGGCCGGTGGAACCCGATCTGGACACCATGACCGTCATCCCGCTGGAGAGCTACTACGGGCTCTCGCCGCGCGACGAGAAGCCCGAAGGACTGGTGAAGGTCAGCTCGGCCTGGATGATCGAGAACTCCGGCATCGGCAAAGGCTTCAAGCTGCCGCGCTCGCGCGCCTCGATCTCGACCAAGCACGCCCTCGCCCTGACCAACCGGGGCGGTGCGACCGCAGCAGAACTGGGGGAGCTGGCCCGGTTCATCCAGAGCCGCGTGCACGCGGAGTTCGGTCTGCTGCTGCAACCCGAGCCGGTGCTGGTGGGGGTGGATCTGTAGCGTCGCTCGGCAGCATCCGGTGTGCTCGGCGGGTGCAGCAGGTTACGCTCGCCGGATGAGCGGATTGATTCCCTACCTGCTGTTCCGCGGTGACGCGGACGAGGCGCTGCAGCACTACGCTGCGATCTTCGGCGGCGAGCTGCAGATGTTCACGTACGCGCAGGCCGGGCGCACCGACGGGCCCGGCGACGCCATCGCGCACGGGATGCTGGAGAACGGGCCGGTCGAGCTGGCCGGGGCGGATGCCGCCGACGGCGCGGACTCGGTGGCGATGTCCGGCATGTACTTCTCACTGCTCGGCACAGCGGATGCCGAGACGCTCACCGGCTGGTTCGACGCGCTCGCCGCAGGCGGGGAGGTCATCGACCCCCTGCAGAGGCGGCCCTGGGGCGACCACGACGGCACTCTCGTCGACCGGCACGGTGTGCGCTGGCTGATCGGCTACCAGGGTTGACCCACGAAACCCCTCCTGGCTGCCCAGACCCCTCCTGAATCACGTTTCTCAGGAGGGGTCTCGACGCTCAGGAGGGGTCTCGGCGGTAGGTCAGGGGCGAACAGGCGCTGCAGGCGCTGCACGCCCTCCAGCAGCTGGTCATCGCCCAGGGCGTATGACATGCGGATGTAGCCGGAGGGGCCGAAGGCCTCACCGGGCACGACAGCGACCTCGGCCTGCTCGAGGATGAGGTCGGCGAGCTCCAGGGAGGTCGTCGGCGTGACGCCGCCCCACTCCCGGCCGAGCAGACCCTGCACGTCCGGGTAGACGTAGAACGCGCCCTGAGGGTTCGGCACGACCAGCCCGTCGATCTTCGACAGCTCCGACACGATCAGCCGGCGACGGCGGTCGAACGCCTGGCGGAACTGCTCGGCCTCGTCCTGCGGACCGTTCAGCGCCGCGATCGCACCGCGCTGCGCGACGTTGTTCACGTTGCTCGTCAGATGCGACTGCAGGTTGCCGGCGACCTTGATGGCATCCGCGGGGCCGACCATCCAGCCCACCCGCCAGCCGGTCATCGCGTAGGTCTTGGCCACGCCGTTGACGAGGATCGTCTGCGCTGCGGCCTCGGGAACCGCCTCGACGACCGAGGCGGCCCTCACGCCGTCGTAGGTGAGGTTCTGGTAGATCTCATCGGAGACGATCCAGATGCCGTGCTCCACGGCCCACGCGGCGATCGCCTTCGTCTCCTCTGCGGAGTACACCGAGCCGGTCGGGTTCGAGGGCGACACGAACACCAGCACCGTGGTGCGGTCGGTGCGGGCGGCCTCGAGCTGCTCGACGGTGACCTTGTAGTCCTGATCGGCGCCCGCGAACACCTCCACCGGCGTGCCGTCGGCCAGGCGGATCGCCTCGGGGTAGGTGGTCCAGTACGGCGCGGGCAGCAGCACCTCGTCACCGGGGTTGATCACGGCCTGGAACGCCTGATACACGGCCTGCTTGCCGCCGTTGGTCACGATCACCTGGCTGGGGGAGACCTCCAGGCCCGAGTCGCGCAGCGTCTTGGCCGCGATCGCCTCGCGCAGCGCCGGCAGGCCGGGTGCGGGGGTGTAGCGGTAGTTCGCCGGGTCGGCGAGCGCCTCGGCGGCGGCATCCACGACGAACTGCGGCGTCGCGAAATCGGGCTCGCCGGCGGCATAGGAGATGACGGGCTTGCCCTCGGCCTTGAGGGCCTTGGCCTTGGCATCCACCTTCAGCGTGGCGGACTCGGCGATGGCGGAGAGCTTCTTGGAGAGGGGGCGCGTTCGGTCACGCCTTGAATGCTACTCGGCCAGCCGCGCGAGCGCCTCAGGTGCGGTAGGTCGAGGGCACCGCGCAGAAGTCGGCGAAGACGCGGGACGGATGCTGAGGATCGCTCACATCCACCAGGGAAGTGGCCTCGGTGTGCGGCACCTCGTCGCCGGCCATCAGCCACACGCTGAAGTGCCACATGCCGCGGCGGGTGCCATCGAGCAGCCCTTCGTCGCCCGCGACGATCAGCACCGCCTCCTCGCGCGCGCTGCGGAACGGCGCGACCACCTCGGCGCGCAGCGTGCCGGCATCCGGGGCGTCGGGCGTGACGGCTGTCGCGGTGATCCCTCGTTCGGTGAGTGCTTCGGCGAGCCCGGCGGCGAAGTCAGCCGAGCGTTCGCGGTCGGGGCTCGAGACGGCGATCATTCGCGCACCGCGCGGGTAGGAGCGCAGGAACTCGTCGACGACGCTGTTCAGTAGGGAGATCCGATCCGGCATGCCCCCCAGGCTACGCCCGGCGTGCAGCCGCTGGGTCAGCGCTCGACGAGGACGCCGTCCTCGTCGGCGTGCAGCCCGGCGCCGGGGCGGAAGAGCACCCCTCCGAACTCGACCGGGACGTCGAGCTCGCCGGCGCCCGTCTTGGCGCTCTTGCGCGGGTTGGTGCCCAGGGCCTTCACCCCCAGCGGCATCCCGGCCAGAGCGGCGCTGTCGCGCACGCATCCGTGGATCACCACACCCGCCCAGCCGGCATCCACCGCACTCTGCGCGATCAGATCGCCCATCAGCGCGGTCTCCAACGACCCTGCGCCGTCGACCACCAGCACGGAGCCCTCGCCCGGCGCCGCCAGCACCTGTTTGACCAGCGCGTTGTCCTGGAAGCAGCGGATGGTGCGGATCGGGCCTTCGAACCGTGCGATGCCACCGAAGGAGCGCAGCTGCAGCGGGAGGGACTGCAGGCTGTCGCCGTGCAGGTCGTACAGGTCGGCGGTGGATGCCATGGGGTGTCCTTCTCGCGGTCAGCTGAACTGGTTCATCGTGTTGTGCGCTCCGCCGGCCTTCAGGGCCGCTTCGCCGGCGAAGTACTCCTTGTGGTTGTCGCCGAGGTCGCTTCCGGCCATGTTCTGGTGCTTGACGGTGGCGATGCCCTGCCGGATCTCCTGGCGCTGCACGTCACGGACGTAGGTCAGCATCCCCTCCTCTCCGAAGTAGCCCTTGGCGAGGCTGTCGGTCGACAGCGCCGCCGTGTGATAGGTCGGCAGGGTGATCAGGTGGTGGAAGATGCCGGCGCGCGCCGAGCCGTCGCGCTGGAAGGTGCGGATCTTCTCGTCGGCGAGGCGGGCGAGCTCGGTGTCGTCGTACTCCACGCTCATCAGCCTGTCGCGGTCGTAGGCCGACACGTCCTGACCCTGCTCGACGAGCTGGTCGTACGCCTGCTGACGGAAGTTCAGCGTCCAGTTGAACGATGGGCTGTTGTTGTAGACCAGCTTCGCGTTCGGTACCACCTCGCGGATGCGGTCGACCATGCTGGCGATCTGCTCGACGTGCGGCTTCTCGGTCTCGATCCACAGCAGATCGGCACCGTTCTGCAGCGCCGTGATGCAGTCCAGCACCACACGGTCCTCACCGGTGCCCTTGCGGAACTGGTAGAGGTTGCTCGCGAGGCGCTTCGGCCGCAGCAGCCTGCCGTCGCGCTTGATGACCACATCGCCGTTGCCCAGCTCGCTCTCGGCGATCTCCTCCGCATCGAGGAAGGAGTTGTACTGGTCGCCCAGGTCGCCGGGCTCCCGGGTGACGGCGATCTTCTGCGTGAGGCCGGCGCCCAGCGAGTCGGTGCGGGCGACGATGATGCCGTTGTCGATGCCGAGCTCGAGGAAGGCGTAGCGGACCGCATTGAGCTTCGCGACGAAGTCCTCGTGCGGCACGGTGACCTTGCCGTCCTGATGGCCGCACTGCTTCTCGTCCGAGACCTGGTTCTCGATCTGGATGGCGCAGGCGCCCGCCTCGATCATCTTCTTCGCCAGCAGGTACGTCGCCTCGGGGTTGCCGAATCCGGCGTCGATGTCGGCGATGATCGGGACGACGTGGGTCTCGAAGCCGTCGATCTGGGACTGGATGAACTCTGCTCCGGTCTCGTCGCCGGCCGCACGCGCCTCGTCGAGCTGGGTGAACAGCAGGTCGAGCTCACGGGCGTCCGCCTGGCGCAGGAAGGTGTACAGCTCCTGGATCAGCGCGGGCACCACCGTCTTCTCGTGCATGGACTGGTCCGGCAGCGGCCCGAACTCGGAGCGGAGCGCGGCGACCATCCAGCCCGACAGGTACAGGTAGCGCTTGTTCGTCGACTTCAGATGCTTCTTGATCGAGATGAGCTTCTGCTGCCCGATGAAACCGTGCCAGACGCCGAGCGACTGGGTGTACACCGACGAGTCGGCGTCGTACTCGGCCATGTCACGGCGCATGATGTCGGCGGTGTACTGCGCGATCTCCAGCCCGGTGCGGAAGCGGTTCTGCGCCCGCATGCGCGCAGCCGACTCGGGGTCGATGGCGTTCCAGCCGGAGCCATTGGCGTCCTTCAGCGCTCCGATGGCGGTGATGTCGTCCTGGTAGTGGGTCATTGTGATGTCCTTCGTGATGGGCGGATGGTCAGGCGGTCTCGACGAGGAAGCGGGAGTACGCCGGCAACGTCAGGAATGCTGGGAACTCGGGCTGCAGCGCCACTTCGCGGAACACGTCCGCGGCATCGTCGAAACGGTCGGATGGGGTGCGCGGGGTCTGCGCGAGCATCTCGCCGATCCTGCGCTCGATGTACTCGACGGTGATCAGGTCGCCCTCCGCGGTGCGGCGATCCTGGTTGATCCACTGCCACACCTGCGAGCGGCTGATCTCGGCGGTCGCGGCATCCTCCATCAGCCCGTCGATGGCCACCGCACCCTGGCCGCGCAGCCACGCCTCGATGTAGCGGATCGCGACCGACACGTTCTCGCGCACGCCTTTCTCGGTGATCGGACGGCCGATGCGCAGATCCAGCAGCTGGGCGGCCGTCACCTCGACGTCGTCGCGCTGCCGGTCCAGCTGGTGCGGTCGGTCGCCGAGCACGGCGTCGAACTCGGCCTGCGCGGCGGGGATCAGGTCGGGGTGCGCGACCCAGGTGCCGTCGAAGCCATCGGCGGCCTCACGCCGTTTGTCGGCAGCCACCTTCTCCAGCGCACGCTCGGTCACCTCGGGATCGCGGCGGTTCGGGATGAAGGCGCTCATGCCGCCGATGGCGTAGGCCCCACGCTTGTGGCAGGTCTTCACCAGCAGCTCGGTGTACGCGCGCATGAACGGCACCGTCATCGTCACCTCGCTGCGGTCCGGCAGCACGAACCGGGCGCCGCGGCCGCGGTAGTTCTTGATGATCGAGAAGATGTAGTCCCAGCGGCCGGCGTTCAGGCCCGCGCAGTGGTCGCGCAGCTCGTAGAGGATCTCGTCCATCTCGAACGCCGCAGGCAGGGTCTCGATCAGCACGGTCGCCCGGATGGTGCCGTGCGGGAGACGCAAGTACTCCTCGCTGAACGAGAAGACGTCGTTCCACAGCCGCGCCTCCTCGCTGGACTCCAGCTTGGCGAGGTAGAAGTACGGGCCGCGGCCGGCGTCGATCAGTGACTGGGCGTTGTGGAAGAAGTACAGGCCGAAGTCGATCAGCGAGCCGGATGCCGAGATCGTCCGCCCGGTGCGGTCGGTGAAGTCGATGTGCCTCTCGCTGAGGTGCCAGCCGCGCGGGCGCATCACGATGGTGGGCGTGCGCTCGGCGGTGACGCGGTACTCCCGCCCATCGGGACCGGTGTGCGTCAGCTCTCCGCGGATCGCGTCGTGCAGCGACAGCTGGCCGCCGATCACGTTGTCCCAGGTGGGGCTGGTGGCATCCTCCTGGTCGGCGAGCCACACCCGGGCGCCGGAGTTCAGGGCGTTGATGGTCATCTTCGGGTCGGTAGGGCCGGTGATCTCCACCCTGCGGTCCTCCAGGCCGGGTCCGGCACCGGCGACGCGCCAGTCGGCGTCCTCACGGATGTGGGCGGTGTCCTCGCGGAAGCGCGGGTCGTGGCCGTTTCCGATCTCGAAGCGCCGGCGCATCCGGTCGGCCAGGCGATCGTGGCGGCGGCCGCCGAAGCGGTGGTGCAGCTCGGTGAGGAAGGCGATCGCCTCGGGGGTGAGGATCTCCTCGAACCGGTCCCGCATGGAGCCGGTGACGCGGATCGCCGGTCCCATGGCGGAGACGGCGGTGCCGACGGTCCGGATCGGTGCGGTCGGCGATGCAGTGGGAATGCTCATGATCTTCTCCTCCGTGAGATGTCGGTCGGCACGGGCTGTGTCGAAAGCGGCCAGGTGGCTTGCATCCACTCTGTGTGAAGTTCCCGACGTCATGCGACCAAATCGAATGAGAAGTTTGATGAAATTTCTGTTTTTGTGACACACTGACTCCCATGACCACAGCGGATGCCGCAGAAGACACCGACTCCCTCACGATCGGGCGACGGATCCGTCAACTGCGCACGGCGCGGGGGATGACCCTCGAGGAGCTCGCGGGACGCATCGACCGGGCGCCGAGCCAGCTGTCGATGTTCGAGACCGGAAAGCGCGAGCCGAAGCTCACCCTGCTGCAGAGCATCGCCCGTGCACTGGGCACGACGATCGACGCGCTGCTCGAGGGCGAGCCCCTCGACGAGCGAAGCACGATGGAGATCGCTCTGGAGCGCGCGATGAGAGGGCAGACGTTCCAGGCGCTCGGGATCTCGCCGTTCCGCATCGCGAAGTCGATGCCGTCCGAGGCGTTGAGCGCCATGCTCGCCCTGCACGGCGAGATCGAGCGCCTGCGCGATGAGCGCGCCGCGACCCCCGAGGAGGCACGACGGGCCAATGTCGAGCTGCGGCACCTGATGCGCAGCCAGAACAACTACTTCGCCGATCTGGAGAAGCAGGCCGCCGACATCCTCTCCGCCGTGGGGCATCCGGGTGGGCCGATCACCCAGCGCACGGCATCCGAGATCGCCGCCCATCTCGGCTTCACCCTGCACTACGCGCCCGACCTGCCGCAGACCACCCGCAGCGTCGCCGACCTGGCCAACGGCCGGCTGTACCTCTCCAGCAGCATCCCCGCCAAGGGCGACGCCCGTGCGGCCGTGCTGCAGGCGCTCTCCAGCCGCATTCTGGGCCACGGCGAGCCGCGCAGCTACGCGGAGTTCCTGCGTCAGCGGGTGGAGACCAACTACCTCACCGGCGCCATCCTGGTGCCCGAAGCGCACGTCGTCCCGGTGCTGCAGGAGGCGAAGTCCCGACGGGCGATCTCCATCGAGGATCTGCGCGACGCCTATTCGGTGTCGTACGAGACGGCAGCGCACCGGTTCACGAACCTCGCCACGCAGCATCTCGGCATCCCGGTGCACTTCCTGAAGGTGCACGAGTCCGGCACGATCACCAAGGCCTACGAGAACGACGACGTGAACTTCCCCACCGACCGGCTGGGCTCCATCGAAGGGCAGATGTGCTGCCGCCGTTGGACCAGCCGCGAGGTGTTCGACGTCGAGGACAGGTTCAACCCCTACTACCAGTACACCGACACCGGCAACGGCACCTACTGGTGCACGGCCCGCGTGGAGCCCTCCAGCGAGGGCCTGCACTCGGTGAGCGTGGGGGTGCGCTTCGACGACACGAAGTGGTTCGTCGGGCGCGACACACCCAACCGCGGCGTCTCCAAGCATTCTGTGGAGACCTGTTGCCGCCGGGCGCCGGCAGAGCTGGAGGAGCGGTGGCGGGAGCAGTCCTGGCCGAACGTGCGCACCCCCGCACGCTGCTGGCCACCCTGCCCACCGGCGCGTTCCCGGGAGTGGACACCACCGACGTGTACGAGTTCCTCGACGCGCACGCACCGCGCTGAGCGCGCGGCTACGCGGTCGGGGCGATGATCTTCAGCCCGCCGCCAGCAGCGCCGCCCACAGCTCGGCGCGGGCGGGGAACGTGCCCAGATCCGTGCCCAGCAGCCGCGAGGCCTGCGCCACGCGCGCCCGCAGGGTGTGCCGGTGGATGCCGAGGTCTCGCGCGGCCGACTCGAACCGGGCGTCGTGCTCGAGCCAGACCCGCAACGTCTGGATGAGGCCCTCCTGTGCACGCAGCGGGGCCAGGCGCGCCTCGGCGATCAGTCGTGCCTCATCGCCGGAGAGCGCGCTCAGGATGCTCGAATCCGCGGTGGCCGCGTAGTGCGCGGCACCGGCCCGGCCGTGGCGCAGAGCCACCACAGCCTGGCGGTGCGCGTGCGAGAACGCGTCGTAGCCGGCGGGCTCGGAGACGCCCAGACGGATGCCGAAGCGCTCGGCGATCGCATCCAGCATGCCGGCGTCTGCATTCGACACGCAGATCGTCAGTCCTTCCGGCGCCTCCGCATCGAAGACCCGGGAGCCGGACAGTGACCGCAGTCGGTCGCCGAACTGCGTGATCGCGTCCGCCGGGGCGCCGTGTTCGGCGACCGCGACGAGCACGGGCGCCTGCGGCAGGGAGCCGAGCACCGTCCGTGCGAGCGCGGGGTCATCCCGGCGCAGGGTGACCAGCAGCTCGGATCGCAGACGTCGCCGATCCCGCGCGAGCTGCTCGTTCTGCTGCAGTGTCAGACCCGTCATCGCGATCGCCGAAGTCACCACGGCCCGCGCCTCGGCATCCAGAGTGGCCGTTGCGACCGCGATCGTTCCGCGCAGGTTCCCCGTGGGGCCGAGCGTGAACAGGGCGAAGGAGTCCGGCCCGGCGGTGAGGGAGTCGCCGGCCTGATCCCCGCGCGCAGCCAGTTCGATCGTGCGCACCGACAGCTCGCCGATCCGGTCGGCGGGCACGCGCCCGGCCGGATGCTCATGGGCGAGCGCTCCGGCGGCGTCGAACATCCCCACCCAGTGCCCCAGGCGACGGGCCAGCTCGGTGAGCGTGGACTCCAGGGGGCGCGGGCGCAGTGCGGCGATGGCGAGTGCACGCTGTGCTTCGAGCGCCCACGTCCGTCGCGCATACGTCCGCGCGGCGATCGCCTCGGCGTGCGCGCGGGCGATCGCGATGAACGGCGTCAGGTAGGGAACCTCGAACAGGGGAGTGCGGCCTCGGCGCACGCCTCGACGAGCTCTGCCGGAACGCCGGCCCGGTGCACATCCGTGCCGAAACCCAATCCCCGCACTCCCCGGTCGTGCAGCCGTGAGACGTAGGCCGCAGCGCCGGTCGCGTCGTCGTCTGCGAACTGGCTGCCGGTGGTCAGCAGCACCAGGTCGTCGGCGAGGAATGGGGTGGGGTCGGCCAGGTCCGAGCTGTGCACCCAGCGCAGCGGATGCTCCAGCGCGCCGGCCGGCAGCATCCGCTGGTCCGAGATCAGCCGCAGCCGCAGGTCGCGCTGACCCAGCAGCGTTCGCAGCGTCGGTTCCTCCATGGCATCCTTGCTTGTACAGTCGGGCGAACAACTCGCCATAATCATACGATCCGGCGAATGCATTCCGCATCCGTCGGACGTACTCTCGCCACATGACCCTCATCGACGAGACCAGCACCACCCCCGCCGGCGGACCCGCGCTCGAGCAGGTCCGTCGCCTTGTCACGGTGCTGCCCGGTCCGCGTTCGGCCGCGATCCTCTCCCGGAAGACCGATGCGGTCGCCGGTGGAGTGGCGCACTCCATCCCGGTCTCGGTGGTCGCGGCAGGCGGTGGTGTCGTGCTGGATGCCGACGGGAACTCGCTCATCGATCTGGGTAGCGGCATCGCCGTGACCACCGTCGGCAACGCCCATCCGGCCGTCGCCGCGGCGATCGCTGCACAGGCCGCGCAGTTCACCCACACCTGCTTCATGGTCTCGCCGTATGAGTCGTATGTGCAGGTCGCCGAGGCGCTGAACCGCTTGACTCCCGGCCGGTTCGCCAAGAAGAGCGCGCTGTTCAACTCCGGCGCCGAGGCCGTTGAGAACGCGATCAAGATCGCGCGCAAGCACACCGGGCGCCAGGCCGTGGTCGCCTTCGATCACGGCTATCACGGCCGCACCAACCTCACGATGGCGCTGACGGCCAAGTCCATGCCCTACAAGGCCGGCTTCGGGCCGTTCGCCCCCGAGGTGTACCGCGTGCCCGGCTCGTACCCGCTCCGCGACGGGCTGAGCGGCGCCGATGCCGCCGCCCGCGCCCTCTCGCTCATCGAGAAGCAGATCGGCGCCGACGGCCTGGCGGCCGTGATCATCGAGCCCATCCAGGGCGAAGGCGGCTTCATCGTCCCGGCCGAGGGATTCCTGGAGGCCGTCGTGTCATGGTGTCGCGCCCACGACGTCGTCTTCATCGCCGACGAGGTGCAGACCGGGTTCGCGCGCACCGGCGCCATGTTTGCCAGCGAGATCTTCGGCATCGAGCCCGACCTGATCACCACAGCCAAGGGCATCGCCGCCGGCCTTCCACTGGCAGGGGTCACCGGGCGGGCCGAGATCATGGATGCCGCGCACGCCGGCGGCCTGGGCGGCACCTACGGCGGGAACCCGGTCGCCTGCGCCGCCGCGCTCGCCGCCATCGACGCATTCGAGAACGACGGCCTCGTCGAACGCGCCCAGCAGATCGGTGCGATCCTGCGCAGCCGCCTCGACGCGCTGCGCGACGCCGACCCGCGCATCGGCGAGGTGCGCGGTCACGGCGCGATGATGGCCGCCGAGTTCGTCGATCCCGCCACCGGCGCACCGGATGCCGCACTCACCGCCGCGGTGGCCAGGGCGTGCATCGCCGAGGGCGTGATCGTGCTCACCTGCGGCACCTTCGGCAACGTCATCCGCTTCCTCCCCCGCTCTCCATCGGCGACGACCTGCTGAACGAGGGTCTCGACGTCGTCGCCGCGGCTCTGGCCGCTTCCTGACCACCGGCCGCCACTCGGATCGGGGGATGCGAGCGGCGGCCGGAACATCCCCGACACCTCCCAGTAAGCAGAAGGACTTCATGAGCACCGCACTCGCACCCAACGAGCAGGATCTTCTCAGCCGCGTCCCCGCCGGGCTGTTCATCGCCGGCGAATGGTCCGACGCCTCGGACGGGGCGAGCTTCGATGTGCGCGACCCCGCCACCGGAGAGGTGATCGCCTCGATCGCCGATGCGACGCCTGCCGACGGCATCCGTGCTCTCGACGCCGCCGTGGCGGCGCAGGACGAATGGGCGGCCACCGCGCCCCGCACCCGCAGCGACATCCTGCGCCGCGCCTTCGATCTCGTGCAGGCGCACAAGGAGGACCTCGCGCTGCTGATGACGCTGGAGATGGGCAAGCCGCTGGCGGAGTCCCGCGGCGAGGTCGCCTACGGCGGCGAGTTCCTGCGCTGGTTCAGCGAGGAGGCCGTGCGCATCCAGGGCCGCTACGGCAGCAACCCCGAGGGCACCGGCCACATGATCGTGTCGCAGCGACCGGTGGGACCGTCGTTCTTCATCACCCCGTGGAACTTCCCGTTCGCGATGGCCACCCGCAAGATCGCTCCGGCGCTGGCGGCCGGCTGCACCGTCGTGGTCAAGCCCGCCGCCCTGACGCCGCTGACGACGATCTTCTTCGCGAAGCTGCTGGAAGAGGCGGGGCTGCCCGCCGGCGTCGTCAACGTCGTACAGACCTCGTCGTCGTCGAAGCTGTCTGGCCCGGTCATCGCCGACCCGCGACTGCGCAAGCTGTCGTTCACCGGATCGACCGAGGTGGGCCGCAAGCTCATCGCGCAGGCCGCCGACGGCATCCTGCGGGTGTCGATGGAGCTGGGCGGCAACGCCCCATTCGTCGTCTTCGAGGACGCCGATCTCGACAAGGCCGTGGACGGCGCGATGGCGGCGAAGTTCCGCAACATCGGGCAGGCGTGCACGGCTGCGAACCGCTTCATCGTGCACGAGGACGTCGCCGACGAGTTCGCCCGCCGGGTGGCCGAGCGGGTGCAGAAGATGAAGATCGGTCGCGGCACCGAGGAGGGCGTGGTAATCGGTCCGCTCATCGATGCGGATGCCGTGGCGAAGGCGCAGGAGCTGGTGGGGGATGCCGTGCAGCGCGGTGCCCGGGTGCTGGCCGGCGGCAATGCGCTGGACGGCGCGGGGACGTTCTACGAGCCGACCGTGCTCACCGATGTCGTCGCCGGCAGCGAGATCCTGCGCGAGGAGATCTTCGGGCCGGTGCTCGCCATCGCGCGCTTCTCGGACGAGGCCGAGGCTGTACGCCTAGCCAACGACACCGAGTACGGACTGGTGGGCTACGTGTTCACCGAGAACCTCGCCCGCGGGCACCGCATGATCGATGCGCTGGAGACGGGCATGATGGGACTGAACGTGGGCGTGGTCTCCAACGCGGCGGCGCCGTTCGGCGGGGTGAAGCAGTCCGGCATCGGCCGCGAGGGCGGCGCCGAGGGCATCCACGAGTACCTGTCCACCAAGTACACCCTGCTCCCCAACTCCTGACCCGAAAGCCCGTCTATATGGCGCGTGTGCACGCGAATCGCCGCCGAAAGCGGGCCTAGGCGCCATATAGACGGGCGTGAGAGAGGAACCGACATGACCGATTACGCCGTCGTCAACCCGGCCACGGGCGAGACCGTCGCCAGGTACGACACCTTCACCGACACCCAGATCGAAGACGCCATCGCCCGCGCGGCATCCGCGGCCGGCACCTGGGCGGCGACCGCGCCGGCCGATCGTGCTGCGGTGATCCGGCGCATCGCCCGACTGCACCGCGAGCGCACCGACGAGCTCGCCGCGATCATCGTGCGCGAGATGGGCAAGCCCATCGCCGCCGCCGTCGGCGAGGTCGAGTTCGCCGCTGACATCATCGAGTTCTACGCCACCAACATCGAGCAGATCACCGCCGATCAGCAGCTCGCGATCCTCGCGGCGGGCAGCGCCGTCGTGCGACGCGCTCCGCTGGGCGCACTGCTCGGGATCATGCCGTGGAACTTCCCGGCCTATCAGGTCGCACGATTCGCCGCCCCGAACCTGGCGATCGGCAACACCATCATCCTCAAGCACGCACCGCAGTGCCCCGAGTCGGCCGCCGCCATCGAGGCGATCTACCGCGACGCCGGGCTGCCCGACGGCGCCTACGTCAACGTCTACGCCACGAACGAGCAGGCGGCCACGATCATCGCCGACCCGCGCGTGCACGGGGTGTCCGTGACCGGATCCGAGCGCGCCGGCGCCGCGGTCGCCGAAGTCGCCGGGCGCAATCTGAAGAAGGTGGCGCTGGAGCTGGGCGGCTCGGACCCGTTCATCCTGCTCTCCACCGACGATCTGGATGCCGTGGTGCAGAACGCCGTCGACGCGCGGCTGGACAACAACGGCCAGTCCTGCAACGGGGCGAAGCGCTTCATCATCGTCGATGACCTGTACGAGGAGTTCACCGAGCGGTTCGTCGCCGCGCTCGGCGCGGTCTCGGCGCAGGATCCGACCAGCGAGGACACGGTGCTCGGCCCGCTCTCGTCGCTGGCCGCGGCCGAGCGCCTGCAGCAGCAGATCGACACCGCCGTGGCACAGGGTGCGACGCTGCTGACCGGCGGCACCCGCGAGGGCACGTTCTTCGCCCCGACCGTTCTCGCCGACGTCACTGCCGAGATGGACGTGTACCGCGAGGAGCTGTTCGGCCCCGCAGCCGTCGTCTACCGGGTCGCTGACGAGGATGCCGCCGTCGCCCTCGCCAACGACACCCCCTTCGGCCTGGGGTCGTACGTCTTCACGACGGATGCCGAGCAGGCCGAGCGCGTGGCGGACCGGATCGAGGCGGGCATGGTCTACGTGAATCTGGTCGGCGCCGACAGCCCGGAGCTGCCCTTCGGCGGCGTGAAGCGCAGCGGCACCTCCCGCGAGCTCGGACTGCTGGCAGCCGAGGAGTTCGTCAACAAGAAGCTCATCCGCATCGGCTGAGGCGCCTTCAGGCACCTGCCGAGCAGTCACACCACCCTCGAGCCACCATGCAGATCACCGCGATCTGGATGGTGGCTCGTCGTCTGGATCATGGCTCGCGGGAGAACCATCGAGGAGCGCAACGAATCGTGCTCATCCGGGAATGAACATGTGAGGACCTGGAAAGGAGAGCCACATGGACACTCTGGATGAGCGGCTCGCGTCGATGGCGCAGGCGCTGCCGGCGGAGGCGGAGAACGAAGCGCACCGGATGGCGCGAGCGACCGCCCCCACGCGACGGAAGAGGGCGCGATGGATGTTGCCGGCACTCGTTGGCGGTGCGGTGGTGCTGACTGCGGGCACCAGCATCGGAGTGGCGACGATGTCGCATTGGGCGGGCGTCGAGATGCCGCTCGAGAATGTGCGCAACGAACAGCCGATCCCTTTGAACTGGGTCACGGAGTCCGGCCACTCGGAGCAGTGCCGCGCGTGGATCGAGATCCGCAATCCCCAGGACGGTGATCGGGCTTCACTGGACGCAGCGATCCTCGCGCACAATTGGACCGGGTTGGGGCAGCGGATGTACGACGACGGCACGCCGGAACCCGACGATGCGGATGGCGAGGGGCGGGTCGGTGCGGGGCTGGAGCCCGTGCTGCGGGCGTTCGCGGAGGACACCTTCCCCGGCATCGCGTGGCTCAACGCCAATGCGGGGACGACGACCCGCGCCGTAGCCGCGACAGGATTCACCTGCGTGCCGGATGTCGAATGACCGCTGAGGACCGAAGACAGCGGGTGGAACGGGCGGTGCAGGAGCATGCGCCGGCGCTGCTGGGCTACTTCGCTCGACGCGCGGTGCAGCGCGAGGATGCGGCGGACCTCCTGGCAGAGACGCTGCTGGTGCTGTGGCGCCGCTCTCGTTCGCTGCCGGACGTCGATGACGAGATCCGCCCGTGGATGTTCGGCATCGCGCGGAACGTGCTGATGCATCATCGGCGGCACCGAGCTCGACAGGGCGCGCTCGTCGACCGGCTCCGCGGCATCCTCTCTACCATCCCGAGACCCGGATTCACGGACGTCTCGACCTACGATGACCTGCATCGGGCGATCGCCGAGCTCTCAGACACCGACCGCGACATCATCGGGCTCGTGCACTGGGAAGGCTTCTCGTTGATCGAGGTGTCGCGAATGCTCGGGATGAAGGAGGGCACCGTGCGCAGTCGCTATCACCGGGCTCGCTCGGCGCTACGGGAGAGCCTGTCAGACGACCCGCCGCCTCCCCTCGAACGGACATAGGCTCGAACCATGGTCACCGTCGCTGAGAACATGGTCCACGCGCTGCGCGCCAACGGCATCGATCGCGTCTACGGCATCCCGGGGGATTCGCTGAACGGCTTCACCGACGCCCTCCGCAAGGACGGCACGATCCGCTGGGTGCACGTGCGGCACGAGGAGTCGGCGGCGTTCGCCGCGGCGGCGGATGCTGCGCTCACCGGCGAGCTCGCGGTCGTCGCGGGCTCCTGCGGTCCGGGCAATCTGCACCTGATCAACGGCCTGTACGATGCGAACCGCTCCCGCGTGCCCGTGCTCGCGATCGCCGCGCACATCCCCTCCGTCGAGATCGGCACCGGGTACTTCCAGGAGACGCACCCGCAGGAGCTGTTCCGCGAGTGCAGCGTCTACGTCGAGTACGTCGCCGATCCGGTGCAGATGCCGCGGCTCATGGAGATCGCCATGCGCGCGGCCATCGAGCAGCGCGGGGTCGCCGTGCTCGTCATCCCCGGCGACGTCGCGCTCGCCGAGATCGCCGACGACCGCGCCGTCGTCCTGCCACGCACGCACCCCGTCGTCACGCCCAGCAGCGACGAGCTCGAGCGGGCCGCGACGCTGCTGAACGGATGCCGGCGAGTCACGATCCTCGCGGGCGCGGGCGTGGAGGGGGCCCACGACGAGGTCATCGCCCTGGCCGACCGGCTGGCCGCTCCCATCGTGCATGCGCTGCGCGGCAAGGAACACATCGAGTACGACAATCCGTTCGATGTCGGCATGACCGGGCTGCTCGGCTTCGCCTCCGGCTTCCGCGCGATGGAGGATGCCGAGGCGCTGCTCATCCTCGGATCCGACTTCCCGTACACGCAGTTCTACCCCGATGACGCGACCACGATCCAGGTCGACATCCGTGGCGAACAGCTCGGCAAGCGGCATCCGCTCGACCTGGGGCTCGTCGGCGATGTGAAGGCGACCGTCGACGCGCTGCTGCCGCGCCTTGCGGAGAAGACCGATCGCTCACACCTCGACGACGCCACCGCGCACTACCGCAAGACGCGGGCGAAGCTCGACGACCTGGCGGTGCCCGCGCGCGGCAAGTCTCCGATCCATCCGCAGTACCTCGCGCGGCTGATCGACGAGGCGGCGGCATCGGATGCCATCCTCACCGCCGACGTCGGCTCACCCACGGTGTGGGCGGCGCGTTATTTCACCATGACCGAGAAGCGCCGGCTGATCGGCTCGTTCACCCACGGCTCCATGGCCAACGCGGTCATGCACGCCATCGGCGCGCAGGTGGCCCGCCCCGACCAGCAGGTGATCGCCCTGGCAGGGGACGGGGGACTGGCGATGATGCTCGGCGAGCTGATCACCATCACCCAGAACAGGCTGCCGGTGAAGACGATCGTGGTGAACAACTCCTCGCTCAACTTCGTGGAGCTGGAGATGAAGGCCGCCGGGTTCGTCACCTACGGCACGGATCTGCAGAACCCCGACTTCGCCGCCGTCGCGCAGGCGCTGGGCATCTTCGCGCGCCGTGTGGAGCGCTCGGAGGATCTTCTGGACGCCGTCGCCGAGGTGCTCGCTCACGACGGGCCCGCACTGCTGGATGTCGTCACCGAGCGACAGGAGCTGTCGATGCCGCCGTCGATCAGTGCCGAGCAGGTCAAGGGCTTCGCGCTCTACGCCATCCGCACGGTGATGTCCGGCCGCGGAGACGAGCTGCTCGACCTCGCCAAGGCCAACTGGCGTCAGCTGTTCTGACCGTGCGACGCACGCGGGAGTCGGCTCGGTTCGGCCCGGGGGATCGGATGCCGTACACTTGAAGGGCAGTTGTCTGCATCCTTCACTGTGCCCTCGTCGGCACGCGGAGGTCGCGGACCCAGGGACCACCGGTCTCTAGGGCGGTAGCTCAATTGGCAGAGCAGCGGTCTCCAAAACCGCAGGTTGCAGGTTCGATTCCTGTCCGCCCTGCGCGTCAGCGCACATGCTGACTCACGAAAGGTACGTGCAGGATGGATCAGGACAACGTTCGCGGCGAACTCGCCGCAGCAGGCCCGTACTCCCTGCGCGATAAGCAGCTGGGCTTCTTCGGTCGCATCGCGCTGTTCTTCCGCCAGGTGATCAGCGAGCTGCGCAAGGTCGTCACCCCGACCCGCAAGGAACTGATCAAGTTCACCGTCGTGGTGCTCGTCTTCGTGCTGATCGTGATGGGTCTGGTCTACGGATTCGACTCCCTGTTCGGTTACGTGACCCATCTGGTGTTCGGGGTTCCCGATAGCTGACGCACCTTTCGACGAGCTCAGGGACCACCTGCTGGGCCATCGAGTGAACGGAAAGAAACAACGTGTCTGAACGATATTCCGACGACGCCGACTGGGCCACCGCCGCCGAGCAGTCCAGCGAGGAGGACGAGGCCCAGGAGGGCAACGTGCTCGCTGCGCAGCAGCAGGCGTCGGCCCCGGCGGAGACCGTCGGCCTGCACGTCGAGGGCGATGGCGACGCCGGCGAGGAATACCCCGACGACACCGACGACATCGAGATCCAAGACCCGGAGGCGGACGCGATCGTGAACGACGCTCTCAACCTGGACGAAGCGGCAGAGTCTGAAGCTGCCGCCGAGGTCCTCAACGACGCTGCGGCCGAAGAGACGGCTGAAGAAGAGGCGGCGGCTGCCGAAGAGGTGGCGCCGTACGACGGACCCGACCTCGGGGGCGACGAGGCTGACGAGTCTGCGGATGCCGACCAGGCTCCGGCCGAGGAGGACCCCTACGAGGCCTTCCGGATGGAACTGCGGATGCTGCCGGGCAAGTGGTACGTCATCCACTCGTACGCCGGCTTCGAGCGCAAGGTGAAGGCCAACATCGAGCAGCGCAAGTCGACGCTCGAGGTCGAGGAGGAGATCTACCAGGTCGAGGTCCCGATGGAGGACGTCGTCGAGATCAAGAACGGCCAGCGCAAGATGGTCACCCGCGTGCGCATCCCGGGCTATGTGCTCGTGCGCATGGAGCTCAACGAAGACACCTGGTCGGTCGTGCGGCACACCCCGGGTGTGACCGGCTTCGTCGGCAACGCCCACAACCCCACTCCGCTGCGCTTCGAAGAGGCGTTCAACATGCTCAAGGCGCTCGTCGAGGTCAAGGACGTCCCCACCGCGAAGTCCATCGCGGCCAAGGGCGGCGTCGCCGTGGCGCGTCCGATGCCCGCCGAGGTCGACTTCGAGATCGGCGAGACCATCACCATCAAGGAAGGCTCGTTCGCGGGTCTTCCCGGTACGATCAGCGAGATCAACGCGGC
Source organism: Microbacterium suwonense (assembly GCF_030296555.1). NCBI lineage: Bacteria > Bacillati > Actinomycetota > Actinomycetes > Micrococcales > Microbacteriaceae > Microbacterium > Microbacterium suwonense. Next base: position 3,130,851 of record NZ_AP027728.1, read on the forward strand.
CAGCGGCAAGCTCACCGTGCTCGTCTCGCTCTTCGAGCGCGAGACACCGGTGGAGCTGTCGTTCGAGCAGGTCACCAAGATCTGATCCCGTTCTTCGGGTAAGATCAAGAGGTTTGTGCGTCAGCGCACGAACAGCACCGCACCTCGGAGATGCCGAGGACGCGGGAGAGGATGCCTCCGGCATCCGCTCGATGAAAGGAAAGAGAATGGCACCGAAGAAGAAGGTGACCGGCCTGATCAAACTTCAGATCAACGCCGGTGCAGCCAACCCGGCGCCGCCGATCGGCCCCGCGCTCGGTCAGCATGGCGTCAACATCATGGAGTTCTGCAAGGCGTACAACGCTGCGACCGAGTCGCAGCGCGGCAACGTCGTCCCCGTCGAGATCACCGTCTACGAGGACCGCAGCTTCACGTTCATCCTGAAGACCCCGCCGGCAGCAGAGCTGATCAAGAAGGCCGCCGGTGTGTCGAAGGGCTCCGCCACTCCGCACACTGTCAAGGTCGCGAAGATCAGCGCTGAGCAGGTCCGTCAGATCGCCGAGCAGAAGCAGGCCGACCTGAACGCGAACGACATCGACGCCGCGTCGAAGATCATCGCCGGAACCGCCCGCTCCATGGGCATCACGGTCGAGGGCTGAGGGAGATAACAATGGCTACCAAGTCCAAGGCATACCAGGCTGCTCTCGCGAAGATCGAGGCAGACCGTTTCTACACCCCGACCGAGGCCGTCGCTCTGGCGAAGGACACCGGCTCGGCGAAGTTCGACTCCACCGTCGAGGTTGCGCTGAAGCTCGCGGTCGACCCGCGCAAGGCTGACCAGATGGTGCGCGGCACCGTCATGCTCCCGCACGGCACCGGCAAGACCGCCCGCGTCATCGTGTTCGCCAACGGCCCGGCCGCTGAGGCTGCGATCGCCGCCGGCGCGGACGAGGTCGGCGGCTCCGAGCTGATCGAGAAGGTCGCCGCAGGGTGGACCGACTTCGACGCCGCCGTGTCGACCCCTGAGCTCATGGGCCAGGTCGGCCGTCTCGGCAAGGTGCTCGGACCTCGCGGTCTGATGCCGAACCCGAAGACCGGCACCGTGACTCCGAACCCGGCCAAGGCCGTCGAGGAGATCAAGGGCGGAAAGATCGAGTTCCGCGTCGACAAGCACGCCAACGTGCATTTCATCGTCGGCAAGGCCTCGTTCTCGGCCGAGCAGCTCGACGAGAACATCGGCGCTGCGCTCGAGGAGATCGTGCGGCTGAAGCCGTCGAGCGCCAAGGGCCGCTACATCCAGAAGGGCGTCGTGTCGACCACGTTCGGCCCCGGCATCCCGCTGGACGTCAACGCCATCTGATCGACGGTCACTGATCCCGTCACGAAGACCCCCGCCGGTTCGCACCGGCGGGGGTCTTCGGCATCCAGGTCCTCCCCGACTGAAATCCGGCGTCACGCGATGCGGGGCTCCGGCCTCTCGGCGCGTACTGTGGGGTCGTCCTGCGGCTCACCTGCCGCAGAGCCCTGCGATGCGCGCTCGCGTGCCGCAGCACACAGCACACAGCACCCCAGGAGGGTATCCGCATGTCTCGTCGCCTCATCGTCGCCGCCGCACGGCCGCTCCCGCCGAGAGCCCCAGCGGGGCGGGCGCCGACTACGGCCTCGTCAAGGGCGGTACGCTCACTGTCGCCACCGAGGGAACCTACCGCCCGTTCAGCTTCCACGCTGACGGCGGCACCGGCGATCTGACCGGCTTCGATGTCGAGGTCATCCAGGCCGTCGCCGATGAGCTGGGTCTCGAGGTCCGGTTCCAGGAGACCCAGTGGGATGCGATCTTCGCCGGTCTGGATGCCGGCAGGTTCGACGTCATCGCCAACCAGGTCACGATCAACGATGAGCGCAAGGCGAAGTACCTCTTCAGCGCGCCGTACACGGTCTCGCCTGGCGTGATCGTGGTCGCCGAGGACGATGACTCGATCAGCTCCTTCGACGACCTGGCGGGCAAGACCGCCGCGCAGTCGCTGACGAGCAACTGGAACGACCTCGCTCTCGAGTCCGGCGCCAAGGTCGAGGCCGTCGACGGATGGGCGCAGGCCGTCTCACTGCTGCGGCAGGAGCGCGTGGACGCCACGATCAACGACAAGCTCACCTTCCTCGACTACGAGACCACCGATGGTCCCACCGGCCTGAAGATTGCGGCCGAGACCGAGGAGTCCGGCAAGCAGGCGTTCGCCTTCGCGAAGGACAAGGAAGCGCTCGTGAAGGCCGTCGACGGCGCACTCGACGGGCTGCGGGCCGACGGCACCCTCGCGAAGATCAGCGAGAAGTACTTCGGCGCCGACGTCACCGAATAGAACGCGACGGAAGAGGATGCGACGATGGATGCCTGGCAGCTGTTCCTGAACTCCCTCGGGCCGATCGCCCTGGGCGGGCTGCTGGGCACCATCCCGCTCGCGCTGGTCTCCTTCGCCCTCGGCCTGATCCTCGCGGTCGGCGTCGCCCTGATGCGGATCTCGAAGGCTCCGGTCGTAGCCGGGATAGCCCGGTTCTATGTGTCCGTGATCCGCGGAACCCCGCTGCTCGTGCAGTTGTTCGTGATCTTCTACGGCATGCCCGCCGTCGGCATCGTCATCGATCCGTGGCCGAGCGCCATCGTCGCCCTGTCGCTGAACGTCGGCGGCTACGGTGCCGAGGTCGTGCGGGCCGCGATCCTCTCGGTGCCGCAGGGGCAGTGGGAGGCGGCGTACACGATCGGGATGAATCGCACGCACACCCTCACGCGGATCATCCTGCCGCAGGCGGCGCGGGTGTCGGTGCCGCCGCTGTCGAACACGTTCATCTCGCTGGTGAAGGACACCTCGCTGACATCGACGATCCTGGTCACCGAGCTGTTCCGGGTGTCGCAGCAGATCGCGGCGTCGTCGTATCAGGTGATGGTGGTGTATCTCTGCGCGGCATTGGTGTACTGGGTGATCTGCCTGGTGCTGGCCACAGGGCAGAGCGCCCTGGAGAGGAGGCTCGACAGCCGTGTCTCGAACTGATCCGTCCGATGCCCCGCTGCTCGCGGCGACGCAGCTGCACAAGCGGTTCGGCGCCAACGAGGTGCTCCGCGGGATAGACCTCACGCTGCATCGAGGCGAAGTCGTCGTGCTCATCGGACCCAGCGGGTCGGGCAAGACCACGGTGCTGCGCTCGCTGAACGGGCTGGAGACCCCGGATGCCGGGACGATCGCTGTCGACGGCGGACCGGAGATCGACTTCGCGGGCCGCGTGTCTTCACAGCAGCGCTTCGCGCTGCGCGACCGTTCCGCGATGGTCTTCCAGCACCACAATCTCTTCCCGCATTTCACCGTGCTCGAGAACGTCATCGAGGGCCCTGGCGCGTGCAGGGGCGGCCCAAGGGGAGGCCATCGACGCGGCTCGGCTGCTGCTGGATCGGGTCGGTCTTGCCGACAAGGAGAATGCGCGACCGCATCAGCTCTCCGGCGGTCAGCAGCAGCGCGTCGGGATCGTCCGCGCGCTCGCGCTCCGCCCCGATCTGCTGCTCTTCGACGAGCCCACCAGCGCGCTCGACCCGGAACTGGTCGGCGAGGTGCTGCTGGTGATCAAGGAGCTCGCCGACGAGGGCTGGAGCATGGTCGTGGTCACCCACGAGCTCAGCTTCGCGCGCGAGGCCGCGGACCGGGTGCTGTTCATGGACGGCGGTGTCGTCGTCGAGCAGGGCCCGCCCGCTCAGCTGTTCGGTGCGCCCCAGCACGAGCGCACACAGAAGTTCCTCACGCGCATCCTGCGCCCGCTCGACGGCACCTGAGCGTCGGCATCCCGGCGCTGCGGCGTGCACGCCGACTCTGCGGCGTCTACACGCCGAGCGTGAGGCGTCTACACGCCGAGCGTGGGCAGCACCAGGCCGACGGCGAGCATGATCATGACGACCGCGATCAGCGCGTCCAGCACGCGCCACGCGCGGGGAGTGCGCAGCCACCGACCGAGATAGCGGGCACCGAAGCCGAGCGCGGCGAACCACAGGATGCTGGCGGCGATCGCCCCGGCGGCGAAGAGCCAGCGCTGCTCGCCGTGCGTCGCGGCGATCGACCCCAGCATGAGCACCGTGTCGAGGTACACGTGCGGGTTCAACCAGGTCAGCGCCAGCGTGGTGAGGATCACCGGGACCAGGCGCGTTCGGGTCAGCGTCGCGGCACCGCCTGACCGAGCGGATGCGGTGCCGGCTGACGGCTCCGTGCGCTCTGCTGCGAGCTCGGTGCCCTCTGCCGTGAGCTCGCCGCCCCCGTGCCACGCGCGCCGGGCGGCCAGGATTCCATAGGTCGCCAGGAACAGGGCTCCCGCCCACCGTGCGATCGGCACGAGCCAGGGCGCGGCGGAGATCATGACGCCGAGCCCTCCGACCCCGGCGGCGATGAGCACGGCATCCGATGCGGCGCAGATCACCACGACGGCGAGCACGTGCTCCCGGCGCATTCCCTGCCGCAGCACGAAGACGTTCTGGGCCCCGATCGCCACGATGAGCGACAGGCCGAGTCCGAGACCCGCGAGAACGGTGAGCATGGCTCCTACGCTAAAGGGCGCTCAACGACAGCACCAGCGAAGATACCTGATGAAGCATTAGCATCGCTTATGTGAGGATCGATGCGCAACTGGCTGCCACCGTCGCCGCAGCCATCGACGAGGGCAGCTTCGACGCCGCCGCCCGGCGCCTGCACATCACCCTCGGCGGTGAGCCAGCGGATCAAGGCCGTCGAGCAGCAGCTCGGCCGGGTGGTCGTCGTGCGCTCTCGACCGGTGCGCGCCACCGAGGCGGGGAGGCCCTCGTCCGACTGGCGCGGCAGGTCGAGCTGCTGGAGCACGATGCCATCGCCGGCTTCGGGCTCGCGGATGCCGAGGGGGAGCAGGTGCCCCGCATCCGGGTGCCGCTCGCCGTGAACGCCGATTCGATGGCGACCTGGTTCCTCGCTCCGATCGCGCGCGTCGCGCAACGGCATCCGGTCGACGTCGACCTGCACCGCGACGACCAGGACTACACCGCGCGGCTGCTGGAATCCGGCGAGGTGATGGCGGCGGTCACCAGCGAGTCCGATCCGGTCGGCGGAAGCGCGGTGACGCCGCTGGGGGTGCTGGAGTACCGTCCGATGGCGACGCCCGACTACATCGCCCGGTGGTTCGGCGGCGGCGTGAGCACCGACGCCCTGCGGTCGGCGCCGTTCGTGGACTTCGATCGGCGCGACAGCCTGCAGCAGGACTGGCTGCGGGCCAAGGGAGTGGACCCCTGGCAGGTGCCACGCCACTACGTGCCGGCCTCCCACGACTTCTCTCAAGCCGTGCGGCTGGGACTGGGCTGGGGACTCATCCCCTCGCCGCAGGCCGGGGCCGACCTCATCGACCTGGGCGGGCCGCCCACGCGGGTGCCGCTGTACTGGCAGCAGTGGAACCTGAGCTCCCCTCTGCTGGACGCGCTCGCCGCAGAGATCGTCGCCGAGGCCCGCCGCGTGCTCTCCCCGCTCTGACCCGGTGCGCGGGCCGGCAGCGCGTGCGGGCAGCGCGGCTGGCAGTGCGCGCGGGCAGCGCGTGCGCGTGACGGCGAGCGGGTTCAGTCCGAGAGCGCGAGGGCACGGAACATGTCGCGCTCGCGCAGGGCGCTCCGGCGACTCGGGGTCACGGGCTCGCGGGCCGGCGGCAGTTGTCCGGTGGTGCGATGGTAGAGCTCGTCTATCAGCCGGTTCGCCAGCCCGACCAAGCGGCGGATCTGCGTGTCGTCACGATCGATCCACACGCTCTTGGGCTCGTCGTGCACCGGCTGGAAGTCGACGTGCTCCTCCCAGACGAACAGTGTGCGCTCCGCCCCCAGCACGTACTGCTGCCACCACACCTGGCGCAGGTAGGTGCGCGGGATGGTGTGCCAGGACTTGTTCGTGGTCTTGATCTCGGCGAGCAGCACGCGTCCCTCGCCGTCGACGCACACGCCGTCGGGCGTGGCCAGGTGGCGCTTCTCCACCTCGGCGCGGAACAGCGCGGAGGAGGGCAGGATGCCGTGTGTCGCGGCCACCCAGGAGGCGATCTCCGGTTCGCGCCGGCGGCCGTGATCGGTGTACGCGTTGCCGCCGAACCGCGGGCCGTGGCCGAGCTTGGCATCCGCCGCCCTGGCGATCGACGACTCTCCGGAGAGCCCTGCGACGTCGGTCGCGGTGATGCCGCGTGCCCGTGCTCGAAGCCAGGCGACCCGATCGCGAGAATCCGCGATGATGCGCGCTTCGAGTTCCGGGGTCACCCCTCGAGGCTACCCCCGCCCCCGGCATCCGCCCGCCCGCACACACCGCTCGACACGGCATCCGTGGGCGCGGTGTCTGCCCCTCCACGCCGCCCCTGCTCGCCTACCGCGCCCCTGCTCATTCACGTGAATGAGCAGGGGCGGCGAAGCTCAGCAGGGGCGGTGACGGAGATGACGTGCCACGACCGGGTGCCGCGCGGCACTCTTCCTGCACAATGCAGGGCAGTGCACGAACTCGTCGTGAGCCTGTGGAGAGCTCCGAATCAGGCGAGAGGATGGCACAGGATCGGGGGATGCCGAAGTCCATCGACGTCACCCGGGCACGTGCGCTGATCCTCACCCGAGCGCAGTTGCGCGGACGTGGGCACTCCGAGCGCGACATCGAACACCTGGTCGCATCGGAGGTGCTGCGTCGCGTGCGGAACGACCGCTACGTGGCCGTCGACGACTGGAGAGGCCTGTGGAACGAGGGCCGTCATCTCGTGGAAGTCGTCGCGACGCACCTCAACTCCGCCGAGCCTGGCCCGGTCTTCTGGGGCCCCTCAGCCGCTGTGCTGCACGCGCTGCCGCTGTATCGTCTGGCGCCGAAGAACGTGCACACGGCGATCCTGGGCGCTCGTCACGGCCGCACCGTGGCCGGCGTGGTGTGGCATCGGATCCCGGTGGATTCTGCCGACATCGTCGAGATCGACGGCATCCGCTGCACTTCACTCGATCGCACGATCCTCGATCTCGCCTGTGCGAGCTCAGCACCCGTGTCGCTCTCGGCTGCAGATGCCGCGCTGCGTCGTGAGGCGGTCGTCGGGCAGGTGCAGGACGCAGATGTCGCCGGAGAATGGCAAGCACGGATGCTGGATCGCGCGGAGCACTCGCATCGGCCGGGGATCGTCCAGGCGCGGCGGATCATCCGCTTCGCCGACGGGCGGGCTCAACTGCCCGGCGAGAGCGTGAGCAGACTGCACCTGCGGAATCTGGGATTCGCCGATCCCGACCTGCAGGTGCATGTCGTGGGCTCCGCAGGCGATGACTACTGGCTCGACTTCGGCTTTCCGCGCTTGCGCTGCTTCGGCGAATTCGACGGCAAGGGCAAGTACCTCGACGATGAGTTGCGCGGAACGATGAGCGCAGAAGAGGTCGTCCTTGCGGAGAAGAGACGAGAAGACGATATTCGCGGGGTCACCGGCTGGCGCATGGCACGCTGGGGATCGTCCGACCTCCGCACCGCGGCGGTCTTCGGTGCAAAGCTCGCCGCATTCGGCATCCGTCCGCCGGGCTGATCGGCTTCCGCCCCTGCTCGGCTACCGCGCCCCTGCTCATTTACGTGACTGAGTAGGGGCGGCGAAGCTCAGCAGGGGCGGCGACGGAAGAGGCCTGGGGCGACGGCAGGATTTTGGGGAGAGGGGACGGATGCCGTAGAGTTGGCGTAACCGAAGACCGCCGGTCATCGTCGTGTGCGAACACGAGGATCGAAGCACTGCTCAGCAGGGGCCCGCGCAGGTGTCATAGAGAGTTTCTCCTTGAGATCCACGCTCCGTGCGCTTGCGCCGGAGCGTTTTTGTTTGAGCCGGGTGGTGGTCGAGGTCGACGTTGCGCAGCCGCGCGGCGTCCGTACACGTAAGGAGTGACCATGGCGCAGAAGGATGCAACGGTTGCCGAGCTCACGAAGAACTTCGAGAACTCGAACGCCGTCCTGCTGACCGAGTACCGCGGTCTGACGGTTGCCCAGCTCAAGCAGCTGCGCAACGACATCCGTCAGGACGCGGAGTACGCCGTGGTGAAGAACACGCTGACCAAGATCGCCGCCAACAACGCGGGGATCACGACGCTGGACGACGACCTCAAGGGTCCGTCGGCCGTCGCGTTCGTGCACGGTGACTTCGTCGCCACTGCCAAGGCTCTGCGTGACTTCGCCAAGGCCAACCCGCTTCTCGTGATCAAGGGCGGCGTGTTCGAGGGCAAGACCCTCGACGCCGACGAGGTCAACAAGTACGCCTCGCTCGAGAGCCGTGAGGTTCTGCTGGCGAAGGCTGCGGGCATGATGAAGGCGACGATGGGCAAGGCTGCCGCCACCATCGACGCGCTTCGCGAAAAGCTGGAGACCGCAGAGGCCGCGTGAGCGACCAGCGTTTTCCTCACCCAAACCCCATTTATTAGGAGATACATCATGGCGAAGCTCACCACTGAGGAGCTGCTGGAGCAGTTTGCTGGCCTTACCCTTGTCGAGCTCAGCGAGTTCGTGAAGGCGTTCGAGGAGAAGTTCGACGTCACCGCTGCCGCCCCCGTCGCCGTTGCCGGCGCTGCCGGTGGCGCAGGCGAGGCCGCTGCCGAGGAGGAGAAGGACTCGTTCGACGTCATCCTCGAGGCTGCCGGCGACAAGAAGATCCAGGTCATCAAGGCTGTCCGCGAGCTCACCTCGCTCGGCCTCGGCGAGGCCAAGGCCGTCGTCGACGGTGCCCCCAAGGCCGTCCTGGAGGGCGCCAACAAGGAGGCCGCCGAGAAGGCCAAGGAGGTCCTCGAGGCCGCTGGAGCCACGGTCACCCTCAAGTAATCACGCCTCGCAGCGTCGATACTTCCAGAAGGCCCCGGGACATCCCGGGGCCTTCTGCTATGCACGGGGAACGGCCGTCGATGCGCGCACGACGAGTTCGGAGGGCAGCACGCGCTGCACGGATGCCGCATCCGGCGCCTTGATGTGCTGGCGCAGCAGCTCGACGGCGGCCCGGCCCTGGGCGCGCGGCTGCTGCCGGACCGTCGTGAGGGTGAACATCTCAGCATGCTCATGATCGTCGATGCCGACGATGCTGAGCTCGGCAGGCACAGACAGGCCGAGCCGCCGCGCGGCGATCATGGCGCCGATCGCAGCCTCGTCGCAGACGGCGAGCACGGCCGTGGGGCGATGCTGGCGGTCGCCCAGCATCCGCACCCCTGCCTCGTAGCCGCCGGGCATGGTCGGCGCCCCTTCGGCGAATCTGATGTGCGATTCCAGATCGGCCGCGGTCATCGCCGATCGGTAGCCGGCGCGTCGCTGCTCGTCGCCGTAGGCATGGGTCGCGGCATCCGCCCGTCCGCAGAGGAAGACGATGTCGCGGTGCCCGAGGTCGATGAGGTGCTCGGTCGCGATGCGCGCGGCGGCGGCGTCGTCGATCGAGACGGCGCTGGTGTGCTCCCGGTAGGCGCCGACGCTCACCAGGGGCGAATCGACCTGCACGAGCCGCTCGAGTTCGCGGGCGCTGGGCTGGATGCCGACGGCGATGATGCCGTCCAGGCGCCGGCGGGGAGTACCTTCTCGAAGAGGCGCGCTCGTTCGGCGGTGCCCTCGCCGATGCCGTACAGCACGAGATCCAGGCCGGATGCCAGCAGCTCGTCCTGGATGCCGGCGAGCAGCTCTGTGAAGAACCAGCGGTCCAGTGCCGGCAGGATCACCCCGACAGACAGCGAGCGACCGGTCGCCAAGCTCATCGCCGAGGAGTGCGCGATGTAGTCCAGCTCGCTCGCAGCGGTCAGCACCCTGGTGCGTGCGGCATCCGAGACGTAGCCGCCGCCGCTGAGGGCGCGACTGGCTGTGGCTTTGGAGACGCCGGCGCGCGCGGCGACATCGGCGATCGTGCTCATGAATCCTCCGGAGGGGCTCTCGACAGCGTATCCGGATTCGGGTGTCGAAGGGAACCGGTTCCACAGGTTAGGCTTTGGGAGCGCTCCCACGAAACGCATCACGTCTCCACAACGGTTGTGAAGATCTCTGTGCGTGGCGTTGTGAAAGGGCGCCCAGGGCAAGTAGGTTGTCCTGGAATCGGTTCCTCAAGGGCAGCGGAGATCGCCGCCCGTGAGGGACCGGGATCCACCCAAAGAGGAGAAAACACATGGCTTTGTCACAGCGATACCGCCTTCTCGCTCCCCTCGCTCTGGTCGGTGCGGCTGCGATCGCCCTGACCGGGTGCGCGGAAGCGACACCGGGCGGCGGCAACGGCGACAGCGACGGCAAGACGACGATCCGCATCTCCGGCGGCATCACCGGCTCGGAGGCCGAAGACCTCAACAAGTCGTTCGAGCAGTTCACCAAGGACACCGGCATCAAGGTCGAGTACACCGGTGACAAGAGCTTCGAGGGCAACATCGTCACCAAGGTGACCGGTGGCGACGCGCCCGACATCGCGATCGTCCCGCAGCCCGGCCTGCTGAAGACCCTGGTCGAGACCGGCAAGGTCAAGGAGGCGCCGGACAGCGTCTCGAAGGCAGTCGACGAGAACTGGTCCGAAGACTGGAAGAACTACGGCACCTTCGACGGCACGTTCTACGCGGCGCCGATGCTCGCCAACCTCAAGGGCTACATCTGGTACTCGCCGCAGAAGTTCAAGGAGTGGGGCGTCGAGGTTCCCAAGACCTGGGACGAGATGATCTCGCTCACCGACACGATCCGCGAGAAGACGGGTGACGCACCCTGGTGCGCCGGATTCTTCTCCGATGCGGCCTCCGGCTGGCCGGGAACCGACTGGATCGAGGACATGGTTCTGCGCCAGTCCGGCCCCGAGGTCTACGACAAGTGGATCGACGGCGACGTGAAGTTCACCGACCCCGAGATCAAGGAGGCGTTCGACGCCGTCGGCTCGATCCTGAAGAACCCGGACTACGTCAACGCCGGGTTCGGTGGAGTCAAGAGCATCAACTCGACGGCGTTCGGTGACGTGGCGGCCAAGGTGGCCGACGGCACCTGCGCACTGACCCACCAGGCGTCGTTCCTGTCGGCGAACTTCCTCGACGTGAAGAACGCCGATGGCGAGACCCCGACGGTCGACCCCGACGGTGACGTCTACGCGTTCCTGATGCCGGGTGTCAAGGAGGGCGAGCTGAGCGTCGAGGGCGGTGGCGAGTTCGTCGCCAGCTTCAACGCCGACCCGTCCACCGTCAAGGTGCTCGAGTTCATGGCCTCGCCCGAGTTCGCCGACGCTCGCGTTGAGCTGGGCGGCGTGCTCTCCGCAAACAAGAACGCCGACCCGAGCCTGGCCTCGAGCGAGTTCCTGCAGGAAGCCATGAAGATCATGCAGGACGACAACACCACCTTCCGCTTCGACGCATCCGATCTGATGCCGTCCACGGTCGGCTCGGGCTCGTTCTGGAAGGGCATGGTCGACTGGATCGACGGCAAGTCCACCGACGAGGTGCTCGCCAACATCCAGGCGGGTTACGAGAACTGACAGCTCGCGCTAGTCTGAGCGCAACCTGCTGACAGGTGCGGGGTCGGGCACACACGCCCGACCCCGCACGCACCTCCCTGGGTCGCACACCTCACGACCCAGCCGCGCCGGCGCAGGCCGGAGCCGTACCCAGAAGGGGAATCCATGTCGCAAGTCATCGTCGACGACGTACAGACGGATGAGCTGCCGCAGACCACGCACGGTGCCGATGCGAAGGGCCGCAGGCTCACGCGCACGATCGTCGTGGTCGGCTTCGTCCTGATCGCCGCTCTGTTCTTCCTGCTGCTCTTCTCGGCACCGGTCGAGGATCCGGTGCGCATCGCGCTGGGCCCGGTGTCGCTCAACACCTTCTTCATGTGGCTGGGCAACCTGCATCCGCTGCTTCAGATCCCGGTGGTGCTGGCGGTGTTCGGTGCCGTGGTGGCGGTGCTGCTGGTGCTCATCGAATACGCACCGCGTCCGGGCAGGGGCTACTTCATCATGCGGCTCGTCGCCTGCCTGGTGATCCCGCTTCTCGCCTTCATGATGCTGCGCCCCTACGCCAACGCAGTGTTCTACGTGGTGGCGATCGCGCTGCTCTCCGGGGCGCTGCTGTTCTTCGCCGACTATCGCTCCCGGCAGGGGGCCGGCTACCTGTTCCAGCTCATCCTCTTCATGGCCCCGGCATCGATCATGCTGCTGCTGGGTCTGATCTACCCGGCCATCGCGACCTTCGTGAAGTCCTTCTTCGACAAGACCGGCACCGACTTCGTCGGTCTGGACAACTACGTCTGGGTCTTCACGAACGCCGAGGGCACCTGGTCTGTCATCAACACACTCATCTGGGCGCTGCTGGCACCGACCATCTCGGTCGCCTTCGGCCTGGCCTATGCGGTCTTCATCGACAAGGCCCGCGGCGAGAAGGTGCTGAAGGTGCTGGTGTTCATGCCCGTCGCGATCTCGTTCGTCGGCGCCGGCATCATCTGGAAGTTCATGTACGACTACCGGCAGGGCGACCAGCTCGGCCTGATGAATGCCATCGTCACGATGTTCGGCGGCGACCCGGTCAACTGGCTGGCGGTCAAGCCGCTGATCAACACGTTCATGCTGCTGATCGTCTTCATCTGGACCCAGACCGGGTTCGCGATGGTCATCCTGTCGGCGGCGATCAAGGCGGTTCCGGTCGAGCAGATCGAAGCGGCCGAGCTGGACGGCACGAATGCCTGGCAGCGCTTCACGAACGTGACGGTGCCCGGCATCCGATCCTCGCTGATCGTCGTGCTCACCACCATCACGATCATGTCGCTGAAGGTGTACGACATCGTCGCCGTGATGACCGGCGGTCGCGACGACACCACCGTGCTCGGCTTCGAGATGGTCAACCAGCAGCAGCGCTTCCAGAGCTACGGGCACTCCTCGGCGCTGGCCGTGGTGCTGTTCCTGTTCGTGCTGCCCCTGATCATCTACAACGCCCGATCGTTGACCAAGCAGAGGAGATCCGCTGATGACCGCCACAGAAGCCGTCGTCCTGGACGGTCGCAGCAAGCGTCAGATCGAACGCGAGACCCGCCGCAACGAGGCCATCGCCCACAAGAAGCTCACGTCGAAGGGCGCCACGCTCGCCGCGGTGATCATCGCCTTCTTCTGGACGATTCCCACCTTCGGGCTGCTCGTCACCTCGTTCCGCCCCGGTGCGGACACACAGTCGACCGGCTGGTGGACCGCCTTCACCGATCCCGCGTTCACGCTAGAGAACTACTTCGAGGCGCTGACCGCCGGTGGAACGTCGACGACGCTGGCCGTCGCGTTCGTGAACTCCCTCGCGATCACCATCCCGGCCACGGTGTTCCCGATCGCCCTCGCCTCGCTGGCCGCCTACGCGTTCGCGTGGATCGACTTCAAGGGCCGCAACCTGCTGTTCGTGTTCGTGTTCGCGCTGCAGATCGTGCCGCTGCAGATGGCCCTGGTGCCGCTGCTGAGCCTGTTCTCCACCGGACTCACGCTGGGCGATGTGGTGGTGTTCCCCGGGTTCACGCTGAACGACCTGGACTACAGCTTCGCCCGGGTGTGGATCGCGCACGCGATCTTCGCGCTGCCGCTGGCCACGTTCATGCTGCACAACTTCATCTCCGAGATCCCCGGCGACATCGTCGAGGCGGCCCGGGTGGACGGCGCCGGTCACGGCCAGGTGTTCTTCCGCATCATCCTGCCGCTGGCGATGCCGGCGATCGCCTCGTTCGGCATCTTCCAGTTCCTGTGGGTGTGGAACGATCTGCTGGTCGCGACCATCTTCGCCTCGCCGGGGGCCCTGCCGATCACCCAGGCGCTGAACTCGCTGTCCGGAACCTGGGGCAACAGGTGGTTCCTGCAGTCGGCGGGTACGTTCATCTCGATCATCGTGCCGCTGATCGTGTTCTTCGCGCTGCAGCGCTTCTTCGTCCGCGGCCTGCTGGCCGGCGCGACGAAGGGCTGACCCTCCCGCAGAACCCGTCTATATGGCGCTCGTGCACGGATTCCGACCCGAAACCGTGCACGAGCGCCATATAGCGGGGTGAAACAAACGCGGCATCCGGTGTTCCCGCGCTTAGCCTGAAACGCATGCGCTATGCCGAGAACATCGTCGACCTGGTCGGCGACACGCCCCTGGTCAAGCTCAACCGGGTGACCGACGGCATCGCCTGCACCGTGCTCGTCAAGCTCGAGTACCTGAACCCCGGCGGCTCCGCCAAGGACCGCATCGCGACGCGCATCATCGACGCTGCCGAGGCCTCGGGCCAGCTGCGGCCGGGCGGCACGATCGTCGAGCCCACCAGCGGCAACACCGGCGTCGGCCTGGCTCTGGTGGCACAGCAGCGCGGCTACCGCTGCGTGTTCGTCGTGCCCGACAAGGTCGGACAGGACAAGATCGACGTGCTGCGTGCGTACGGCGCCGAGGTGGTCGTCACGCCGACATCCGTCCCTGCCGACAGCCCGGAGTCGTACTACAGCGTCAGCGACCGGCTCGCACGAGACATCCCGGGCGCCTTCAAGCCGAACCAGTACGAGAACCCGAACGGCCCGCGCAGCCACTACGAGACCACCGGTCCGGAGATCTGGCGCGACACCGACGGCCGGATCACCCACTTCGTCGCCGGCGTCGGCACCGGGGGGACGATCACCGGCACTGGGCGGTACCTGCGAGAGGTCTCCGACGGCGGCGTGCGCATCGTCGGTGTGGATCCCGAGGGCAGCGTCTACTCCGGCGGCACCGGACGGCCGTACCTCGTGGAGGGCGTGGGGGAGGACATCTGGCCGGGGGCGTACGACCCGCAGGTGCCGCACGAGATCGTCGCGGTGACGGATGCCGAGGCCTTCGCCATGACCCGCCGACTCGCCCGAGAAGAGGGCGTCCTCGTCGGCGGATCCAGCGGCATGGCGGTGGTCGGAGCGCTGCGCGTCGCGCAGAACCTGCCCGCGGATGCCGTGATGGTGGTGCTGCTACCCGACGGCGGGCGCGGCTACCTCGGCAAGATCTTCAATGACTCGTGGATGCGGTCCTACGGCTTCAGCGAGGTGCAGGAGGAAGAGACCGTGGCCGATGTGCTGGCCGCGCGGGACACCGTCGTCAAGCAGAAGCAGCCCACCGGCCGCAGCATCCCCGCGCTCGTGCACACGCACCCCGACGAGACCGTGCTGGAGGCGATCGGCATCATGTCGGAGTACGCCGTCTCGCAGCTGGTCGTGCTCAGTGCCGAGCCGCCGGTGATGATGGGAGAGGTGCTCGGCGCGGTCGACGAGAAGGGGCTGTTGGATCGGCTGTTCCGCGGGGAGGCGCAGCCGAGCGATCCGGTTCGCGCGCATGTCGCCGCGCCCCTTCCGCTGGTCGGCATCCACGCCACGGTCGCGCAGGCGCGCGCAGCGCTGGCCGATGCGGATGCCCTGCTCGTCACGAGCGGGGGACGCCCGCACACGGTGCTCACCCGGCAGGACCTGCTGGCCTATCTGGCCCGATGACCGGCATCCGTCCGTCGTCGCATGACGTAACAGGATCGGATGCGTGGAGCGCACCGGACGTATCGTAAGGCCATGACCGACCGCGCCTTCGCCACTCGAGCCATCCACGCCGGGCAGCAGCCTGATCCGCTCACCGGCGCGATCATCCCGCCGATCTACCAGGCCTCCACGCACGTGCAGGACGGCATCGGCGGCTACCGTGGCGGCTTCGAGTACAACCGCGCGGGCAATCCGACCCGCTCCTCGCTGGAGACTCAGCTCGCCGCCCTTGAGGGCGGAGCGTCGGCGCTGTCGTTCGCCTCGGGCCTCGCCGCTGAGGACGCGCTGCTGCGCGGCATCCTCCGCCCCGGCGACCATGTGCTGCTCGGCAACGATGTGTACGGCGGAACCTATCGGCTGCTGACGAAGGTGCTCGCGCCGTGGGGGATCGAGACGACCACGGTCGATCTGCAGTCGGCGGATGCCGTGCGCGCCGCGGTGCGTCCTGAGACGAAGATCGTGTGGCTCGAGACGCCCAGCAACCCGCTGCTGAAGATCGTCGACATCGCCGTGATCGCTGAGGCGGCGCACACCGCGGGGGCGATCCTCGTGGTCGACAACACGTTCGCCTCGCCCGCACTGCAGCAGCCGCTCGCGCTCGGTGCCGATGTGGTGGTGCACTCCACGACCAAATACCTGGGCGGGCATTCCGACGTGCTCGGCGGTGCGGTGGTGTTCGGAGACGACCGCTTCGTGGAGCAGGTGAAGTTCCAGCAGTTCGCCGTCGGTGCGGTCTCGGCACCGCTGGATGCCTGGCTGACCACGCGCGGCATCAAGACGCTCGCCGTGCGGGTGCGCCAGCACAGCGAGAATGCGCAGGCGATCGCGGAGTGGGCTGCGTCACGCCCCGAGTTCGCCGACGTGTTCTACCCGGGGCTCGCCTCGCACCCCGGCCACGAGATCGCTGCACGGCAGATGAGCGGGTTCGGCGGGATGCTCTCGCTCGGTCTCTCGGCGGGGCCCGCGGCCGCTCGGGCGTTCGCCGAGTCGACCTCGGTGTTCCAGCTCGCCGAGTCTCTCGGCGGGGTGGAGTCGCTGATCGGCTACCCGCCGGAGATGACCCACGCCTCGGTGCGCGGGACCGCGCTGGCCGTGCCGGAGAACATCGTGCGGCTGTCGGTGGGCATCGAGGATGTCGCCGACCTCATCGCCGATCTCGAAGAGGGTCTGGCCCGCATCGCGGCATCCTGACCACGCTCGCGGGGCTGCCCTCGCGGCCGTGCAGTAGCATGGACTTTTCTGCGTCGAATCGATTCGGTGCAGCATCCGCCCTCTCCCGCGAAAGTCCTCAGTGACCGACGAACGCACGCCCACCGGCAGCATCCGGGCCATCACCGGAACCATCCGCACCTCCACGCCCACCGGGGCCATCCGCACCCTGGGCGTGGATCCGGCGACGGCTCCGATTGTCCTGCACCCGGGAGATGCCATCTCCACCCCGCGGCGGGTGCTGTACATCATCGTGCTGGGGGCGCTCACCGCGCTCGGACCGTTCACGATCGACCTGTATCTGCCGGCCTTCCCTCAGCTCGAGGCAGACTTCGCGACCTCGGCGGCGATGATCCAGCTCACCCTGACCGGTACGATGATCGGCTTCGCGCTCGGCCAGCTGGTGGTGGGGCCGCTCAGCGACAAGGTGGGGCGCCGGGTTCCGCTGATCGTCGTGACCGCGTTGCACGTGCTCGCGAGCATCGCCGCGGCGATTGCGCCCGATCTGCTCCTGCTCGGCGTCGCGCGCGTGGTGATGGGGATCGGAGCTGCGGCGGGCGGCGTCGTGGCGATGGCGATCGTGCGGGATCTGTTCGGCGGCAAGCGGCTGGTCGTCATGCTCTCGCGCCTTGCGCTGGTCTCGGGCGTGGCGCCGGTCGTCGCCCCGATCGCGGGCTCCGCTCTGCTGGTGGTCATGCCCTGGCGGGGTATCTTCGTCGTGCTCGCCGCCTACGGCCTGGTGATGCTCGTCGCGGTATCCACGCTGATCCCCGAGACCCTGCCGAGGGCGCGTCGACAGGAACGCGGATCGAGCACCATGCTGCAGCGCTATCGCAGCGTCTTCTCCGACCGGGTGTTCGTGGGTGTGCTCATCATCGGCGGCATGACCTTCTCGGGCCTGTTCTCGTACCTGTCGGCGTCGCCGTTCCTGTTTCAGCAGACGCACGGACTGGATCCGCAGCAGTACGGTCTGCTGTTCGCGGCGAACTCCCTCGGCGTGGTCGGCGGTGTGCAGGCCGCGTCGCGTCTGGCTGCGCGCTTCGGACCGCAGTGGGTGATGGCCTTCTCCACGGGGATGCTGCTGTTCGCCGGGACCACGATCATCGTCTGCGACCAGGTCGGCGCGGGCTTCTGGGGAACGGTCATCCCGCTGTGGCTGTTCATGACGGCCTGCGGCTTCACCTTCCCGTGCGTGCAGGTGCTGGCGCTGGACCGGCACGGCAATGCCGCCGGAACCGCGGCATCCGTTCTCGGGGCGTGCAACTTCGGTGTCGCGGCGATCATCTCTCCCGTGGTGGGACTGATATCCGTGGGCTCGGGGATCACGGCGACCACGATGGCGACCGTCATGGCCGGCTGTGCGGTGGTGGCGATCCTGTCGCTGTGGCTGATCGTGCGCCCTCGCTCGGTCGCGATGCTCGCACCCTGAGCCGATCAGCCCATCAGAGTGAGCAGCACGTGTGCGGCATCGATCGCCTCGAGCTCGTGCGGGACGGATGCCTCGACCTGGATCGATCCGCCCGCCGTCATATCGTACTCGACGCCGTCGACTCGGAACAGGATCCGCCCCGACACGACCTGCACCAGGATCGGCACCGGCGCCCGATGCTCGCGCAGCAGCGCTCCGGCATCCATCACCAGCGTCCTGATCTTGAATCCGTCGCCATCCAGGGTCCGGTGCGGGCGGACTCGACCCTCCTCCACAGGATGGGCGGCGACGAGGTCGGCGCCGGAGGCGGCGAGCAGGAGGTGGGAGGTTGCGAAGCTCATAGCCTGAGGATATCCGGCTCTTCGGACTTTCGGTGGGGGTCATGGGGTGAGGCCGCCGGCGGCGAGGAGCATGCGGAGCCGGTAGTTGTCGCGGTTGCGGAAGCCGCGGGCGAGGCGGCGGTGCAGCTCGATGATCCCGTTCACGGCCTCAGTTCCGCCGTTCGATGATCGTCCGGTCGTGAAGTACGCCAGGAACGCGGCTCGCCAGTGGCGGAGGGTGCGGCCGAGGCGGGCGATCTCGGGGATCGGGCAGGTGTGGAACGACTCGACGACCTTCTGCGCGATCCGTCGCCCCTCGGCGAGGTCCTTCTGGTGGTAGGCGGAACGCAGTTGCTGGGCGCACTGCCACGCGACGAACACCTCGTCGTGCGCGGGGTCGGCCTCGATCGCTGCCGCGAGTCTGGTCCGCTGCTTCTCGGTGAGGTTCTCGGCGCCGGCGCGGAGGATGGTCTGGATCCCGTAGAGCGGGTCGCCCTTACGACCGCGATGCCCGAGGGTGTCCTGCTGAACCCGGCGGCGGACCTCGTCGACGGCGGCGGTGCCGAGCTTGACGACGTGGAACGCGTCCAGCACGGCCGTGGCGTCTTCGAGCTTGTCGTCGATCGCGGTCTTGTAGCCGGCGAACGGGTCAAGAGCGGCGACCTTCACGTTCCTCCGGAACGCTTCGCCGCGTTCGGCGAGCCAGGACGCGTAGGCCTTCCCGGAGCGGCCAGGCACCAGGTCAAGCAGCCTGGCCCGCGTCTTTCCGGTGCTGTCGCGGCTCAGATCGACCATCCCGGTCAGCTCCTTCGGACCGCTCTTGCGGGGGTCGACGTGATGCCAGATGTGCTCATCGACACCGAGCGTGGTGACGTTCTCGAACCGGGACTCGTCGGCCGCGAGCCGCTCCAACTCAGGCTCGACAGCGCGCCACACCGTCTTCCACGACGTGCCGAGCTGACGGGCGATACCGTGCACGGTGGCGTGCTCGCGGCGCAACTGCCCGATCGCCCAGCCGACGGCGCGCGTGGTGATCGACCCGCGCCGGGCGACCAGGCCCGGGAGTTGCTCCACGAACGTCCGCCGCGCGCATCCCACCTCATCGCACCGCCAGACCCGCTGCCGCCACACAATCCGCACCCGCGTCGTCGCGGGCACATCATGAAGCACCCGTCGGCGGCGGCCACGACCGGTCGCGACGACCCCACACGAGGGACAGCCGGTCGGTGCCGCTGGCGTCGAGACCGTCACCACCAGCAGCCCGTCGCGACGGTCGACGCGCTCGACATGGACATCAGGAAGACCCAGCAGAACGTCGCAGCGGGAACACGGATCAGTCGCAGAGCGCGCAGAAGCGCACCCCGAAGTAGGGTGAAGCACGTCGAGGTCCTCGTGAAGATCAGACAGTTAGCGCTACTGATCCTCGGGGACCTCGACCCCTACCCGCCGAACATCACCCGGCGAGCCTCACCCCCACCGGATGTCCGAAGAGCCGGATATCCCCGCATGCGACACAGCGGGCCGGTCGGGTCTCGTGCCGTGATGGCCGGCGCGCGACAGGCAGAATGTGAGGATGACCCGATCCCGGATGCTGATCTGCGGCGGCGCACTGCTGGCAGCCGCGCTCGTGCTGGGCTGGGGCGTGGTGCTGCTCCCGGGCGGAGTGGCGAACACGGTCGACCAGGGCTGGCACGACCTGATGGTCGGCATCCGTCAGCCGTGGATGCTGGAGACCTCGTACGCCCTGAACGTCATCGGCGGAGGCTGGGTGGCGACCGTGGTGGTGCCGGTGCTGCTGCTCGGGACGCTGGTGGCGATGCGTCGTCCACGCGACGCGGTGTACGCCGCGGCCACGCTGCTGGTGAGTGTCGGGTTCGTGCAGCTGCTCAAGGAGCTGTTCGGTCGCGCACGACCGGACGACCTGTTGGTCGCCTCGGATTTCGGTTCATTCCCCTCCGGGCATACGGCGAATGCCGCGACAGTCGCCCTGGTGGTGTTCCTCGTCTTCCCGCGCCGGTGGGTGGGCGCGGCGGGTGTCGTGTGGACCGTCGCGATGGCGCTGTCCCGCACGATTCTCAGCGTGCACTGGCTGACGGACACCGTCGCCGGGATGCTGATCGGCGGTGCTGCCTCGCTGATCGTCGCCGCCGCGCTCGGTCGCTGGGTGCGGCTGGGCCGGGCAGGTCAGGGTGCGACGTCGCTAGGCTGGGCAGGGTCCGCCGCCGCGGCGCCGGCCTGGAAGGAGTCGCCTGTGTCGAGCATCCGCCCCTATCGCCCGTCGGATCGCGACGCGCTGTACGAGGTGTGCGTGAGGACAGCGGATGCCGGTGGTGACGCGACCGGGCTGTTCGACGACGATCGGCTGTGGGGCGACATCTTCGCCGTGCCCTATGCGCAGCGGCATCCGGATCTGACCTGGGTGGTCGAATCGGCGGACGGTCGCACCATCGGCTACATCGTGTCGACGGACGACACCGAGACCTTCGAGACGTGGTTCCGGGATGAGTGGTGGCCGGGCGTCGCGGCACGCTACCCGCTGTCGGGCGAGCCGGAGCCGACGCGCCAGGACGGCATGATCGGCTACGCGAGCGGTCGTGGTCCCGGGCGCGAGCGGCATGCGGCGGAGTATCCGGCGCACCTGCACATCGATCTGCTTCCCGAGACCCAGGGGCAAGGGCTCGGGCGGCGCCTCATCGAGACGCTGTTCGCGGAGCTGCGGAGCCGGGGCGTGCCGGGTCTGCACCTGGGGATGAACCCTGCCAACGCCGGCGCCGGAGCCTTCTATGAGCGCATCGGCATGTACCGGCTGGAGTCCGGACCGGAGACGACGATGTACGGCATCCGTTTCGACTGACCCCGTCTCCAGTAATGGAGATGCTCCGAGCCCCGGGACCGTGTCTCGGGGCTCGGAGCATTCGGCGGTGACGGAGGGATTCGAACCCTCGGTTGCTTGCACAACACACGCTTTCCAAGCGTGCTCCTTCGGCCGCTCGGACACGTCACCAGGAACAACCTGTCCATCCTATCCGATCCGCAGAGCGCTTCCTGCCTCGGGTCCGAGCGACGGAGTCGGCGGAGTTATCCACAGGATGCCGCCGCTCACCGACGGGAGTCGGCCGCAGGCGGCTAACCTCAGTGCCGGAGGGAGCGACACATGCAACGGATGAGGAAGATCGGCTGTGCGGCAGCCGCAGTGGCAGCGGCCACGCTGTTCGTCACGGTGCCCGCCGCATCGGCCGACGAGGGCGATGTGGAGCTGGGCTTCGCGGACGAGAACTACAACGGATTCCGCGAGGTGCACGGCAGCGGGGACGACGCGTACTGGAACATCCGGATCCGAAGCTCCGGTGGGTATGTGGCGACGTGGGAGCGCGACGAAGGGGTCTGGAAATCGCCTCAGGAAGCTCTGAAGCAGATCAATGAAGGCCTGGCGTGCAGCTACGCCGTCACGGAGCGGCTGCTCGACTCCGTGTCGAGCACGGACGAGTACTCGCGGCTTCCGCAAGTGATCAGGTACGAGAACGACGATGGCGGCTTCAGTGTCGCCCTCGCCGAGGACTCTGCCGAGTATGCCGAGAAGAAGAAGTGCACTGAGGGCCGCTCTTGGGACTGGAGCGCGACCCCTTCCGAGGAGACGGACGAGGCCGGCGTGGGTGAAGTGAGGGTACCTGTGTCGGTCGTGGGACCCGGCGTGCACCGCATGTTTCTCCAGCAGGTCGAGGACGGCGACCTCGTGAAGCACGAGTATGCCGACGGCTCCTGGGTCAGTTACACCCCCACCAGGGTTGCCGTCGGCGACCCCGTCTGGGTCACGGTCGCCATCCCCGAACCGCTCTCGGCGGACTTCCCGCACACGGCGAAGGTCGCGAACGGCGACATCGCCGAGCCCAGCATCCTGGCATCCGCCGCCGCACCGTTCGAGTCGGGTCCCGACGCCTTCGCGACCGAGGCCGGCACGGGCCTGGCCGCGGCGGCGGGCGCCGCCGTGCTGGTCGGCATCCCGACACTGCTCGCAGGCAGGGAGACGCGACGCAACCGAGGAGAGAGCAATGAGTGACCCGATCGCCGAACCGATGCCGCCCGCCGAGCTGCAGCCGGCCGCGCGCCGCGACCCCTGGGCGCGGCTCACTGGCGGCTTCTCCGGATTCGCCGCCGTCGGGCTTCTTGTGCTCGCGGCCGCGCTCGGCGGCCTGATCGCCGGTGGTTTCGCGTTCACGCTCGCCACCGCGCGTGTGGCCACGGTGCTGCTGCTGGCGATGCTGGTCGTCAACGGAACCTCGGGGGCGGTGAAGGGACTGATCAGTCGCCGACGCGGCGGTCGGCCGCGGCTGGTCGTGCGGCCGATTCACATTGTGCTGCTCGTGGTCATCGCGCTGTTCACGCAGTGGATCGGCATCGGCGCGGTGGTGCTCTTCGGCCTACTGATGGTGGTGCCCGACCCCTCCGAAGCGGCGGACCCGTCCGAGCCGGCTACGGATGATCGTCGTCTTGGCGCGGTCGCCGTGGCAATCGGGGCGGGATGGGCGCTCGTGCTGGGTGTCGCAGCAGCCGTCGGTACGGCGTTCATCGCGGGGCACCCGTTCACGGATCTCATCATTTGGGAACAGATCGATGCGAACCGCGCCCCGCAGCTGCAGACGGCCATGGATCTGGCCACCATCCTCGTGCTGGAGTTCTGCATGACTGTGCTCGTGATCACGCTTGGCTCGCTGCCTGTGCTGCTGCTGCCGCTGCGAGGCTTCGAGGGACGTCTGCTCTGGGACTGGAGCCCGATCGTCTGGGCGATCAGCTACGTCGTGGTGGTCGCAGCCGCCGGCATCCTGCTCCTGCCGCTGGTCCAGGCCCGCAGTGTGTGGCTCTGGGGCATCCCGTTCGCGGTCTACGCCGTGACGGTGCTGGCCGTCGGGCTGCTCCGTCGTTCGCCCTCGGCTCCAGAGGATCCGTCAGTCCAGCCCACGTAGAATCTCTGAGTGCCCACCCCCAAGATCGTGCTGTTCTACGCGTTCGCGCCGCTGGCGGACCCGGACGCGATCCGGCTGTGGCAGCGCGACCTCGGCGAGGTGCTGAAGCTGCGTGGACGCATCCTGATCTCCGAGCACGGCATCAACGGCACGCTCGGCGGCGACCTGCCCGCGGTGAAGAAGTGGCTGCGCCGGTTCCGTGACTATCCGGCGTTCAAGGACGCCGACGTGAAGTGGAGCGAGGGCACCGGGCTGGATGCCGACGGCTACAGCCTCGACTTCCCCAAGCTCAGCGTGAAGGTGCGCGACGAGATCGTCTCCTTCGGGGCGCCGGGCGAGCTCGCCGTCGATGAGCACGGCGTCGTGGGCGGCGGAGCCCGGCTGAGCCCCGAGCAGTTGCACGAGCTGATCGCCGAGCGTGGTGACGAGGTGGTGTTCTTCGACGGACGCAATGCGCTCGAGGCCGAGATCGGGCGCTTCCGCAACGCGGTGGTCCCCGACACCGAGAACACCCGCGACTTCGTCCGGCTGCTCGACGAGGGCGCCTACGACGAGCTGAAAGGCAAGCCGGTCGTCACGTACTGCACCGGCGGCATCCGCTGCGAGGTGCTCTCCAGCCTGATGGTCTCGCGCGGCTTCGGCGAGGTGTATCAGCTCGACGGTGGCATCGCCCGCTACGGCGAGACCTACGGCGACGACGGGCTGTGGGAGGGGTCGCTGTACGTCTTCGACAGGAGAGGCTCGGTGGAGTTCTCGGATCACGCCGCTGTCATCGGCGAGTGCGCCGGATGCGGGGCGAGCACCAGCCGGACGGCGAACTGCCCCGAACCCACCTGCCGCCGTCAGTTCGTCGTGTGCGCCGCGTGCGGCGCCGTCGCCTGCCCCGAGCACGCCTGACCCACAGCGCATCTATCTGGCACTCGTGCACGCGACACGCCGGGCGAGCCGCGCAGCAGCGCCATATAGACGGGCTTTCCAGGCGGTGGGGGCTCAGCGTCGGCGCAGGAACAGGGATGCCGGCAGCATCCGCGCCAGCACGCGCTGTCGCGGGTCCACGCTCGCGGCCAGTTGTGCGAGCACGATCCTCAGCGGGTTCGCCAGGTTCTCGGCGTCCGGGGCGGTCTCGGCATAGCTGGTGTGCTCGACGGCCCGCACCAGCGGGCTCAGCGCCGCCGGATCCACTCCGCGCGTCATCGCGAGCGCATCGGCACGCACGCGCGCCGTCTGCACCTCGGGTGCCGCCAGCCCCAGATCCACCAGCGCGTCCGACAGCTCTTGCCAGGCTGCCATCGCATCGCCCGACCGGGCCCGCCCCATCCGCACAGTGCGCCGCACCTCGCGCACCAGCATCGGCAGCGCGAGCAGCACGAGGATGCCGAGCACCGTCAGCATCACGGGGGTCGGGTTCAGTCGCTGCAGCGGCGCCGCACCATCGGCGCCGAGGTCATCATCGGGCCCCGCCGAGCTCGTGGGCGCCGTGGAGGAGCTCTCGGACGGGGCGATGGTCGGCTGCGGGGCATCCGGGCCGTCGCCGTTACCGCCCTCGGACGACTCGGCGGCGAAGGCTGTCGGCACGCCGAGCGTGGCGGTGGGCTCGAAGGGCACCCAGCCGATGCCGGCGAAGTGCACCTCGGGCCAGGAGTGCAGCTGGTCGCTGGTGACCGAGTAGACGGTGTCGTCGCCGCGCTTCTCATCCGTGGCGGTGCCGGGCAGATAGCCGACGACGATCCGCACCGGCATCCCGAGCGTCGACGTCATCAGCGCGAACGCGCCCGCGAAGTGGATGCAGTACCCGGTGCGCTTGTCCAGGAAGGTCGCCACGGCCTCGGCGCCCGTGCCGTCGAACCCCTCCTCGACCGGGGCCTCCAGCGAGTACGAGAACTCGGTGCGGAACCAGTCCTGCAGGGCGATCAGCCGGTCGTAATCGGTGTCGGCGCCCGCGGTCACCTCGCTCGCCAGCTGAGCGATGATCGGCGGAAGGTCGTCGGGCAGCTCGGGTGTCGGTGCGCCGGATGCCGTCGACGCCCGAATCTGCTCCAGGGTCGGCGCGGCGGTGGCGACCTTCACCGTGTAGTCCGACCCGGCCGCGTCCTCGGTGCGACTGAGCACGGTGCGGTTCTCGGGCACCGCCGACCAGGCCCTCCAACCCGGTCAGCCGCTCGGGGGCGTACGGCACCGGCAGCCGGTCGCTGGAGACGCCCACCACACGGATCGAGACATCGTTCGTCACCGTGGCGATTGGATCGGCCCAGTCGCGCTCGCCGAATCCCGCGCGCACCGGCACGCGATCGCCGCGATCGGGCCGCCACACGTCGCCGTCGAAGCGCGAGAGCGTCGCCATGCGCAGGTACGGGGCGCTCGCCGCAGAGGTCACTAGCGTCAGCGCCTCGACGCCCTCGGGCCGGCGCAGGTCATCGCCCAGGCGCAGGTTGGCGCTGACGGTCAGCATCGGCCCGGTGCCGGGAAGAGCGGATGCCACCGGCAGCACCGGCGCGAGCACGAGCGCTGCCACGATCGCGACCGCCCCGACCGTCGTCGCCACGGTGGAGGAGGCGCTGCGCGCGGCACGCGGATCGTGCCGCGCCCCGAATCGCAGCAGCAGCAGGATCGTCACGGCCTGCATGAGGAACCAGGCGATGTTCACCGTTCCGAACGACACGAGCATCGGCACGACGCCCACCACCGAGCTGAGCAGCACCGCCAGCACCACCAGGCGGTGTGCGACGAGCTGATCGATCAGGATCGCGACCACCGCGAACGCCAGACCCAGCAGCGTCGCCATGGGCATGGACGCGGCGATCGGCGCCACGCCGTTCATGATCTCGTCGAAGCTCTGCGTCAGCCGCACGCCGATCAGGCGGACCGTCTGACCGGTGGGGATCATCCCCAGTCGCGCAGTCTCACCGGCGAGCATCGCCGTGCAGGCCAGGACCGCGACGATCAGCTGGGCGAGCAGCACCAGCACGCGACGGATGCCGATTCGCACTCCGCCGAGTGCGCCGCGGGCGATCATGCCGACGAGGGCGACCAGGATCACGGTCACGCCGACGACGAAGCTCCACAGCCCCGGCTGCACGGCGCCGGTGTACGGCCAGACGGCGACGATCACGGTGAGCATCGCGAGCATGCCCGAGCCGAGCGGTCCCGCCGGGCGCCGCGGCGGCGACTGGATCGCGCCGGCCGCCTGCGCCCGGTCAGTCATGATGCACCGCCGAGAGCGGGAGGGCGGATGCCCACAGGGCCGGAAGGTCTTCGGGATCTGCGGTGAGCACGGCCGGATGCCAGCCGTGTGCGCGCACGCTCGCCAGTGCTGTCTCTCCGGCGGAGGTCGCGAACAGCAGGGGCGCCGCAGCACCGGCGGTGCTGAGCTTCTCGGCATCCGCGTCGCCGATCCGGCCGGTGATCAGCACCAACGGACCCGGGGAGTGCTGCCGACGATGGTGCGCAGGTCGCGCGGCTCGCCACGGGGTCCGACCATCGCCAGGGCGATCATCAGGTCCTCCCGATCCTCCTCATGGCCGCGCAGCGCCCCAGCAGCACGCCCGCGCTGTCGACCACGTCGACGCTGTAGCCGTCCTGCGCCAATCGCAGCGCGACGGACCCGCACAGGGTCACGGCGGTCTCGAACGCCGGATCCACGTCGTCACCGGGGCGATCCCAGCGGTCGGCTGCTCGGTCGAGCACGACCAGTGCGTCGGGACTGGCCTCCTCCTCTTCCTGGCGCACCATCAGATCGCCACGGTGCGCGGTGGCGCGCCAGTGGATGCGACGACGCGAGTCGCCGGAGGCGTACGGGCGTGGGATGAGGTTGTCGGCGCCCTGGCCGAGCCGGGTCGAGCGGGTCTGCGCGGTGCCGCCGGCGGCGCCGACCTTGGTGGGCAGTGGGATCAGCGCGACCGTCTGCGGGATGACGGTGATCGTGCGCGTATCGCCGAACGCCTGCTCGCGCTGGACGAGCCCGAACGGATCCGTGGTGCGCAGCAGCAGCGGCCCGAGCGTGCTGATGCCGCGGCGAACCCCTCCAGGTCGTAGCGCAGCGCGTCTTCGGGGTAGTCGCCGCGGGCATCGCCGTGCACCGCCGCGGGGAGCGTGTCGCGCCAGGTGCCGCGCGGGATGCCGAAGGCGTACAGGTCGAAGCGCACGTTGACGCGGGAGGTCTCGCCGACGGCGAGCACATCGGTGGACACCTGTCGGTGCACCTCGCCGCGACGCCGTGGCAGCCGCACGACCAGCAGGCAGATCACGGGAAGCGCCGCTAGCAGCAGGCCGACGTACAGCAGCGGCCGCGCCGAGAGCACGTTGGCGGCGACGATCAGCAGGATGCCGGAGAGCAGGCATCCCCAGCCTCTCGCGGTCAGCGGGCGACGCTTCATCGGCAGCCTCAGCGGTCCGGCGGTCTTCAGCGGCGGGTGTCGGCGAACGGGACCGGCACGCGCGAGATGATCTGGGTCAGCGCCGCCTCCACCGGCTGGCTGCCGGCACGGTGCACCCCGCGTGCGGCCAGCAGCCGGTGGGCGAAGACCGGGATGACCAGCTCGGCGATGTCGTCCGGCACGACGAACTCGCGTCCGTCCAGAGCAGCGCGCACCTTCGCCGCGCGCACCAGCTGCAGCGTCGCACGCGGGCTCGCGCCCAGGTGCAGGCTGGGGTCCTGTCGGGTGGCCTGGGCGAGAGCGACGGCGTACTCCTCGAGGGACTCGGCGACGTGCACGCGTCGGGTCCAGGCGATCAACGCGCGCACGGTGGTCGCGTCGGTCACCGGGGTGATCGCCGCAAGGGGGTTGGATCGCTCACGCTGGCGCAGCATGAGGGTCTCGGCCGCAGCATCCGGGTACCCCATCGAGATGCGCATCATGAACCGGTCGCGCTGGGCCTCGGGCAGCGGATAGGTGCCCTCCATCTCCAGCGGATTCTGGGTGGCGACCACCAGGAACGGCTGGGGGAGCGGATGCGTGGCGCCGTCGACGGTGACCTGCCCCTCCTCCATCGCCTCCAGCAGAGCGGACTGGGTCTTGGGCGAGGCGCGGTTGATCTCGTCGGCGATGACGATGTGGGCGAAGACGGCGCCGCGCTTGAACTCGAACTCGCGGGCCACCGGGTCGTACACGGCCACACCGGTGACATCGCCCGGCAGCAGGTCGGGCGTGAACTGGATGCGGCGCACCGTGGCGTGTACGCTCGCGGCAAGCGCGCGGGCGAGCATGGTCTTGCCGACGCCGGGCACGTCCTCGATCAGCAGGTGACCCTCGGCGAACAGGCAGGTCAGGGCGCTGCGCACCGCCTCCGGCTTCCCGTCGATCACCGACGAGACCGAGGCGATGATCCGGGAGGTCTGCTCGGCGAAGCGTTCGGCAGTGATCTGCTCGGTGACGGTCTCGGTCATCTGCTCCTGCATCCGGTGTCTCCCCCTGCGCGACGGTGCGAACTTCGATCGTAACGCGGCTGGGTGGGCGCGGGCGCGGCCGGAGCCCTGCCGCACCGCTCACCCCCACAGTGTGGTGCGGGCTCCGGACCCTTCCAGCTGTCCGGACTGGGCGCGGGCGGCACGCAGCACGACCAGTCCCTCCTCGCCCTGCAGCTCGATCAGCTCGCACGGGCCGATCGCGTCCTGCCACAGCGCTGCGAAGTGCTCGGCATCCGCTCTGCGCCTGCCGATCTGCTGCGGCACCGCCAGGTAGGCATCCGGTCTGCGGGCCGAGGCGATGCGCAACAGGAACCGGGGTGTGCGCACCGGTCCGAACAGCTCCTGCACGGCATCCGCCAGCAGCTGCCGCACCCGTGCCGGCCCCTCGAAGACCAGCCGCAGTCGCGTGGATCCGTCGGGCTCGCGCTGCCGGTCGACCTCGACGGCGGTGTCCGGCAGGAACGGGATCCGCCCGGCGTCCTGCAGCGCTCGGGAGACCAGCCGCGCCGTCTCCCGGTAGACCAGCGACGGGTCCCGGCGGCGTCGCAGCCCGCGGATGAGCTCGGGGATCCGTCGGCCGAGGGCGACGACGGCGCCGCCGCCCAGGGCGATGCCGGCACCGGCGGCCAGCGGCAGATTCCACTCGAGGGCCCCACTGGCCACTGCGGTCAGACCCCGCTGGCCAGAGCTCCCAGCAGGAACAACGTCGGCGCCCCGACCGCGACGGCAGGCAGCACCTGCACGAGTGCGGTGCGGTGGGGGCTGCGCACGGCCACCACATCCCGCTCCCGGGCTGTGTACGGCTGCCCGATGCGCCAGTCGGCATGCGTCTGCGAGCGGGACCGGATGCCGGCGAGCACCGCCTGATTCAGGGCGTCGATCGAGGTGGCCGGGTCCTTCGCGATGAGCCGGTCGAGCAGATCGCGGGTGCCCCGGTCGAGAGCGGCGTCGAGCCCGGTGATCACACGAGTGTGGTCGTCGGCGCTCAGGCCCCACAGGTGGCTGTGCCGACGTCGCAGCCGATCCAGCTCGGCGTCGGAATCGAGTTCGACGTGCGGCGGGATCAGGCACACAACCGACCAGTTGTGCGCCACCTTCTGCGCCCAGGCCGGGTCCAGGCGCAGGGTGCGTCCGCGCAGCTGCTGCGTGCTGACGCTGGAGGCGACGCTGGTCAGGTCGATGAGCGTGTTCACCGCTGGGCAGTCCCAGCCTTCGCCGAGCAGCCCGCGGGTGCCGACCAGCACCCGCACCCTGCCGTCGGTCACCAGGTGCGACACCGCGGCCACCAGCCGTCCGCCGCCGAACCCCGGCACGCGCAGCACCCTGGTCGCGCCGAAGCCCTCCTCGACCTCGACCGCGCTGCCGAGTGCCCGCTCCAGCGCCTGTGCGACGGCGTCGGCATCCGCGGCGGTGGTACGCAGGTGCTGAGCGGTCAGCAGCACCGGGCACAGCGCGGCGGTCTCGGGATCGGATGCCAGCAGATCGAACACGCGCAGCGCCCCGGGCGCGGCACCGCCGGTGAGGCCCCGGTTGTCTCCGGCCTCGACGACGTCCGTCACGACCACCGCCCGGATGCGCTCGCCGTCGGCACTGCGCAGTTCGTGGCGCAGGATGTCGATCGTCGCGTGATCCTTGGCGATCGAGGTCGCCAGCGTCGTCTCCAGCGGGTTGCGTCCGCGCCGGATGCCGCGATCGGTCAGGTGCAGGCCGAAGTCGGCCAGGGCGCCCTTCACGTAGCGCCACTGGTCGCGGGCGGCCGGGTTGCGCAGCAGCCGGTTCAGTGCGAAGCGGGCGAGCACCAGCAGCAGGTCGTCGGTGCTCGCGCGGGTGAACAGCTGCGGGTCCAGCAGGGCACAGAGCGGATGCCGGGGAGCAGCCGCCCGCAGCACCGCCCCGCACGCCCGGGCGAGGGTGAAATCGGCGCTGAGTGCCCGGTCGATCCCGCGACGGGCGGACTCCTCGGGCGGGAGTGCGGGAGCCGGCGGAGGCGTCGGGGCATCGGCATCTGCTGTCTCGGCATCCGTGGTCGCCGCGGCGGGCTGCAGCTGATCGTGCAGGTACGAGACGCCGTCCGGCGTCGAGAGCACCTGCACCATCAGCTCGTGCAGCTGCGCTTCACTGCGCCGGATGAAATGCGCCTCCTGCGGGACCGGCTCGGTGAACCAGACGTGTGCGCGGTACGGCGCGAGGTGCCCTTCTTTCACGACGGCCGGAGTCGGCACCTCGTAGTCGACCTCGCCGAGCAGCTCGCGTGTAGTTCTCGAATCCGGTGCCGTCGTCGGCGGAGGGGAGGGTGGCGGTCAGGCCGATGAGCAGACCCGTGCAGCCGCGCTCGCGGATCCGTGCCCGCAGGTAGGCGACGACGATGGCCCAGTGATCCAGCAGATGATGGCACTCGTCGAGCACGATCGTGTCGACGCCCGCATCGACGATGCGATCGATCAGCGCCAGGGCGTTCGGGTGCAGCACCCGGGCCAAGGACTCCGGCCGGGTCTGCGCGAACCGGCGGCGCAGGCCGGCCGAGCGTTTGCGGATGCCGCGCCGGTACTGTGCGCGGTTGTCGACCGCCAGCGTGGCGAGCCAGGTCGCGGCATCCGCCTCCGTCCGCCCCGCCTCGACGAGCTGTTCGGTCCACTGCGCACGGGCGAGATCATCGAAAGGAGAGCTATCGCCGGTGACGCTCAGCAGCTGATACGTCAGCACGGTCAGATCGGCCAGGTTCGCCGGGTCGTCGGAGACCTGGGCGTCGTCCGTCGCGAGGTCGCGCGCCGTCCGCACCCACTGCTGACGGATCGTCACGGTGGGCGTCAGCACGAGCGTGCGCCGTCCCTCGCGGGCGGCGAGCAGCAGCCCGAGCAGCGTCTTGCCGGAGCCTGGTGGTGCCACGATGTGCATCGCGGCATCCGCTGGAGCAGCCGGGATCTGTTCCAGGACTTCGCTCTGATAGGTGCGCAGCTCGCCGTCGAACCGCCAGTCGGCGAGGGAGCTGGCAGTGGGTTCATCGTGACCGAGCGTATCGGCCACGTCGGGTAGACTGTTCGACGGCTCTCCGCGTGACGGTATCCAGGCCAATTCCCCCAGGGCGGAAACGCAGCAAGGGTAACCGGGCTCTGCCGGGTGCGCGGAGGGTCTTTTCTCTCCAGGGGGCGGTCTCGATCCGGGAGGTCTCTGTCCGTGATCCGGACGGCCAAGCCTCGTCCAGCATCCTCCGGCCCGGGCCTGTCAAGATCGATGCTGTGACAGCATCCGTCTCACCCGATTCGCGCCCCCGGTCGTTCTCGCGCTTTCTCGCGCCGGTCGTGCTGCTCGCGCTGATGTGGGCGATCCAGTTCGCGGATGCCGTGCTGCCCGGCTCGTTCACCGGCTGGGGGCTGCGCTCCTGGGATCTCGGCAGCCTTCCCGGCCTCGTGCTCGGGCCGCTGCTGCACGCGAACTGGGCGCATCTGGTCGGCAACTCCGGGCCGTTCCTGGTGCTTGGCTGTCTGGTCGCCGTCGAGGGAGCGACGCGGTTCTGGGGGTCACCGTCGTGGTCGCGCTGGTCGGCGGGGCAGGCACCTGGTTCGTGAACGCCCCGGGCACGCTCACCGTCGGCGCCTCGGTGCTCGTGTTCGGATACTTCGGCTATGTCGTACTGCGCGTCATCGCTCCCGGGCGCCTCGCACATCGGCTGGCGTACGCCGCCATCGCCCTGATCGTGGTCGCGCTCTACGGCGCCACCATGATCACCGGCATTCTCGGCGCCGGCCCTGGTATCTCTTGGCAGGCGCACCTGTTCGGCGGAGTCGGCGGCGGCCTCATGGCGTTCGCGGGCCGCCGTCGGGAATCGTCCGCGTGAGCGTGCAGCGGTCGAAGGCGGCGACGCTGCGACGGCGCGCACGGCGCCGCCGAGAGCGCAGACGGATGCTGAGGATCGCCGTGATCACGGCATCCGTCGCCGTTGTGATCTCGGCCGTCTTCATCGGTGCGGGACTGCTCACCGCACCGCACCCCGACCGGTACTGTCTCGCCGAGCCGCACGCCTTCCCCGCCGCCGGGATCGACGGCTGGCGCGGTGACCAGCTCGAGAACGCCGCCATCATCATCCGCGCGGCTCGCGATCTGGGCTTGGAGCGCGACGCGCAGGTCATCGGCGTGATGGCGGCGATGGGGGAGAGCTCGCTGCACAACATCGACTATGGCGACTGGGAGACCTCGGGCGTCGCGAACCCCGACGGCAGCCGCACCACCAGCATCGGGCTGTTCCAGCAGCAGGAGTGGTGGGGCAGCGTCGAGGAGCGGATGGACCCCGCCAGCGCCGCGACGAAGTTCTTCACCAGGTTGGGCACGGTGCCGGGGTGGCAGAGCAT